>DYFW01000234.1 GCA_020725005.1 Thiobacillus denitrificans
ATCGACGGTCGCGCGGGGCCAGGCTGAGGGTTTGCAACATCGCGGCTGCGGCGGATACTTTCATTGATCCAGCTCGGTTAATATGTAGTCGGGAAACGTAGCATGAGCCTGCTGCATCGCTTCATGAGGAAACCATGAACAGCATCAACTCGATAAACGCCGTTCTTGCCCGCCATGACAATGACGGCACGCGGCTGATGCAGATTTTACGTGAGACGCAGGATGCGCTCGGCTGGCTGGCCCCCGCGACGCTCACGGCGATCGCCAGGGGCGTGAACTGGCCGCGGGCCAAGGTCGAGGGCACCGCGGCGTTCTACAGTTTTTTCCATACCCGGCCACGCGGAAAATTCTGCGTGCTGTGGTCGGACAACATCACCGACCGCATGCTCGGCAACCGCGAGCTGATGGCGCAGATGTGCGAGAAACTGTGGCTCGAGCCCGGCCACGTTTCGGAGGACGGGCTGGTCAGCGTTAACACCACCTCCTGCACCGGCATGTGCGACCAGGGGCCGGCCGTGCTGGTCAATTACCGCGCGATCACCCGCATGGACAGGCAGCGCGTCGAGCAGATGGCCGAGCTGATCCGCAGCGATACGCCGCTCGAGCGGTGGCCCGCGGCATGGTTCGCCGTTGCCGACAACGTCCGCCGTGCCGACATCCTGCTCGGCAATGTGATGGCGCCAGGCAGCGCGCTGGCCGCGGCAATGGCACGGGGCGCGGATGCGACGCTTGAAGAGATGCGCCAGTCCAACCTGCGCGGCCGCGGCGGGGCCGGTTTCTCGACCTGCCTGAAATGGGAGGCCTGCCGCCAAGCACCGCTCAAGGAGGGGCAAACGCGCGTGGTGGTGTGCAATGCGGATGAAGGCGAGCCGGGCACCTTCAAGGACCGTGTGCTGCTGGCCGCGCACGCCGACCTGGTGTTCGAGGGCATGACCGTCGCCGCCTCCGCAATCGGCGCGACGCAGGGCTTCGTCTATCTGCGCGGCGAGTATCGCTATCTGCTGGAGCCGCTCAACGCCGTGCTGGAACGCCGCCGTCAGGCGAAACTGCTGGGCAAGGGGATCCCGGGACTCGGTGGCGTAAGTGGGGGCTTCGACTTCGACATCGAGGTGCATCTGGGCGCCGGCGCCTACGTCTGCGGCGAGGAGTCGGCGCTGATCGAATCGCTCGAAGGCAAGCCGGGCCGGCCGCGCGTGCGTCCGCCCTTCCCGGTCACCAACGGCTACCTCGACCAGCCGACCATCGTGAACAACGTCGAGACCTTTGCCTGCGCGGCCTTGATCGCCCTGAACGGCGGCGCGTGGTTCGCGCGAATCGGCACGCCGAAATCGACCGGTACCAAGATCCTCTCGGTTTCCGGCGACGTCGAGAGGCCCGGCCTCTACGAATACCCGTTCGGCGTGACGGTGCAGCAGGTGCTCGACGACGCCGGCGCAAATCGTTGCGTGCAGGGCATCCAGGTTTCCGGACCGTCGGGCCTGACGCTGACCGGCGACGAGGCCGGCCGCCGCATCTGCTTCGAGGACATCCCGACCGCCGGCGCCTTCATGGTGTTCGATTGCACGCGCGACATGTTCGAGGTGGCGCGCAACTTCGCCCACTTCTTCGCGCACGAGTCCTGCGGCTTCTGCACCCCCTGCCGCGTCGGCACGCAGGTGGTGGCACGACTGATGGACAAGCTGGCGGCAAATCGCGGTTCGCAATACGACATCAACGAACTGTTCAAGATGCACCGCCTGATGCAGGGCGCCAGCCATTGCGGCCTCGGCAACACGGCCTGCAACCCGGTTTTCGACACGCTCAACAAGTTCAAGCCGGCCTACGAGCAGCGCCTCAATTCGCTCGATTTCGAGCCGGCGTTCGATCTCGACGCCGCGCTGTCGCAGGCGCGCCAGATGACGGGACGCGACGATGCCGGCGCACATTTGCCCACCGAGAACACCCCCGGGGTATGACCATGAGCGAACAGGACAGCTTCAATCTCGACGGCGAAGAGATTCCCTTCGCGCCCGGCCAGACGATCATGGAGGCCGCCAAGGCGGCCGGCAAGTACATCCCGCACCTGTGCTGGCATCCGGACTACAAGCCGCACGGTTCCTGCAAGCTGTGCACGGTGAAGCTCATTGATTCCCATGGCGGCCGTTTAGGCTCCTCCTGCACGCTGCAGGCCGCCGCCGGCCTGAACGTCGAGAACCGGACTGCCGAACTCGACGACAAACGGCGCACCCTGCTGCAGTTGCTGTTCATCGAGGGCAACCACTTCTGCCCGAGCTGCGAGAAGAGCGGCGACTGCCTGCTGCAGGCCACCGCCTACGAACTCGGCATGATGAGTCCGCACTTCGACCACTTCTACCCTGACCGTCCGGTGGACGCCTCCCATCCGGACGTGATGCTCGACTTCAACCGCTGCATCCTCTGCTCGCTGTGTGTGCAGGCGTCGGAAGCCGACGGCAAGTTCGTCTTCGTCATGGGCGGGCGCGGCATGCGCGGCCGCAAGATCATCATCA
>DYFW01000235.1 GCA_020725005.1 Thiobacillus denitrificans
GCCAGCAGCCCGGCATGCGCGACCGCATCCTTGGGGGCGACCTCGAGTACCCGCCGATACAGTGCTGCTGCCTGGTCCGGCCTGCCTTCCAGCTGGGCGATGGCAGCCAGCCCGTGCAGGGCGTTGATGTTGCGCGCGTCGGCCTGGAAGGTTTTCATCCAGATCGAGCGGGCGAGGTCGGTCTCGCCGCGCATGAAAGCCGCATGCGCCGTTTCCATCGCCGTGCTGGCTGTTTTCTGGCCGCTGCTGAAGCGGATGCCTTCGTCCGGAAGTGCCGCCACTCGCTCCGGGGTCCCTTGGAGCGGCGCAGGGCCGACGGCCGGGCGCGTGGCGGGGGCAGTACGGACGGGCGGGGCAGGGACCGCCTCTTCCGGCGTTGCAGGCGCCGCTGCGATGGCCGCCAGGGGTGCCACGAGCGCCGGTGGTGCGGCTTGGGCAGCCGGTGCCGGCGGGGGGGCGACCGGAGGCTGTGGCGCCGCCAGTCCCGGTCCGGCAACGAGACCGCCCCTGGGCTGCATCTGCCAGTAGAAGTAGCCGCCGATCGCGGCGCTGGCAATCAGGGTGGCAATGCCGACGCTTATGGCGAAACCATGACCGGCCGACGGGGCCGGTTGTTTGACGGCAAAAACGTTTTGGGCGGCGTCGCGTGCGTTGCCGGCAGGCGCCTTGACAGGTGTTGGCGACGGATCGGCCGCCCGGGCCTTGGTTTCGGCGAGCGCACGGATCGACTTCTGCAGTACCGGGTCGGCGGCGAAGAACTGGTCATCCAGTTCTTCCAGCCGCTTGGGCAGTTCCGGCAGGCGTTGATCAGGATTCTCTTGCGCGGTGACGGGTTCGGGTGGCGGTTCGGTGATGGGCTCCAGGCTCAGATTGTCGCCACCAACGCCGGTGCCCGCAGGAGCGGTGGCGGTAACCGCCCCGTTCTGTTTTTGCTGCTCCGCCCTGCGGAGCGCATCCATCAGCAGGCTCACTGCACGCCGCTCCCGAAATCGAGTTGCTGCTGCGGCGGGCCAATAGTGTTTTTCTCGAAGAAATCTCGACCGGGTAGCTGGCCGCGGTAATCAGAATAATCGCCCTGAATGCTGGCATCCTTGATGACGACCGGCCGCAGGAAGACGACCAGTTCGGTCTTGCTGCGCGTGTCATTGCGGTTCTGGAACAGGTTGCCGAGGATCGGCAGGTTCGAAATGGCAGGCACGGCCTGGTCGGAGTTGTCCATGCTGTCTTCCATCAGGCCGCCCATGACTGCGATGCTGCCGTTGTCGATGCGCAGGATCGACTCCATTTCGCGCGTGCGGATCACCGGGATCATGCTTCTGATGCTGTTTTTCTTGAGTTCCGGGTTGGGGTCTTCAACCTCGGCGTACTTGCGCGAGATGCTCGGCCGGATGTTCAGGATGATCGCGTCGCCCTCGCTGATCTGGGGCGTGACGTTCATGACCAGGCCGACCGGCACGAGTGCAGGTTGGTCGTGTAGGTGGTCGTCGAAGCCGTCTGGTTGGTCGTCGTGTCCGCCTTGACCGTGAAGTAGACCAGGTTGTCCACGACCTTGAGGATGGCGGTCTGGTTGTTGAGCACCGACATCTTCGGGCTGGACAGCACGCGGACATTGCCGTAGTCCTCCAGAAGCTTGATGGTCGCCGAAAACGTGCCACCGGATGAAGAAGTACTCCCCAGGCCGAGGGTGAACAGACCCGCGCCGGTGCCGGCGATGGTGCGGCCGGCCTGAGTCATACCGATGCCGGCGGCGGGAGCGACCAGGTTCGCGGCGATGGCGCTGGCGCGCAGCCGGCTCCAGTCAATTCCCTGCTGATAGTTTTTCGACAGCGTGACTTCGGCGACGGTGGCCTCGATCAGTACCTGCCGGCGGGCGGATGCCATCACTTGGTCCAGGAACTCCTGCACCTTCTCGTGCTGGCGTCCGGTGGCGCGGACGTTGACGATGCCGGTTTCGGGGTTGGTGATGACCGACGCAGCCTCGCGAAAGGTGGACTTCCGGGTCACGGTCATGCCGCTTTGCTGCAAGGTTGCCGGATTGGGGCTGGCAGCCAGATTGGTCGGTACGGCGCCGCGCACGGCGCCCGCGGGGGGTTGGGTGCCCGTGCCCGTGGTGGCCTGCTCGTCCTGCCGTTCGATGACGGTCTCGCTCGATCCCTCGGGGAGTATCTTGTCGGTCTCGCGCAGGATGTCCTTGATGTTTTTCTCGAGCGTTTCCCAGAAGCGGTTCTGTGCCTTGTTCTCGATTTTCGTCAGTGAGTTGTTGCTGCCCGCCGCGCCGGCGGCCGCGCCGGCTGCGCTTGCACCGGCGCCGGTCGCGGCGATCTGGGTGGTCACGGCCACGGTGCCCGAGGTGTCGCGCGTCATGTTGACGTAGTCGATCTTGTAGGTGCGCAGGAAGGGCGAATCCGGCATTACTGCTAGATTGGGGCCGTCCAGTTCCCAGCGTACGTCGACCTGCTTGGCAATCCGGGTCAGCAGTTGCTGCAGGG
>DYFW01000236.1 GCA_020725005.1 Thiobacillus denitrificans
GTCCGGTGGGCGAGGCGCTGATCATGACCGCGCTGGGGCTCGCCGTGGCGATTCCCGCCGTGCTCGCGTACAACTTCTTCAACCGCGCCAACCGCATCGTGCTGAACGAACTCGACGGCTTCGCGCACGATCTCTTCGCCTTCATGTCGACCGGCGTGCGCGCGCAGGAACAGGGCGGCGCCCAGAACCGGAGCGCATGATGGCTTTCGGCGGACTGCAATCCGGCGGGCGCGCGCAGGACATCGCGGAAATCAACATGATTCCGTTGATCGACGTCATGCTGGTGCTGCTCATCATCTTCATCATCACCGCGCCGCTGCTCACCCACGCGGTCAAGGTCGACCTGCCAGTAGCCGCGAGCCAGCCCGCCCCACCGCCCCCCGACGCGATCCAGCTGTCGATCCAGGCCGACGGCACGGTTTACTGGAACACCGAGCCGGTCGACGCCGCGACGCTGCAGGCGCGCCTGGCCGCCGCGGGCCGGCAGTCGCCGCAGCCCGAGCTGCACCTGCGCGCCGACGGCGAGCTCGCCTACAAGCACGTCGCCCGGCTCATGTCCGACGCCGCGCGCGCCGGCCTCACCCGGCTCGGCTTCGTCACCGATCCCCATGACACGCCCTGATCGCCACGCCGTGAAGCCCCGCCGGATCACGCTCCTCGCCCTGCCCGCGCTGCTGCCGCTGTCGGCCGCATTCGCACAGGCCCCGGCTGCCGAGCCCACCACGCTCGGGACGGTGGAAGTGCGCGCACCAGCCTTCGACGCCGATGCCGCACGGCAGGAAGCGTCCTCGGCAAAAATCGTCGTCAGCCGCGAAGACCTGGAAAAGCTCGACGCCGCGACCGTCGCCGACATCCTGCGCCAACTGCCGGGCGTGAGCCTGTCCCCCGACGGCGCCGGCCGCCGCGGCCGAAACCAGCCCGCCGACCGCCTGGAACCGCGCGTCGTCGTCGACGGCGAGGCGCTGCCCGGCGGCAACCGCATGGCGCTGCGCCTGCCGGTCGACCTCATCGAGCGTATCGAGATCATCAGAAACAGCACCGCGGAATTTCCGTCCGGCCCCGGCGGCACCATCAACCTCATCCTGCGCGACGTGCCGCCGAAAAAAACCGGCAGCTTCCGCGCCGGCGTCAGCCACGACGGCGATGCCTTCGGCGGCCGCGGCGGCGGCGTGTACGGCGCACGCGAGGGCGAAACCGGCGTGTTGTGGATGGGCTTCGCCAACAGCCGCCCGACAACCGCCGCCCGCAACCTGATCACCGAGGATGTCAACGCCGGCACCACCGCGCTAGCGATCGACGACGAAACCGGCCGCGTCAACGCGATCCACGTCGCGCCGCGCTTCACCCGTGACCTCGGCCCGGGCACCCGCCTCACCGTCAGCCCTTTCCTGTCGGCCGGCGACGGGATCCGCCGCACCGCGACGCGGCACGACCTGCTGCCCGGCCCGCTCGCCGGTGTTGCCAGCGAGCGCGAGCGCGAAGCTTCGCGCCGTCTCACCGGCCGCCTCGCCGCCGAATGGAAGCGCCGCTACCCGGGCGCCGGCGAAGCCAGCGCGCGCATTTCACTGCAGGGCGAGAGCGATTGGCGCAACAACCGCCTCGACACCTTCCACACCGCCGCACCGCCCAACCAGACCCACACCCGCACCGCCAGCGACGCCTGGGAGCTCAGCCTCACCGCCAAGCGCAGCCGTCCGCTGGCTGGCGCACACCTGGCAAGTGTCGGCCTGGAGGCGCGTCACAAGGAAGCCGAGGACAGCAAGCGCGAAACGTTCAACGGCGCGCCCGTCGCGCTTGGCGCGCAAGCCGGCGCCGACACCCGCGAACAGCTGTTCGCGCTGTGGGCGCAGGACGAATGGCAGGTCGCCGAGCGGCATCTGCTCACCCCCGGCCTGCGGCTGCAGACCGGCAGCAGCCGCGTAACCGACGCACTCGGGGCCACGGTGGAGAACCCCCACACCGCCTGGCTGCCGTCGCTGCATTACCTGTTTCAAATGAATCCGCGCTGGAACCTGCGCGCCAGCGTCGCGCTCACCGACCAGCCGCCGGCGGTGCGCGACCTCTCGCCGGTCGTGTTCACCGCGACCGGCACCAACAGTCTCGCCAACCCGGATCGCGGCGGCAACCCGGCGCTCGAACCGACGCAGACGACCACGCTGCAGCTCGGCGCCGAGCATTTCCTGCCGCAAAAGCGCGGCAGCGCCGGGCTCAATCTTTATCTCCGGCAGATCACCGACGCGGTGCAGCGTCGCACGCAGATCGAGGGCACCCGTTACGTCGAACGCCCTGTCAACGTCGGCGACGCCCGCGAAGTGAGCGCCGTCGCCGACTTCAAGACCCGCCTCGCGGCGCTGCCGGCGCTCACCCTGCGCGGCAACGCCTCGAGCAGCCGCTTCCGGCTCGACGACCCCGCGGCGCGCCAGGAAAGCCCGCGCCACAGCGCCAACCTCGGCTTCGACTACGAGCACGCGC
>DYFW01000029.1 GCA_020725005.1 Thiobacillus denitrificans
TCTACACCGACGTCGACGGCGTCTACACCACCGACCCGCGCATCGTGCCCGAGGCCAGGCGGCTCAAGACCATCACCTTCGAGGAAATGCTCGAGATGGCGAGCCTCGGCTCCAAGGTGCTGCAGATACGCTCGGTCGAGTTCGCCGGCAAGTACAAGGTCAAACTGCGCGTGCTCTCGAGTTTCCAGGACGAGGGCGACGGCACGCTCATCACTTTCGAGGAAAACGATCAAATGGAACAACCCGTCATCTCCGGCATTGCCTTCAACCGCGACGAAGCCAAGATCACCGTGGTCGGCGTGCCCGACCAGCCCGGCGTCGCCTACAAAATTCTCGGCCCGGTCGCCGACGCCAACATCGATGTCGACATGATCGTGCAGAACGTCGGCCACGCGAACACCACCGACTTCACCTTCACCGTGCACCGCAACGACTTCGCCCGCGCGATGGCCATCGTCAAGGACCACGCCGCCGCCATCGGCGCCAGCGAAGTCACCGGCGACGACAAGATCGCCAAGGTCTCCATCGTCGGCGTCGGCATGCGCTCGCACGTCGGCGTGGCGCGCAAGATGTTCGAGACGCTGTCCAAGGAAAACATCAACCTGCAGATGATCTCGACCTCCGAAATCAAGATCTCGGTCGTCGTCGAGGACAAGTACATGGAGCTCGCGGTGCGCGCGCTGCATCAGGCCTTCGAGCTCGACAAGACGGCCGCGTAAGTGGCTTTCCCACGCGCATTCCGATACAATGCGCGCGGTCCGGAGACGTGGCCGAGAGGTTGAAGGTACTCCCCTGCTAAGGGAGCATACGGGCTTAAACCTGTATCGAGGGTTCGAATCCCTCCGTCTCCGCCAATTTCGGGAGTGCATTCCCAGACGCAGAAATACTGCGTATAATGCGCATCCTTCAACGCGCCCGTAGCTCAGCTGGATAGAGTACTTGGCTACGAACCAAGGGGTCAGGAGTTCGAATCTCTTCGGGCGCGCCATATTCTGGGGGTCGGCTACAGCCGGCCCCTTTTTCATGCGGGCCGTGCCGCCTGGGCGCGGTTCGCCCCGCAGGGGGCAGAATCCCGCTACCGCCAAGGTGTTAAAGAATCGCCACGAAACCGTCAAGGCTTTGCGCGACGTGACCGGGCTCCGCCAGATCCGTCCCTTGCCCAGCCATCTCGACGTTTCGGTCAAGCGCGACCCGGGCTGCGGGCGGCAGTGTGCGGCGCCTGCTAAAATAGCGTGTTGCCGTTCACCCTGCCTGATCTTCTCCCGATGGAAACCCCTGTCACCGCGCCGGCCTCGCCCGGCGCCGCCGCCTTGGCGCGCGACGTCAAGAAACGCCGCACCTTCGCGATCATCTCCCACCCCGACGCCGGCAAGACGACGCTGACCGAGAAGTTGCTGCTGTTCGGTGGCGCGATCCAGATGGCCGGCACGGTCAAGGCGAAGAAGAGCGGCAAGTTCGCCACTTCCGACTGGATGGCGGTGGAACAGGAGCGCGGCATTTCGGTCGCATCGTCGGTCATGCAGTTTTCCTACGGCGACTGCGTGTTCAATCTCCTGGACACGCCCGGCCACAAGGACTTTTCGGAAGACACCTACCGCGTGCTCACCGCGGTCGACGCCGCCATCATGGTCGTCGACGCGGCCAAGGGCGTCGAGGAGCAGACGATCAAGCTGCTGGAGGTGTGCCGGATGCGCGCGACGCCCATCATCACCTTCATCAACAAGCTCGACCGCGAGGTGCGCGAGCCGCTGGAACTCCTGGACGAAATCGAATCGATCCTGAAGATCCACTGCGCGCCGGTGACCTGGCCGATCGGCATGGGCAAGCGCTTCCAGGGCGTATACCACCTCATCCGCGACGAAATCCTGCGCTTCAAGCCAGGCGAGGAGAACGCCGCGCAGGCTTTCGAATCCTTGCAGGGGCTGGGTGAAGGCAGACTACGTGAGCTGTTCCCGCTCGAGGCCGACACGCTGCTCTCGGAAATCGAGCTCGTGCGCGGCGCCGGCGCCACCTTCGATCTCGATGATTTCCTCAAGGGCAAGCAAACGCCAGTGTTCTTCGGTTCCGGCATCAACAACTTCGGCGTGCGCGAAGTGCTCGCCGCGCTCGCCGACTGGGCGCCCTCGCCCTTGCCGCGCGAAGCGGTCGAGCGCGTCGTCGATCCCACCGAGCCCAGGTTCACCGGCTTCGTGTTCAAGATCCAGGCCAACATGGATCCGAACCACCGCGACCGCATCGCCTTCTTCCGCATCTGCTCAGGCCGCTACACGCCCGGCATGAAGGTGCGTCACCGCCGCACCGGCAAGGAAATGAAGATCGCCAACGCCGTCGTCTTCATGGCCAACGAGCGGCAGCGCTCGGAAGACGCCGTCGCCGGCGACATCATCGGCATCCACAACCACGGGCAATTGCAGATCGGCGACACCCTCACCGAAGGCGAGGCGCTGCAGTTCAAGGGCATTCCCTACTTCGCGCCCGAGCTCTTTTCCAAGCCGCGCCTGCGCGACCCCTTGCGCGCCAAGCAGTTGAACAAGGGGCTCTTGGAACTGGGCGAGGAAGGCGCGGTGCAGGTGTTCGGGCCGTTCGCCGACAATACGCTCTTGATCGGCGCCGTCGGTCCGCTGCAATTCGAGATCGTCGCGCATCGCCTGAAGACCGAATACGGTGTCGACGCCACGTTTGAAAACGCCGGCATCCATACCGCGCGCTGGGTCACCTGCGAAGACGCCCAGCATCTCGCCGAATTTACCAAGGCGAATTTCCTGCGCCTGGCGAAGGATGTCGACGGCAACCTGGTCTACCTGGCCGATACCCGCGTCAACCTGCAGCTCGCGCAGGAGCGCTGGCCCAAGGTTTCCTTCCACGATACGCGGGAGCACGGCCAGCAGCTGAGCTAGCCCTGCGCCCGGCGCGCAGCAACGCCGCAGCAGGAACGGCCGGCGCGGCCTATTGCGGCAGCGCGCGCGCCCTGCGCAACTTGGCGCTGCAATTCGGATCGGGATCGTCGATGCAGGCAGGGCTGATCGCCTCGCGCGCGACCTGGCGCAGCGCCTCGGAACGTCCACGGTTCTTCACGCTGCAGTTCGGGTCGGGGTCGTCGACGCAGATGGGGTCGAGCTCGAAACGCGTGGCGCGCTCCTGGATGCGTTTTTCCGCTTCCTCCAGCTTGGCGAGCCGCTCGGCCAGCGCGGCCTGACGCAGGCGTTCGGCCTGCTCGGCGCGCGCCTCTTCCTCGAGCCGCTTCTGTTCCTCGAGCCGCGCCTGTTCCTGCGCCGCCAGCTGTGCCTGGATGGCGCTGGCCCGTTCCGCTTGAGCCTGCGCCCGGGCTTGCGCCTCGGCCTGCCGCCTGGCCTGCTCCTCGCGGCGGCGCTCCGCGGCCTGCTGCGCCTGCTGCGCCTGCTGCGCCTGGAGCCGCTTCTGTTCCTCGAGCGCGCGCAGTCGTTCCTCGCGCACGCGCTGGATGTCGGCGCGCAACTCCGCGCCCACTTTCCGGATGCGCTCGGCTACGGCTTCCATCTCCTTCGACATCGCATCGGCATCCTGTGCGAGCACACCAGGACTCGTCAGCACCATCATGCAGGCGACCACGCCTGCCCGGATCAATAGGACGTTCATGACTGTCTCTCCTCAAGCCCCCGCCCTCCGGCCAGCCCGGATGCGGGTTCTGTCTTGTTGCACTCAGCGGCGCATTCCGCGCGCGTGCTCAGAGGAATAACGTCCAGATGACGCCAGACTTTATCGACACAGCTCAGGAACCGGTACGGATCGACCGGTTACCGTCGGCGAGCGGCCTGCAAAGCCCGCGACACGGGCCGGTCGCCTCGTCCAGCCGCCGCACGCCGTCGTCTTGATGGCCAGCGGGCGACAGCATGGGCGCCAGCGCTCAGATTTCGAGCTGGGCGCCGAGTTCGACCACGCGGTTGGCCGGAATACGGAAGAAAGTCATCGGGCTCGCGGCATTGCGCGCCATGGCGGCAAACAGATGCTCCCGCCACAACGCCATGCGGTCGCCCCGGGTCGGGATGAGATTTTCCCGGCTGAAGAAGAACGTCGTATCCATCAAGTCGAACTGCATGCCGCACGGGCAGTTCGCCAGGGCCCTGGGGATATCCGTGTTGTCCATGAAGCCGTAGCGGACGACGACGTGATAGAAATCCTCCGCCAGTTTCTCAATTTCCAGTCTGGCAGCGTCGGAGACGTACGGCACTTCCGCGTAGCGGACATTCAGAATCACCACGCGCTCGTGGAGCACCTTGTTGTGCTTGAGATTGTGCAGCAGGGCCGCTGGCACGCCATTCGGGTCGGCGGTCATGAATACCGCCGTCCCCGGCACGCGGAGGGGCGGGCTGGCGCGCAGGCTGTCGACAAAGGGTGCGAGCGGCAGGGCCTTCTCCTGCAGGCGTTCGGCGACGATCTCGCGCCCGCGTTTCCAGGTCACCAAGAGAGTGAAGAGCGTCATGGCCACTATCAGGGGAAACCAGCCGCCATCCGGAATCTTGACGATGTTCGCGCCGAAGAAGGCCAGGTCGATAGTCAGGAAAACCAGCATGATCGCGAGCGTCGTCTTGCGGCCGACATCCCACAGAACGCGCATGACCAGCCCCAGCAGCAGCGTATCGATGGCGAACGTCGCGGTCACGGCAATGCCGTAGGCCGCGGCCAGGTTGCTCGAACTCTGGAATCCCAGCACCAGCAGCGCGACACCCACGGCGAGCGTCCAGTTGACGAAGGGAATGTAGATCTGCCCGGCCTCGCTCGCCGAGGTGTGGCGAATGATGAGGCGCGGCGCATAGCCCATCTGGATGACCTGGCGCGCCACCGAGAACGCACCTGAAACGACGGCCTGCGAGGCGATCACGGTCGCCGCGGTGGCGAGTGCGATCATGGGATACAAGGCCCACGACGGCGCCAGCAGATAGAACGGATTGCGTACCGCTCCGGGGTCGGCGAGCAGCAGCGCGCCCTGGCCGAAGTAGTTCAGCACCAGGGCCGGCAGGACATAGCCGAACCAGACCAGGCGGATCGGATGGCGGCCGAAATGGCCCATGTCGGCGTACAGGGCCTCGGCCCCGGTGATCGCGAGCACGACCGCGCCGAGAATGAAGAAACTCGCCGTCCCGTGCTGCGCGAAAAACTGCAGCGCATGAATCGGCAGCAACGCAGCGAGAATCTGCGGGTGGTCGAGAATCGCGAGTACGCCGAGCAGGCCGAGCACGCCGAACCAGACCAGCATGACCGGACCGAACAGCTTGCCGATCGAGGCCGTCCCGTGCTGCTGGATGGCAAACAGCCCGACCAGGATGCCGAGCGCAAGCGGCACGATGAAAGGATGCAGGGCGGGCGCGCCCATCTCCAGTCCTTCGACAGCCGACAACACCGAGATCGCCGGCGTGATCAGGGTGTCGCCAAAGAACAGCGCAGCACCAAGGAAACCCAGCGACATCAGCACACGGCGCGCGCGCGAGCCCAAAGGCAGTTGTCCCTGAAGCAGCGACAGCAGGGCCAGGATGCCGCCTTCGCCCTTGTTGTCGGCGCGCATCATGACACTGACGTACTTGACGGACACGACCAGCGTGAGCGACCAGAACACCAGCGACAGGATGCCCAGCACATTGGGCTGCGTCAGCGGCAGGTGATGCCCCCCGAACACTTCCTTCATGGTGTAGAGCGGGCTGGTGCCGATATCCCCGAAAACGATGCCCAGCGCGCCGAGTGCGAGCGTGCCGGTGGTCGTCTTGTCCGAGAGGGACGGGTTCATGTGATCAAACCGTAGGAGAATCGGCCAGCGTGCGTCGACCGTCCCTGCCTGTCAGCAGGTTCGCCACGATCGACGCGGCGCAGGGCAGTCCGGGGCGGGCGCATGGCATCCCTCAGCCTTCGCGGAACAACCGGATCGCCTCGTCCAGGCGCTGCACGCCATGCACCGTCATGCCGGCGATGGTTTGCCTGGGCAGATTGGCGGCCGGCACGATGGCCTGGGTGAAGCCAAGCTTGGCGGCTTCCTTGAGACGTTCCTGGCCGCGCTGCACGGGGCGAATCTCGCCGGCCAGGCCGACTTCGCCAAACATCACCAGCTTGTCCGGCAACGGCTGGTTGCGCAGCGACGAGACGATCGCCGCGAGCACCGCGAGGTCGGCGGCGGGTTCGCTGATCTTCACCCCGCCCACGGCGTTGACGAACACGTCCTGGTCGAAGCAGGCGATGCCGGCGTGGCGGTGCAGCACCGCGAGCAGCATGGCGAGCCGGTTCTGCTCGAGGCCCACGCTCAAGCGGCGCGGACTCGGCGCGTGGCTGGCGTCGACCAGCGCCTGGATTTCCACCAGCAGAGGGCGCGTGCCTTCCTGCGTGACCAGCACGCACGAACCGGGCACCGGTTCGCCGTGGCGCGAGAGGAAAATGGCCGAGGGGTTGGACACGCCCTTCAGTCCCTTTTCGGTCATCGCGAACACGCCGATCTCGTTGACCGCGCCGAAGCGGTTCTTGAACGCGCGCACCAGCCGGAACGACGAGCCGGTATCGCCCTCGAAATAGAGCACGGTGTCGACGATGTGTTCGAGCACGCGCGGGCCGGCGATCGCGCCTTCCTTGGTGACGTGGCCGACGAGGATGATCGCGCAGCCGCTCTGCTTGGCATGCCGCGTGAGCTGCGCGGCACATTCGCGCACCTGCGCAACCGAGCCCGGGGCGGAAGACAGCGCCTCGGAATACAGGGTTTGGATCGAGTCGATCACCGCGACATCGGGCTTCAGTTCGGCAAGCTGCGCGAGGATGGCCTCCAGCCGGATTTCCGGCAGCACCGGCAGGTTGGCTTCGGGCAGCGCGAGGCGCCGGGCGCGCAGCGCGACCTGGCGCGCGGATTCCTCGCCGCTCACGTAGAGCGTCTTCTGGCGGCCGGACAGTCCTGCCAGCGCCTGCAGAAGCAGGGTCGACTTGCCGATGCCCGGATCGCCACCGATCAGCGTCACCCCGCCCGGCACCAGCCCGCCGCCGAGCACGCGGTCGAGCTCGCCGATCCCGGTGGGGATGCGGCTTTCCTCCGAGGCTTCCACTTCCTGCAGGAACTGCACCCGGCTCGTCGCCGCGAGCGCCTGGAAACGCGGCCTGGCGGATTCGGCGACGGTTTCGACCAGCGTATTCCAGGCGCCGCACGCCGGGCACTGGCCCTGCCATTTGGGCGACGTGCCGCCGCATTCGCTGCAGGTGTAGACCGCTTTGGTCTTGGCCATGCTCAGGCCGGGAATACACCCGTGGACAGGTAACGGTCGCCGCGGTCGCAGACGATGGAGACGATCACCGCATGCTCGACTTCCTTCGACAGCTGCAGCGCCGCCCACAGCGCGCCGCCCGACGAGATGCCGGCGAAGATGCCTTCCTCGCGCGCCAGCCGCCGGGTGGTTTCCTCGGCGTCCGCCTGGCTGACATAGATCATGCGGTCGACGCGCTTCGGATCGCAGATCTTCGGCACGTATTCCTCGGGCCATTTGCGGATACCCGGGATCTGCGCGCCCTCGGTCGGCTGCACGCCGACGATCTGGATCGCCGGATTCTGCTCCTTCAGGTAGCGCGAGCAGCCCATGATGGTGCCGGTGGTGCCCATGCTCGAGACGAAATGTGTGATCGTGCCTTCGGTGTCGCGCCAGATCTCGGGGCCGGTGGTGCGATAGTGCGCTGCCGGATTGTCGGGGTTCGCGAACTGGTCGAGGATCTTGCCCACCCCCTGCTTCTCCAGCGCGACGGCCAGATCGCGCGCGCCTTCCATGCCGGCTTCCTTGCTCACGAGCTGCAGTTCGGCGCCGAAGGCGCGCATGGTCTGGCGCCGCTCGATCGAGAGATGCTCGGGCATGACGAGGATCATCCTGTAGCCGCGCACCGCCGCCGCCATCGCCAGCGCAATGCCGGTGTTGCCGCTGGTCGCCTCGATCAGCGTGTCGCCGGGCTTGATTTCGCCGCGCGCCTCGGCTTCCCTGATCATCGACAAGGCCGGCCGGTCCTTCACCGAGCCGGCGGGGTTGTTGCCCTCGAGCTTGACCAGGATCGTGTTGGTCGTCTCGCCCGGCATGCGTTGCAGGCGCACCAGCGGCGTGTTGCCGACGCAGTCTTCGAGGGTCTTGTACATGCTCAGGGCCGTCCGACCGGGAAATACTCGAAACCCATATCGCGCACCGCGCCCGGATCGTAGAGGTTGCGGCCGTCGAAGATCAGTGGCGCGTTGAGCAGCGACTTCATGGTGTCGAAATTGGGGCTGCGAAACACTTTCCATTCGGTGACGATGAGGAGCGCGTCGGCCCCCTTGAGCGCGTCCATCGGACTGTCGACGAGCAAGAGGTCGGCGCGCTCGCCGTAGATGCGGCGCGTCTCTTCCATCGCCGCCGGGTCGTAGGCCGACACCGTCGCGCCCATCGCCCACAATGCCTCCAGCATGGTGCGGCTCGGCGCCTCGCGCATGTCGTCGGTGTTGGGCTTGAACGCCAGGCCCCACATGGCGAAGCGCCTGCCCTTGAGATCCTTGCCGAAGCGGGACGTCAGCTTGTGGATGAGCACCTGCTTCTGCGCGTCGTTCGCCGCCTCGACCGCGTCGAGCACGCGCAGCGGTACGCCGTTTTCCTGCGCGGTGCGGCGCAGCGCCTGCACGTCCTTGGGAAAGCACGAACCGCCGTAGCCGCAGCCGGCGTACAGGAAGTGATAGCCGATGCGCGGGTCGGAGCCGATGCCGTGGCGTACCTGCTCGATGTCGGCGCCCAGTTTCTCGGCGAGGATAGCAAGTTCGTTCATGAAGGAAATGCGCGTCGCCAGCATGGCATTGGCGGCGTACTTGGTGAGTTCGGCGCTCCTGACATCCATGACCGTCAGGCGGTCGTGGTTGCGCTGGAAAGGCGCATAAAGCTGGCGCAGCAACTGGGTCGCGCGCTCGCTATCAGTGCCGATGACGATGCGATCGGGCTTCATGAAATCCTCGACCGCCGCGCCTTCCTTGAGGAATTCGGGGTTGGACGCGACATTGAACTCGATTGCGACACCGCGCCTGGCAAGTTCCTCGGCGAGCGCGGTCTTCACCCGGTCCGCGGTGCCGACCGGCACGGTCGACTTGTCGACGACGAGCTTGTAGTCGGTCATGTGGCGACCGATATTGCGCGCGGCGGCGACGACGTATTGCAGGTCGGCCGAGCCGTCCTCGTCGGGCGGGGTGCCGACGGCGATGAACTGGATCTGGCCGAAGGCCACCGATTCGGCGATGTCGGTGGTGAAGAACAGGCGCCCGGCGGCGACGTTGCGCTTCACCATGTCTTCCAGCCCCGGTTCGTAGATCGGGATGCCGCCGGCCTTGAGGATATCGATCTTGGCTGGATCGACGTCGAGGCACAGCACCTCGTTGCCGACTTCGGCGAGACAGGTTCCGGTCACCAGGCCCACGTAGCCGGTGCCGATCACGGTGATTTTCACAATGAACTCCCTATGCGTTTCGAATCTCGTCTTGAATCGCCTGCAGCGCTGCGAGCGGATCGATCGCCCCGCTGACCGGCCGCCCGATCACCAGGTCGGTCGCGCCGGCACGCAGCGCCGCGGCCGGCGTCATCACCCGGCGCTGGTCGCCCGCATCGCTTCCAGCCGGGCGGATGCCCGGCGTCACCCGGCGGAAGTCCGCGCCGAGTTCGGCGCGCAACAGCGCGGCCTCCTGCGCCGAACAGACGACACCATCGAGTTTGCACGCATGCGCCAGGCGCGCCAGCCGCAGCACCTGGTCGGCCGGCGCGCCGGCGACGCCGACTTCGCGCAAATCCTCTGCGCTCATGCTGGTCAGCACCGTCACCGCGACCAGCAGCGGGCGCCTGGGCAGTCCGGCCAGCGCTTCCTGTGCCGCCGCCATCATGCGGCGCCCGCCGGAAGCGTGCACGTTCAGCATCCACACCCCCAGCCTGGCCGCTGCGCGGCATGCCGCAGCGACGGTGTTGGGAATATCGTGGAATTTCAGGTCGAGGAAGACCTCGAAGCCGCGCGCGACCAGCGCGCGTACCAGCTCCGGGCCTGCCGCGGTGAAGAGCTCCTTGCCCACCTTGACCCGGCACAACGCCGGATCGAGCCGCTCCGCCAGCGCCAGTGCGGCGGCGGCATCCGGAAAATCCAGCGCCACGATGATCTTGTGCGTCATCCCTATTCCCTGATCCCTGAATCCTGACCCCCGGAGCCTGATTCTAACCTTCGCCTTCCCGCCGCTCGGGATCGAAGCTGTCCCAGCGCCCGCAGGCCGGGCAACGCCAGTAGAACTGCTTGGCCTTGAAGCCGCAGCTGTCGCACTGATAGCGCATCATGCGCTGGCTGTGCGCGGCAATGAGGCTTTTCTCGGCTTGCAGCGACTCGCGTTCGTCCGGGCCGGCATGAATCAGTTCGGCTTCGAGCAGGCGGTCGAGCGTGCGCAGGCTGGGGTTGCGGCGCAGCTCCTCGCGCGCGAGCCGGCTCGCCGCCGCCGCCCCCTCGGCTTCCGACACCGCGAGATACAAGGCGTTGAAAACGTCCTGCGACGGCTGCCGCGCGTGCAGCGCGCGCAGCCACTGCACGCCTTCGGCGAGTCGCCCGAGCTGGCGGTAACTGCCGAGGACGCGATCGACGACCAGCGCCATGTGCGCGGCGCTTTGCGTCTCGACCAGCCGCCAGTCGGCGATCGCCGCTTCGTGCCTGCCCGCCGCCGCATCGAGGTCGCCTGCCATCAGGTTCGCGCGCACCGACAGGCGGTTGATCGCGAGCGCCTGCTGCAGCTCGGCGGCAGCGGCCTCCGGCCGCCCCCGAGCGGCTTCGAGCAGCGCGAGCTCGCAGTGGAAATGCGCGATCTCGGCATTGAGCGGCTTGCTGGTTTCCTTTTCCAGCAGGCGCGCGGCGTCGATCGCCTTCTGCCAGTCTTTCTCCTGGACATAGATTTCCAGCAGGAAGGTGCGCGCCATGCCACGCTGCGGCGTGTCGAGCAGCCGGGCGAACACCTGCTCGGCACGGTCGAGCAGACCCGCCTTGAGATAGTCCTGGCCAAGCTCGGCCATCGCGCGCAGACGCTGGTCCTCGGCGAGACCCTCGCGCTCGAGCAGATTCTCGTGCATGCGGATCGCCCGGTCGAATTCGCCGCGGCGGCGGAACAGGCCGCCGAGCGCGAAGTGCAGGTCGACGGTTTCGGGTTCGAGCTTGACGACTTCCAGAAAGGCCTCGATCGCCTTGTCGGGTTGCTCGTTGAGCAGGAAATTCACCCCGCGGAAGTAGGAATTGGGCAACGCGCGCGACTCGGTGACGACCTGGCGGATGTCTATGCGCGCAGCCAGCCAGCCCAGCACGAAGAACAGCGGAAAGGCCAGCAGCCACCAGAACTCGAATTCCATGCGTCAGGCGGCGGGGGGGGCAGTCGTGGTATCGGGCTCGGCCGTGCGGCCGCCCCGGCCCGCCTCGCGCCGCAGCCGGATCAGCGTCGGCAGCAGCGCCAGCAGGCCGGTTGCCGCGCCCAGCACGAAGGCCAGGCCCAGCATGACGATCAGCGGCGCCTGCCAGATGTAGCCGAGGTAGGAATAGAAAACGACCGAATGGCCGTTCTTGAGCGCGAACCCGAGCACCAGCAGGAACACCAGCAGCTTGATCGCCAGGCCGAGATAGCGTGTGAGATTTTTCATGGGTGCGCGCTGAATGAACCTTCGCATTCTACCCGCGCCGCGCCGATCGCCCAAGGCCGCCAGGGCTTAAAAAAACGGCGCCTTGCGGCGCCGTTCGATACGGGGTCCGTGCAATCGCTCACGCCGGGAAATCGACCCGGTCGCGCAGCTCCTTGCCCGCCTTGAAGTGCGGCACATACTTGGCCGGCACGTGCACCCGCTCGCCCGACTTCGGATTGCGGCCGATGCGGGCAGGGCGAAAGCTCAGGCTGAAGCTGCCGAAGCCGCGGATCTCGATGCGTTCGCCTTTGGACAGGTTCTTGGCGAGCGCGTCGAGGATCGTCTTCACCGACAGCTCGATATCCGCAACCGAGAATTGCGAATGCCGTGCGGCAAGCTGAGCAATCAGCTCGGACTTGGTCATGGCTTATTCGGCGCTCTTGTTGTCGAGCTTGGCCTTCAACAGCGCGCCGAGGTTGGTCGAGCCGGTCGAAGCGGCAGACTCGGCGGCCAGCTTCTTCATCGCGGCGTCCTGCTCGGTCATGTCCTTGGCCTTGATCGACAGGTTGATGACGCGGTTCTTGCGGTCGACGTTGATGACCATGGCTTCGATCTCGTCGCCTTCCTTGAAGTGGCTGCGCATGTCCTCGACGCGGTCACGCGAGACTTCCGAGGCGCGCAGGTAGCCTTCCATGTCGCTGTCGAGCTGGACCGTGGCGCCCTTGGCTTCGACCGACTTGATCGTGCCCTTGACGATGCTGCCCTTCTCGTGGCCGGAGGCAAAGCTGGTCAGCGGGTCGCCCTCGAGCTGCTTGATGCCGAGCGAGATGCGCTCGCGCTCGAGGTCGATGCCGAGCACCACGGCTTCCACTTCCTGGCCCTTGCGGAAGTTGCGCACGGCTTCCTCGCCGGGCACGCTCCACGACAGGTCGGACAGGTGGACCAGGCCGTCGATGCCGCCCGGCAGACCGATGAACACGCCAAAGTCGGTAATCGACTTGATCTGTCCTGTGACCTTGTCGCCCTTCTTGTGCGACATGGCGAAGTCTTCCCACGGATTGGACTTGCACTGCTTCATGCCCAGCGAGATGCGACGCTTGTCCTCGTCGATGTCGAGCACCATGACTTCGACTTCGTCGCCCAGCTGGACGATCTTGGAGGGGCTGACGTTCTTGTTGGTCCAGTCCATTTCGGAGACGTGCACCAGGCCTTCGATGCCCTCTTCGATCTCGACGAACGCGCCGTAGTCAGTGAGATTGGCGACCTTGCCGAACAGGCGGGTGCCCGGCGGGTAGCGGCGCGCGATGCCGACCCACGGGTCGTCGCCCAGCTGCTTGATGCCGAGCGACACGCGGTTCTTTTCGGTGTCGTAGCGCAGGATCTTGGCCTCCAGCTCCTGACCGACGTGCACGACCTCGGACGGATGCTTGACGCGGCGCCACGCCATGTCGGTGATGTGCAAGAGGCCGTCGATGCCGCCCAGGTCGACGAACGCGCCGTAGTCGGTGATGTTCTTGACCACGCCCTTGACGATGGCACCTTCCTTGAGGTTTTCCATCATGGCTTCGCGGTCGGCGCCCATGGTCTCTTCCAGCACGGCGCGGCGCGACACGACGACGTTGTTGCGCTTGCGGTCGAGCTTGATGACCTTGAATTCCATTTCCTTGTATTCGTAGGGCGTGGTGTCCTTGACCGGGCGCATGTCGACCAGCGACCCCGGCAGGAAGGCGCGCAGGCCGCCGACCAGCACCGTGAGACCGCCCTTGACCTTGCCCTGGACCATGCCCTTGACGATGCGGCCCTCGTTCATCGCCGCCTCGAGGTCCAGCCACGCGGCCAGCTTCTTGGCGCGCTCGCGCGACAGCTTGGTCGCGCCGAAGCCGTCTTCGATCGACTCGATCGCGACGGAGACGAAATCGCCGACCTTGGCTTCGATTTCGCCCTGGTCGTTCTTGAATTCCTCGATGGGGATCAGGCTCTCGGACTTGAGGCCTGCGTTCACCGTCACGAAGTTGTTGTCGATGGCGACGATTTCGGCGGTGATGACTTCGCCCTGGCGCATTTCCTGGTGCGAGAGCGACTCCTCGAACAGGGCGGCAAAGCTTTCCGTGGAAGCGGGGGCGGAAGTGGCGGTAGCAGTAGACATTAAAAACCTTCAATCCGTCGGTGAGGACGGGGTTGGTTGCACACAGCCGGCCTGCGGGCGCAGGACCGGCACGAAAAATCACATACCCGACTTGCGGCGGTAATGCGCCAGCACCGCCTGCACCGCCGACTCGATGTCCATGTGGGTCGTATCGAGCAGCAGCGCATCCGGCGCGGGTTTGAGCGGGGCGACGGCACGCGTGGCATCGCGCGCGTCGCGAGCCTGCATATCCGCGACAAGGGCCGGTAGACTAGCAGAGTTTCCTTTTTCGATCAACTGCTTATACCGTCTTTCGGCCCGTGCCTCGGCGCTCGCGGTCAGATAGACCTTGGCCACGGCATCGGGGAAAATCACCGTGCCCATGTCGCGGCCGTCGGCGACCAGGCCCGGCGCCTGGCGATAGGCGCGCTGGCGCTCGAGCAGCGCCGCCCGCACGGCGGGCAGGGCCGCCACTTTCGACGCGCCCTCGCCCACCGCCTCGGCGCGGATGGCGTCGGTGACGTTCTCGTCGCCGAGCCACACGGCGCCGCCGTCGAAACGCGCCGGCAGCGCCGCCGCGAGCTTCGCCACCCCGGCCTCGTCGTCGAGCGCCACGCCCGCCTTCAGCGCCGCGAGCGCGGTCAGCCGGTAGAGCGCGCCGCTGTCGAGAAAATGAAATCCCAGCGCGCGGGCGACACGCGCGGCGACCGTGCCCTTGCCCGAGGCGGAAGGGCCGTCGATGGTGATGACAGGACTGTCGCTCACTGTACGATGCTCCCGAAAACCTTGAAATATTCCGGGAAGGTCTTGGCGACACAACCGGGATCGTTGATGCGCACCGGAACGCCGCCGAGCGACACGAGCGACAGGCACATCGCCATGCGATGGTCGTCGTAGGTGTCTATTACCGCATGAGGGGTGAGGCCTGATGAGGGAGGCGGGGGGGTAACGCGAATGAAGTCCACGCCCTCTTCCACCGTCGCGCCGAGCTTGCGCAGTTCCGTCGCCATCGCGGCGATGCGGTCGGTCTCCTTCACCCGCCAGCTGGCGATGTTGGACAGCGTCGTCGTGCCCTCGGCGAACAACGCGGCCACCGCAAGCGTCATCGCGGCGTCGGGAATGTGGTTGCAGTCGAGCTCGATCGCGCGGAGGCGGCCGTTCGCCGGGGCGCGCGCCTCGATCCAGTTCGGCCCCATGGCGATCTGCGCGCCCATCAGCGCCAGCGCGTCGGCGAAGCGCACGTCACCCTGCACGCTGTCGGCGCCGACCCCTTCGACCCGCACCGGGCCGCCACCGATCGCGCCGGCAGCGAGGAAATACGAGGCCGACGAGGCGTCGCCCTCGACCCAGATTTCGCCCGGGCTCACGTAGCGCGCGTCGGCGGCGACGCTGAAGCGCGCCCAGCCGTCCTGCTGCACGTCGACGCCGAAGCGGCGCAGCATCGCCAGGGTGATGCCGATGTAGGGCTTGGAGATCAGCTCGCCGACGACTTCGACCGTTGTCGCCGCCCGACGCAAGGGTAGCGCCATCAAAAGCCCGGTCAGAAACTGGCTCGACACGTTGCCGCGCACCTGCGTGCGATCGCCGGCGGGCACCGCAGGGCGGATATGCAATGGCGGGAAGCCCGGGTTGCCTAGGTAGTCGATCTGCGCGCCGAGCTGGCGCAAGGCGTCGACGAGGTCGCCGATCGGCCGCTCGTGCATGCGCGCCACGCCCTTCAGGACATAGTCGCCGTCCGACAGCGCGAGCGCCGCGGTGAGCGGGCGGAACGCGGTGCCGGCGTTGCCAAGGAAGAGTTCGGCCCGTTTCACCGGGAAGGCGCCGCCGACGCCACGGATGCGCCAGTGGCCGGCGCCGCGGTCCTCGACGCCGACGCCGAGCGTCGTCAAGGCCGCCAGCATGTGGCGGGTATCGTCGGAGTCGAGCAGGTCGCGCACCTCGGTCGTGCCGTCGGCGAGCGCGGCGAGCAGCAGCACACGGTTGGAAATGCTCTTCGAGCCGGGAATCCGCACCGTGCCTTCGGCGTGGTGGCAGGCGGGCAAATCGAGAAAGTCCATCAAACGTCCTGAGTCTTGAACCAGTCTTCGCGCGCCTTGCGGGCGCGCGAGAAAATCGCGTGCAGGGCGGCGCCGTCGCGGCTGTCGACCGCCTCGCGCAGCGACCGCAGCGCGGCGAGGTAGGCGTCGATCTCGGCGAGCAGCGCCTCGCGGTTGGCGAGCGCGATGTCGCGCCACATGTCCGGCGACGAGCCCGCGATACGGGTGAAATCGCGAAAGCCGCTGGCGGCGTAGCGGAAGAAAAGCCCGCCATCAGCGCGCCGCGCCAGCTCGTCGACCAGCGCATAGGCGGCGAGATGCGGCAGGTGGCTGACCGCGGCGAAGATGCGGTCGTGGAGCGCGGCGTCGAGCGTCTCGACCTGCGCGCCCGCGGCTTCCCATAGCGCGCGCACCGTCGCCACGGCCTCGGCGCGCGTATCGGCGTCCGGGGTCAGCACCACGCGTTTGCCGCGATAGAGGTCGGCGCGCGCGGCGCCGGGGCCGCTCTGTTCCGATCCGGCAATGGGGTGGCCCGGCACGAAATCGGCGAAACGTGCGCCGAGCGCGGCACGCGCGGCCGCAACGACGCCGGCCTTGGTGCTGCCGGCGTCGGTGACGACGGCGCCAGGCTTGAGATGCGGCGCCAGCTGCGCCAGCACGGTTTCGGTCTCGCCCACCGGCAGCGCCAGCAGGATGCAGTCGGCCTGCCCCGCCCCGGCCCAGTCGACCACCCGATCGATCAGCCCCAGCTCGCGCGCGACGGTGAGCCGCGCCGGGTTGCGTCCGACGCCGACCACCTCGCGCACCGCGCCGGCCTGTTTCAGGGCGAGCGCGAACGAACCGCCGATCAGCCCGGTGCCGACGAGGGCCAGTCGCCCGACGATCACAGACAGGCTCCCAGGGCGTCGAGGAAACGCGCGTTCTGCCCGGCAAGCCCCACCGAAACGCGCAGGAACCCGGGCAGGCCGTAGTTGGCGACCGGCCGCACGATCACGCCGCGCTTGAGCAGTTCGGCATGGATGCGCGCGGCGTCACCCACCTTCGCAAGCAGGAAGTTCCCCTTCGACGGCACGGTCTCGATCTTCAGTGTGGCAAGCCCCGCCCGCAGCTGCGCCATGCCGGCGCGGTTCAGGGCATAGCTCCGCAACAGGAATTCGATATCGTCGAGCGCGGCCGCGGCCGCGGCAAGCGCAGGTGCGTTGACATTGAAGGGATGGCGCACGCGGTTGAGGAGATCGATCACGGCGGGGTGTGCGACGCCGTAGCCGACGCGCAGGCCCGCCAGCCCGTAGGCCTTGGAGAAGGTGCGGCTGATCAGCAGGTTCGGGAAACGTTCGATCCACGCCAGCGTGTCGCAACGGTCTTCCGTGGACAAGTATTCGCCGTAGGCCTCGTCGAGCACGACCAGCACCTGGCGCGGCACGCTCTCGAGGAAAGCCTCGATCTCCGTCCAGGACAGGAAGGTGCCGGTCGGGTTGTTGGGGTTGGCGATCCACACAACGCGCGTGTCGTCGCGGATCGCCGCGCGCATCGCCGCCAGGTCGTGGCCGTAGTCCCTCGCCGGGACCTCGATGCCTTGCGCGCCGACGGCCTGGGTGGCAAGGGGATAGACCGCGAAGGCGTGCTGCGAAAATACCGACGAGGCGCCCGGCGCGAGAAAGGCGCGCGCGACCATGTCGAGCACGTCGTTCGAACCGTTGCCGAGCACGATCTGTTTCGGATCGACGCCGAACCGTGCCGAGAGCGCCGCCTTCAGCGCGAAGCCGGCGCCGTCCGGGTACAGTGCCATGTCGGCGAGCGCATCCTGCGCCGCGGCCAGCGCACGCGGGCTGGGGCCGAGCGGATTTTCGTTCGACGCCAGCTTGACGATGTCGGCCTCGGCAAGCCCCAGCTCGCGCGCGAGTTCGGAAATCGGCTTGCCGGGAAGATACGGCGCGATGGCGCGCACGCAATCGGGCGCAAGGTCGCAGCAGTTCATCACGTTGCTGCGGGGTAGGAGCCAAGGATTTTCAGGAACGCCGCGCGCGATTCGATTTCGGCCAGCGCAGCGGCGAGCTTTTCCTCCTGGCGATGGCCTTCGCAGACGACGAAGAACAGGTATTCCCAGTTGGAAGCGCGCGAGGGGCGTGATTCAAGCTTGCTCATCGAAATCCCGGCGTCCGCGAGCGGCTGCAGGAGCTTGACGATCGCGCCAGGCTGGTTCTTCGCCCCCATCACCAGGGATGTCTTGTCGCGGCCGGAGGGTGCCGCGTCGACCGCTCCCAGCACCAGGAATCGGGTGGTGTTGTTCGCCTCGTCCTCGATATGCGAGGCGACCACCTGCAGGCCATACAGCTCGGCAGCCGTCTCGCTGCCGAGCGCGGCGGCGTCGATCTCGCTCGCTGCGCGGCGCGCGCCCTCGCTGTTGCTGACGACGCTGACCCGCTCGGCGCCCGGCAGGTGGCGCGCGAGCCACTGCTGGCACTGGGCGAGCGATTGTGTATGCCCGTAGACACGGGCAATGCCGGCAAGGCCGCCGTGTTTCCTCATCAATGTCTGGTGGATCGGCAGCATGACCTCGCCGCAGATCTTCAGCGGGCTGGAGACGATCAGGTCCAGGGTGCGTCCGACCGAACCTTCGGTCGAGTTCTCGACCGGCACCACGGCGTAGTCGGCACGACCGGTCTCGACCGCCTGGAAACAGGCGTCGATGTCGGCCTCGGCAAGCGCCTCGATCTCCTGACCAAACTGCTTGGCGACGGCCTGCTGGCTGAAGGTGCCGGCGGGACCGAGATAGGCGACGCGCGTGGCCTGCTCGACCGCGCGGCAAGCCGACATGATTTCGCGGATCAGGCGCTCGATGGTGTCGTCCGACAGCGGGCCGGGGTTGGCTTCGCGCAGCCGCCGCACGATCTGCGCCTCGCGCTCGGGACGATAGATCTTCTCGCCCTGCTTGGCACGGCCCACGGCCTGCGCGATCGTCGCGCGTTCGGACACCAGCTTGAGCAGCGCATCGTCGATGGCATCGATACGCGCGCGCAACGCGCCGAGTTCGTTCGGCGCACCCGGTGCGCCGCGGGCGTCGTCATTCATCATGCGGGCAGGTAGCGCACGTTGAGCACGCCTTCGATCGCGGACAACCGCCCGATCACCGCGTCCGGCACGGCGCTGTCGACATCCACCAGCGTGTAGGCCATGTCGCCACGGGACTTGTTCACCATGTTGTGGATGTTGAGCCCGGCGGCGGCGAGCACCGCGGAGATCTGCCCCACCATGTTGGGCACGTTGGCGTTTGCGATCGCGATGCGGTACGCCGACTCGCGTGCCATGGCGACGTTGGGGAAATTGACCGAATTGAGGATGTTGCCGTTTTCCAGGTAGTCGGCGAGCGCTTCCGCGACCATGACCGCGCAGTTCTCCTCCGCCTCCTCCGTGCTGGCGCCGAGGTGCGGCAGCGCGACGGCGCGGGCGTGCCCCTTCAGCGCATTCGCCGGAAAGTCACAGATATAGGCGTGCAACTTGTCGGCGTCGAGCGCCTCGATCACCGCGGCGTTGTCGACCACGCCCTCGCGCGCGAAGTTGAGCAGCACCGCGCCGGGGCGCATGACCGCGATGCGCTGGGCGTTGATGAGGTTGCGCGTGGCATCCACGAGCGGCACGTGCAGGGTGACGAAATCGGCGACGCGCAGCGCGTCCTCGACGCTTTCCGCGCGCCTGACCTGCGACGGCAGGCGCCAGGCGGCATCGACCGTGATCGCGGGGTCGAAGCCGATCACCTTCATGCCGAGCCCGATCGCCGCCTCGGCGACATGGGAGCCGATGGCGCCCAGTCCGATCACGCCGAGGGTGCGTCCCGGCAGTTCCTTGCCGGCAAAAGCCTTCTTGCCGGCCTCGGTCGCACGGTGCATCTCCTCGTCGCTGCCGGAAAGTCCCTCGACGAAGCGGATCGCGGGCACGATGTTGCGCGCGCCCATGAGCATGCCGGCGATGACCAGTTCCTTCACCGCGTTGGCGTTCGCCCCCGGCGCATTGAACACCGGCACGCCGCGTTCGGAAAGCGCCTTCACCGGGATGTTGTTGGTGCCGGCGCCGGCGCGGGCAACGGCCTTGACGCTCGCGGGGATCGTCATGTCGTGCATGTTGGCCGAACGCACCAGGATGGCGTCGGGGTCGGCGATATCGCCGCCGACGGCATAGTGCTCGGGCAGCCGCGCCAGCCCCCGCGCGGAAATGGCATTCAGCGTGAGGATCTTGCGCGGCTCAGCCATGGCTTTTCTCGAAGTCGCGCATCATGTCGACCAGCGCGCGCACCCCCTCGACGGGCATGGCGTTGTAGATCGAGGCGCGCATGCCTCCCACCGAGCGGTGGCCTTTCAGTTGCAGCAGGCCGCGCGCCTTGGCGAGCTTGAGGAAGTCTTCGTCGAGCGACGCGTCCTTGAGCGTGAACGGCACGTTCATCAGCGAGCGGTTCTCCTTCGCCACCGGGGAGGCGTAGAAATCGGTGGAATCGAGATAGTCATACAGCAAGGCCGCCTTTTCGCGGTTTGCCTGCTCCATCGCCGCGAGCCCGCCGCGGGCCTTGATCCACTTGAACACCAGGCCTGCGACATACATGGCGAAGGTCGGCGGCGTGTTGTACATCGAATCGTTGTCGGCGTGGACCTTGTAGTCGAACATGGTCGGCGTGCCGGGCACGGTCTCGCCGAGGAGGTCTTCGCGGACGATGACGATGGTGAGCCCCGCCGGGCCGATGTTCTTCTGCGCCCCGGCGTAGATGAGGCCGAATTTCGACACATCCACCGGACGCGAGAGGATGGTCGACGACATGTCGGCGACCAGCGGTGTGCTACCAGTATCGGGAATGTCGAAGATTTCGACGCCGCCGATGGTTTCGTTCGGCGTGTAGTGCAGATAAGCCGCGTTCGGGTCGCGCTTCCAGGTGGAGAACGCCGGCGCGTAGCTGAAGTTCCTGTCTTCGCTCGTCGCGACGACGTTCACGGCGCAGTATTTCTTCGCTTCCTTGATCGCCTTCTTCGACCATTCACCGGTATTCAGGTAATCGGCGGAAGCGCGGCCGCGCAGGAGGTTCATCGGGACCATGGCGAACTGCGAGGACGCGCCGCCCTGCAGGAACAGCACCTTGTAGCCGGCGGGAATCCCCATCAGCTCGCGCAGGTCGGCCTCGGCCTCGGCGGCGATGCCCATGAATTCACGGCCGCGGTGGCTCATTTCCATCACCGACATGCCGGACCCATGCCAGTCGACCAGTTCGGCCTGCACCTGCAACAGCACGTCGCGGGGCAGCACGGCGGGGCCGGCGCTGAAGTTGTAGATCGTCATGATTTCCGTCTCCCTTACTCGCTGTCGTTGTCGTTCTCCGCCACCTTCTCCAGGCTGATCAGTTTCTCCCCCTTGTCGAGGTTGATCAGCGTCACGCCCTGGGTGGCGCGGCTCATGGCGCGGATTTCCTTCACGCGGGTGCGGATCAGCACGCCGCCGGTGGTGATGAGCATGATCTCGTCATCGTCCTTCACCAGCGTGGCGGCGACCACACGGCCATTGCGCTCGCTGGTCTGGATCGCGATCATGCCCTGCGTTGCGCGCGCATGCCGCGTGTATTCGGCGATCGGCGTGCGTTTGCCGTAGCCGTTCTCGGTCGCGGTCAGCACGTAGTCGTTTTCGTCCTCGGCGACCAGAAGCGAAATCAGTTTGCCGCCTTTGGCAAGCTTCATGCCGATCACGCCGCGCGCGGTGCGCCCCATCGGGCGCACGTCGTTCTCGTCGAAGCGCACCGCCTTGCCGGTGTCGGAGAACAGCATCACGTCGTGACGGCCGTCGGTGATCGACGCGCCGATCAGGTAGTCGCCCTCGTCCAGGCCCACGGCGATGATGCCGGCGGTACGCGGGCGCGAAAACTCGGAAAGCGGGGTTTTCTTGACGATGCCATTGGCCGTCGCCATGAACACGTAGTGTTCGTCGTCGAAGTTCTTCACCGGCAGGAGCGCATTGATCTTCTCGCCCTCTTCCAGCGGCAGCAGGTTGACGATGGGCTTGCCACGCGCGGTGCGGCCGCCCTGCGGCACGTTGTAGACCTTGAGCCAGTACAGCCGCCCGCGGTTGGAGAAGCAGAGGATGTAGTCGTGCGTGTTGGCGATGAACATCTTCTCGATGAAGTCCTCGTCCTTGGTGCCCGCCGCCTGCTTGCCGCGTCCGCCGCGCTTCTGCGCCCGGTAGTCGTCGAGCGGCTGCGACTTCACGTAGCCGCCGTGCGACAGCGTGACGACCATTTCCGCTGGCGCGATCAGGTCTTCCATCGACATGTCCTGCGCGTTCTCGACGATGGCCGAGCGGCGCGCGTCGCCGAACTGCTCGCTCACCTGCGCCAGTTCCTCGCGGATGATCTGCGTGATGCGCGAGGGATTGGCGAGGATATCGAGCAGATCGGCGATCTTCGCCATGACGTCCTTGTATTCGCCGATGATCTTGTCGGATTCCAGATTGGTCAGGCGCTGCAGCTGCATTTCGAGGATGCGCTGCGCCTGGATTTCCGACAGGTGGTAGCCGTCAGCGTGCAAACCGTACTCCGGCCCCATGTTGACCGGGCGCGAATATTCGGGGTCGATGCGCGCGAGCATCTCCTCGACCATGGCCGACTTCCAGGCGCGGCCGAGCAGACGCTCCTTGGCGATCGCCGGGGTCTCCGACGACTTGATCAGCTCGACGATCTCGTCGACGTTGGCGAGCGCCACCGCCAGCCCTTCCAGGATATGGCCGCGTTCGCGCGCCTTCCGAAGGTCGAACACGGTACGACGGGTGACGACTTCGCGCCGATGGCGCAGGAAGGCGTCGAGCATTTCCTTCAGGTTCAGGAGCCGCGGCTGGCCGTCGATCAGCGCGACCATGTTCATGCCGAAGGTGTCCTGCATCTGCGTCTGCTTGTACAGGTTGTTCAGGATCACGTCGGCGTTCTCGCCGCGCTTGAGCTCGATGTAGACGCGCATGCCCGACTTGTCGGATTCGTCCCTGAGGTCGGCGATGCCGTCGATCTGCTTGTCGCGCACCAGCTCGCCGATCTTGATCAGCAGGTTGGCCTTGTTCACCTGGTAGGGCAGCTCGTCGATGATGATCGCCTGCTTGCCGCCCGCCTTGTCGAGATCCTCGACGTGGCAGGTGGCGCGCATCACCACGCGGCCGCGGCCGGTGCGGTAGCCGTCGCGCACCCCTGAAAGACCGTAGATGATGCCGGCGGTCGGAAAGTCAGGCGCCTTGACGATGTTGATCAGCGTCTCGATGTCGGTCTCGGGGTCGTCGAGCAGGGCGGTGAGCGCGGCGCAGATGTCGGTGAGGTTGTGCGGCGGGATGTTGGTCGCCATGCCCACGGCAATGCCCGACGAGCCGTTGACCAGGAGATTCGGGATCTTGGTCGGCAGCACCAGGGGCTCCTGCTCGGAGCCGTCGTAGTTGGGCCCGAAGTCGACGGTTTCCTTGTCGAGGTCGGCTAGGAGCTCGTGGGCAATGCGTGCCATGCGCACTTCGGTGTAGCGCATCGCCGCCGCGTTGTCGCCGTCGACCGAGCCGAAGTTGCCCTGGCCGTCGATCAGCGGGTAGCGCATGGAAAAGTCCTGCGCCATGCGCACCATGGTGTCGTAGACGGCAGTGTCGCCATGCGGGTGGTACTTACCGATCACGTCGCCGACCACGCGGGCCGATTTCTTGTAAGCCTTGTTCCAGTCGTTGCCGAGCTCGTTCATCGCGTAGAGCACGCGGCGATGCACGGGCTTCAGGCCGTCGCGCACGTCCGGCAGCGCGCGGCCGACGATCACGCTCATGGCGTAATCGAGGTACGAGCGCCGCATCTCCTCTTCGAGACTGACCGGGAGGGTTTCCTTGGCAAACTGTTCCATAACCGGCTTTGTATTTGTCAGGCTTCAAAGCCCGCGATTTTAGCATGGCCGCCTGTTCCGCCCGTCCGGAACCCCTGCCCGCTTTGCCAATCCCGCCGTAAACGGTGAGAATGCCGCCCAGCATGAAAACCCCGGCCGATCTCGTCCTCCTGCCGCAGTGGGTGGTGCCCGTCGAAACCGAGGGGGCACTGACCGGCCACGCCGTCGTCGTGCACGGCGGCCGCATCGTCGACCTGCTGCCTGGCGACGCCGCGCTGGCCCGCTACGATGCCCACGAGATTTACGACCTGCCCGGCCATGCGCTCATCCCGGGCCTCGTCAACCTGCATGGCCACGCCGCCATGACGCTCTTGCGCGGTTACGCCGACGACCAGCCATTGATGCGCTGGCTCAGCGAGCGCATCTGGCCGGCCGAGAAGCAGTGCGTGTCGGAGGCCTTCGTGCGCGACGGCAGCTTGCTCGCCGCCGCCGAAATGCTCGCCGGCGGCATCACCACCTGCAACGACATGTACTTCTTCCCGCAGGCCGCCGCGGAGGCCTTCCTGCAGGCGGGCCTGCGCGCCACCCTCGGCATGATCGTGCTGGAGTTCGCCTCGGCCTACGCGGCCGACATCGACGACTACCTGGCGAAGGGCCTCGCGGTGCGCGACGCGTTGAAGGATGAACCGTTGCTGAGCTTCGCCTTCGCGCCGCACGCGCCCTACACCGTGTCGGACGCGGGCTTCGCGCGCATCAACACGCTGGCCGAGCAGCTTGGCGTGCCCATCCACACGCATATCCACGAAACCGGGGACGAGATCCGCGACAGCCTCAAACAATACGGCGTGCGCCCGCTCGAACGTCTGGCGCGGCTGGGCCTGTTGGGTCCCAATTTCATCGGCGTGCACGCGGTGCACGTGAACGAGGCCGAGATCGCGTCGCTCGCCGGCCACGGCTGCCACGTCGCCCATTGCCCCGCGTCCAACCTCAAGCTCGCTTCCGGCATCGCGCCGGCGGCGGCGCTCGCGCGCGCCGGCGTCAACCTCGGCCTCGGCAGCGACAGTGCCGCCAGCAACAACCGCCTCGACCTCTTCGCCGAAATGCGGCTCGCCGCCCTGCTCGCCAAGGGCATCAGCGGCGACGCCGCCGCCCTGCCCGCCGCCGCCGCGCTCCGCATGGCGACGATCAACGGCGCGCGCGCCTTGAACCTCGACGACCGCATCGGCAGCATCGTGCCCGGCAAGCGCGCCGACCTCGTCGCGGTCGACCTTGGCGGGTTCGCCGCGCAGCCGGTGTTCGACCCGGTCTCGCACCTGGTCTATGTTGCGGGACGCGAACACGTCACCCACGTCTGGGTCGACGGCCGGCTGAAACTCGCCGACCGCCGCCTGGTCGATCTCGACATGGCCGATCTCGCCGCCCGCGCCGCCTACTGGCGCGGCAAACTCACCCCATGAGGATAGTCATGAGCAACGTCGACGCCGCCGAAATCGCCAAGTTTTCCGAACTCGCCCACCGCTGGTGGGACCCGAACTCCGAATTCAGGCCCCTGCACGAAATCAACCCGCTGCGCCTCGCGTGGATCGAGCGGCAGGCGCCGCTCGCCGGCAAGCGCGTGCTCGACGTCGGCTGCGGCGGCGGCATCCTCGCCGAGGCGATGGCGGCGGCCGGCGCGCAGGTCTCCGGCATCGACCTGTCGGAGAAAGCGCTCAAGGTCGCCCGGCTGCACCTGTACGAATCCGGCCGCCAGGTCGACTACCAGCTGAGCTCGGCCGAGGACTACGCGGCGCAGCACGCCGGCGAATTCGACGTCGTCACCTGCATGGAAATGCTCGAGCACGTGCCCGACCCGGCCTCGGTCGTCGCCGCCTGCGCGCGCCTGACCAGGCCCGGCGGCCGGGTGTTCTTCTCGACGCTCAACCGCAACGCCAAGAGCTACCTCTTCGCCATCATCGGCGCCGAGTACCTCCTGCGCCTGCTGCCGCGCGGCACCCACGACTATGCCAAGTTCATCCAGCCCGCCGAACTCGCCCGCATGGCACGCGAGGCCGGGCTGGAAACGCAGGAACTCACCGGCATGACCTACAACCCCTTGACCAAGGTGTACCGGCTAACCGCCGACACCGACGTCAACTACCTGCTGGCGACGCGCCGTGGCGACTGAGCCGGCGAAGCTCGCGGGCATCCGCGCCGTCCTGTTCGACCTCGACGGCACCCTGGTCGACACCGCGCCCGACCTCGGCCACGCGCTCAACCTGCAGCGCGTGCGGCACGGGCTCGCCCCCCTGGCCGACGACCGCATCCGCCCGCAGGCCTCGCACGGCGCCCGCGGGCTCTTGGGCCTCGGTTTCGACGTGCAGCCCGACGACCCCCGCTTTCCCGCCATGCGCGAGGAATTCCTCGAACTCTACGCGGCCAACCTCTGCCACCGTTCGCGCCCCTTCCCCGGCGTCCCCGAGCTGCTCGACGCGATCGAGGCGCGCGGCCTCAAGTGGGGCGTGGTCACCAACAAGCCGGCGCGCTTCACCGAACCCCTCATGTCGCTGCTCGATCTCGCCGAACGCGCGGCGTGCATCGTCTCCGGCGACACCTGCCCCCAGCCCAAGCCGCACCCGGCCCCCATGCTCGCCGCCGCCGAGCTGTGCGGCGCCACGCCTGCCGCATGCCTGTACCTGGGCGACGCCGAGCGCGACATCGCAGCTGCCCGCGCCGCCGGCATGCCCGCGCTGGTCGCCGCCTGGGGCTACCTCGACGCCCACGACGCGCCACACACCTGGGGCGCGCTCGCCGAAATCCGCCACCCGCTCGACACCCTCACCCACCTCGCCTGACCCATGACCTACACCCTGCTCAAGCAACTCCATCTCGTCACGATTGCCATCACGCTGGCGCTGTTCGTGCTGCGCGGCGTCTGGATGATGCGGGAATCGCCCCGGCTGAAGGCGCGCTGGGTGCGTATCGCCCCGCATGTCAACGATGCCCTGCTGCTTGCCAGCGGCCTCGGGCTCGCCTTCCTGATGCAGCAATACCCGCTGGTGCACGGCTGGCTCACCGCCAAATTCTTCGCGCTCATCGCCTACATCATCCTTGGCACGATCGCGCTCAAGCGCGGCAAAACCAAACCCCAGCGCATCGCCGCCTGGATCGCCGCGCTGGCGGTGTTCGCCTACATGGCCGCGGTCGCCCGCGCCCACGCGCCCTGGCCGTTCTGAGCGGGTAATTTTTTCGGCGAGGCCGGAACTTTGCCAGCGTCCGCCGTTCTATGCGTTACACTTGCTGCAGCATCACCTGGGGCCGACCTGGCTTCGACGTGGGTCGCAAAGCAGATAAGGGCATACCGAGGGTCGGATGACCTCGTAAATCCAACCGAAAAAGTAATAGTCGCCAACGACGAAAACTACGCTCTGGCCGCTTAATTGCGCCAGACTCTGCACCAGTCAGCCTGCGGGCTGGGCCGGGTAAAACCGGCAGCAGAGTCACTTCAGCAGGATCGCGCCGTCCCGGGTGGCTTGGGCCGGCGTTAAACCAAGGCCACTCGCCCAAGGCGAGCCTGTTCGGCGGGCGCGCACCGGGTTAAAACCCAAATCACCGGACTAAGTATGTAGAACTTACTGTAGAGGGCTTGCGGACGCGGGTTCGATTCCCGCCGGCTCCACCAATATATAAAGGTCAACCGTTCTCGGTTGGCCTTTTTCTTTGCGCGCTCC
>DYFW01000237.1 GCA_020725005.1 Thiobacillus denitrificans
AAGGTCGATGCCGACGCCGGCTGGTATCTCTACGCGGTCGGCCATGACCTGCCCACCGCGCCGTCGCCCGGCGACAAGGTGCGGCAGTTCATGCGCGAGCTGGACGAACTGCTGCGGCGCGAACATCACGAGGATTATTGCGCGATCGTCTACGCGGACGACCTGGAGTCCCCCAACTTCATCAAGATATACGATCCCAACCACCTCGGCAGCTCGTGCGGATCGAGCGCGATGAAATCCTCGGTGCTGCCGGGCTGGACGATGAGCAAGACCCCGCCGCGTGAACTGCAGGTCAGCCACGTCGTCACCGGCCAGCGCAAGCGCTGGTGGCAGAGTTTCCTCGGCGGACAGGCATAAAAAACCGCGCCCGAAAGCGCGGTTTTTTTGTGCCTGCGAAGAATTACTTCTTGGCGGGCGCGGCGGGCGTCGCGGGTGCAGCGGGCGTTGCGGGCGTTGCGGGCGTTGCGGCGGCGGCAGCAGCGTCGGCTTTCTTGGCATCCTTCTTCGCGTCTTTCTTGGCCGGTGCGGCGGCCGGCTTCTCGGCAGCAGCCGCAGCAGGCGCGGCGGCGGCAGGCTTGGCCGCGTCAGAGGCGGCGGCGGACAGACTGAACGCACCGATCACGGTGGCGGCAACCAGGGAAGACATCAGTTTGCTCATCTAGTTTCTCCAGGATAATGGCGGGATGACATGCAGTCGCGGCGCGATCGCATGCCGGCCACTATGCTGACCAAGCCTTACATGAACCTTACAGCGTCTCGCCGGCGGCCCGTCAGGAATTATGATGGTGCGTGTCTGCCCGCGCTATTGCCCCTGTCATTCCATGAAGATCCTGCTTGTCGAAGACGATTCCACGCTAGGCGAGGCCGTCATGCTGGCGATTCGACAGGCGGGGTTCACGGTGGACTGGACGCGCGATGGCGTCCAGGCCGAACATGCCTTGAGCGGCTTCCTATACGATGCCGTGCTGCTCGACCTCGGCCTGCCGCGGCGGGAAGGGATCGAGGTGTTGCGCAACCTGCGCAAGCGCGGTGCGACCCTTCCGGTCATCGTTTTGACCGCCCGCGACTCGATCGAGGACCGGGTGCGCGGGCTCGATGCCGGGGCGGATGACTACCTGTTGAAACCATTCTCGCTCGAGGAATTGCTGGCGCGCCTGCGCGCGCTGCTGCGTCGCGCCCATGGCGTCGCAAACTCGACCGTCAGCGTCGGCCGTCTTTGCTTCGACAGCGTCAGGCGCGAGGCCAGCGTGGGCGAAACGCGCCTGGCGCTGTCCGCACGCGAGCTCGAGGTACTCGAGATCCTGCTGAATCACGCGGGGCGCGTCACCGCCAAGGAAGCGATCGTGGATCGTCTCGCCGGGTGGGACGATGGCGTGGGCGAGAATGCGGTGGAAGTCTACATCCATCGCCTGCGGCGCAAGCTGGAAGGGTCGGGCGCAGCGATCCGCACCCTGCGGGGGCTCGGCTACCTGCTCGAGGCCGAGCGATGAGCAAGCCGTCTACGGGGCTGCGGCGGCAGTTGATCGGCCGCATGTTCTGGGCCACCTTGCCCCTGTTCCTCCTGCTCTGGGTGATCGCCTCCCTGGCCAGCCACTATTTCATCAACGAGGCGTTCGATCGATCCCTGGCGCGGCGGACGTACGCGCTCGCGGACCGGATCGAGGTCGTGCGCGGGCGGGCACGGGTCGACATCCCGGTCGCCGCGCGCGAGATGCTCGCGTACGACCGGGAAGACCTGCTGTTTCATCGCGTCCTCGACCCGCAGGGGCGGGTGCTGGAGGGGGAGTCCCGCATGCCGCCGCTGCCTGGCCGGAAGGGGGTCGAGGCCGGGCAGCTCGTCGTCTATGACGGTGTCAAGGACGGCGAGCCGGTGCGCGTCGCTGCCTACGCGCTCTCCCTCAAGGGCACCAGTGCACGGGGAACGGTACTGGTCCAGGTGGGCGAGACCCTGACGCGCCGTTCGGCGCTGGCCACCCGCGCCACGTGGGCGATCGTGGTTCCGATGCTGCTCGTGACGCTGACGGCAGCCGCGGCCATCGCCCACGGCATCGGGCGGGGGCTGCAGCCGATCAACCGGCTGCGCGACCAGCTTTCCGCCCGCCAGGCGTTCGATCTGAGTCCGGTGCCGCTGGGCGACGCGCCGGCGGAATTGCGCCCGTTCCTCAACGAGATCAATTCCCTGCTGGGGCGGCTCGCCGAGGCGGTCGACGCGCAGTCGCGCTTCGTCGCCGACGCGGCCCATCAGCTGCGCACGCCTATCGCGGGTATCCGCGCGCAGGCCGAGGCGGCCCTGGCGAGCGGCCGCCCGGATGACGCGCGGCACGCCCTGGGCCGGATCACGCACTCCGCCCAGACCCTGGGCCACCTGGTGCAGAAGCTGCTCGTGCTGGCGCGCGTCGACGCCGCGGAAAACACCCTGCAGCTGGCCGAACTCGATGCGGTCGAGATTGTGCGTG
>DYFW01000238.1 GCA_020725005.1 Thiobacillus denitrificans
TTTCAGCAACATCAACCCTCATGCCGCTTAACCCACTCGAAATTCAAAAGAGCCTCATTTGCCACCTCCTTCCGGCTTTGCCTTGTCTTTGCCCGCGCCGGGCTTGATCTGTTGAATCTTGTTGAGAATCACCGCGCCCCGCCGCCCGCGCCGGCGCCGCCGCCGCCGATCATCGCGGCGGCGATGTCGTCTGCTTTGAACAGCATGAAACCGACGAACACGAGCACCGCAGCGCTTGCCATAAAGCCGCCAAACTGAATGGCAAGCTCTTCAAACCACGGCACACCCTCGGCGCGGCCGAGGGTGGCCATCTGGTCGCTAAACGACTCGATCGAGACAGCGCCGATCGCGGCGGTCGTGATGCCTACGACGAGCGCAAAGCCTTGCGACAACATGAATTGAAGCCAGTTGCGAGCTAAATGCGACAGCGGCTGAAACGGCATGAAAGCGATCAGCAGCGGGCCAAAAATTGCCCCGATTTGAAATGCAAGAAGCGGCCCGTACAGCGCGAACACAAGCGCGAGCGACACGAAGAAAGCAACAGCAAAGAGAATAAGCTCGAGGAGCGCTTGTGTGAGCGACGAGAGAATTGCGCCGCCGAATGTCTCGTCGCTCTTGATAAATTCAACGACTTTCTCCCACGTCGATTTCTCTGCGCCCTTGGCGGGCCGCGAATTCGGGAACATCGACTTCGACAGCTTTTCAATCGTGTTCTTGATCGCCTCCGGCCCGCCGCCCTGGCCGGCGGAGCCGAGGATCGGAGCGGGTAGCTCTTGAGAGAAGAAATGCGTGAGCGTCTGCACTGACGATTGCCAGTTGCCGCCGGCGAATAGATAAAGCGGCACGGTCAGCACCAGCCCCGCGCGCACGATGCGCGCGAGGGCGGCGGACGCTGCGCCAAGCCACCAATCATAAACAGCGAACAAGAGCGCGAGCGTGACAGACAAAGCGAGCAGCGTCTGTGCCAACGGCACGAACGCGCCGGACATGCCGGCCGCGGTCGAGACAAGGGGTTCGAGCAAGCCGGAGACGTCGCCAAGCGCCATTTTTCAAGCTCCGAAGATTTTCACTAATGTCAACACGTAGAGCGCGCCGGCGCCTGGAGACAGCAGCACGAGCAAGGGGTGTTCGGCAGCGAAGTCAACGACGAATTGCCGCCAGCCGCGCCACGCGCCGTCTTCTCGCTGCTGGCCCGCGGCCTCGATCATCGCTGCCCGCTCTGCCTCGCCGCGCGCCGCGAGGTGAGCGGCGAGGTGGACGACGGGGTTCTTGTTTTCCTGCGTCATTTCAGCACCTCCCCGGGCAGCCTGATCGTCGCGGAGGGCCTGGGCTCCGCCGCGAGCCGACGGCGGGCGTCCAGCGCTTCGGCGTCGCGCTGCTGCTGCCGCGCTTCCCTTTCCTTCTTCTCGGCCACCTCCCGCGCCGCATTGGCGTTCGCGATCGCAACCGAGTGATTCAGGGTCGCAAGCTGGGCCTGGAGTTTGACGTTCTGGCTTGCGATGAACTGCACGCCGCCGACGTTGGAATCGATCTTCTTCACGGTCTCGGCCTGCTTCTGAACGTCCTTGCTCACCTCGGCGAGCCGGCGCAGCTTCGCCTGTTCCGCTTCATACGTCTCCTTGTACACCCCGCCATGCGCCTCGGCCGCCAGGGCCTTGAGTCGCAGAAGCTCGGACGGCGGGATGCCCAGGCGTTCGGAATCGGCCTGTGCCTTGCGCAGCACCTCGGCCGCGTCCTGGTACACGCCGGCCGACCGGCTGAAAACCACATGCGCCTCGGCCAGCTTCTCGACCTCGGCGATCGGCAGCCCGGACATCTCGGACACGACCGAATCCGGCAACTGGCGAAGCTGCTGCATGGTCGCCTGCGCCGTCATGAGCGTGTTGCTCGTGGTCTGCACCGCCTCACCGACCTGGGCGACGAGTTCGGCATTGTTGGCAAGCTGGGTCATCTCCGTCGCGCCGCCGGTCAGACCCCCGCCGCCGGCGAGGGCGGCGGCGGGGGCGACCAGGGCCAGGGAGAGGGCGGCGATCGCTTTCACTTTCATTTTCGACTCCTTTTCAGAGCGTCGAGCACAGTGCCGCGCGGCGGGGCCGGCGGCTGTGCCGCGCGGGCGGCGTCGAGCACCGTGCGCCAGCGCGGCGTCGGCCGCGGGGGCGGCGAGGGGATGGAAGCAAGGATTGAGCCGCCGACGGGCTTTTTCTGCTTCTGTTTGTCAGTCATTTCTTCGCCTCCTTCGCTTCGGCTTCGCGCGCGGCTTGCAGCGCCGCGGCCTTGGCCGGGACGTCGCCCGCGGCCTCGGCCTTAGCCTTGGCGTCGTTGTACTTGTCAACAGAAAGAGACAGCACGACCAACGCCCCTGCGACAACAAGCCAGGGCAGCATTTTCTGAAAACCGCTCTTGTTCATCACATCTCCTTTCATCGTTCAAAGT
>DYFW01000030.1 GCA_020725005.1 Thiobacillus denitrificans
TGGCTACGGCCGCTGCGCTTAACGTTCGCTGCGCTCACGTTAGCCTCCGCCGCAAACGCACCCTGGCGTTTTACGCCTGAGTGCGCTTGTCCCGCTCGATCAGCGCGTAGGCGCTGTGGTTGTGGATGGACTCGAAGTTTTCCGCTTCGACCACGTAGGCGTCGATCAGCGGCTCGGCGTTCATCGCGGCGGCGACGTCGCGCACGATGTCCTCGACGAACTTGGGATTGTCGTAGGCGCGCTCGGTGACGTATTTCTCGTCGGGCCGCTTCAACAGGCCGAAGAGCTCGCACGAGGCCTGGTCCTCGACCTTGCGCACCAGGTCCTCGATCCACAGGAAGCCGTTGGTCTTCGCGGTGACGGTGACGTGCGAGCGCTGGTTGTGCGCGCCGTAGTCGGAAATCTTCTTCGAGCAGGGGCACAGGCTGGTCACCGGCACCACAACCCGGGTGGTGTGGGTGTACTGGCCGTTTTCCATGGCGCCGATGAAGGTGACTTCATAGTCGAGCAGGCTTTGCACGCCGGATACCGGGGCGGCCTTGTTGATGAAGTAGGGGAAGCTCATTTCGATGTAGCCTGCCTCGGCCTCGAGGCGCTCGACCATCTGGCGCAGCATGTCCTCGAAGTTCTCGATCGAAATCTCGCGCTCGCGCGTGTTGAGGATTTCGATGAAGCGCGACATGTGCGTGCCCTTGAAATTGTGCGGCAGGTACACGTACATGTTGAAGGTGGCTATGGTGTGCTGGACGCCGCCGCTCTTGTCGGCGACGCGGACCGGATGGCGAATGCTCTTGATGCCGACCTTGTTGATGGCGATTTGCCGCGTGTCGGCCGAACTTTGTACGTCCGGCATGCAAACGGCGGTGTCGCAAACCTGGTTCATGGAAAGCTCCTTCCTGGTGGCAGTTTAGACTGAGTCTACACTGCGCGAATAGTTGAGTAAACTACTCGGGTAATAGGGTTATGCGTTGTCGGATGGCGGCTTCGATGCCTGCGGCGTCGAGACCGCAGTCGGCCAGCATGCGCGCGTGGTCACCGTGCTCGATGAAGCGGTCGGGCAGGCCGAGTTGCAGCACCGGGATGACCACGCCGAGCGCGGCGAGCGCTTCGGTGACGGCGTCGCCGGCGCCGCCCGCCACTGCGTTTTCCTCGAGCGTGACGAGCAAGCGGTGGCGGTGCGCCAGGTCGCGCAGCAGGTCGATGTCGAGCGGCTTGACGAAGCGCATGTCGGCGACGCTGGCGTCGAGCGCCTCGGCGGCAGCCAAGGCCGGCGCGACCAGGCTGCCGAAGGCGACCAGGGCGACGTCGCGGCCGCTGCGGCGCAGCACGCCGCGGCCGATGTCGAGCGGGGCGAGGCCGGGCTCGATCGGCGCACCGACGCCGCTGCCGCGCGGGTAACGCACCGCCGACGGGCCGTCGTGCAGAAAGGCGGTGGTGAGCAGGCGCCGGCATTCGTTCTCGTCGGAAGGCGCTGCGATCAGCATGTTGGGGACGCAGCGCAAATAGCTGAGGTCGAAGCTGCCGGCGTGGGTGGGGCCGTCGGCGCCGACCAGGCCGGCGCGGTCGATCGCCAGCATCACCGGCAGGTTCTGCAGCGCGATGTCGTGGATCAATTGGTCATAGGCGCGCTGCAGGAAGGTCGAGTAGATCGCCACCACGGGCTTCATGCCCTCGCAGGCCAGGCCCGCGGCAAAGGTGAGCGCGTGCTGTTCGGCGATGCCGACGTCGAAATAGCGCTTGGGGTATTCCTGCGAGAAGCGCACCAGGCCCGATCCTTCGCGCATCGCCGGGGTGATGCCGACCAGGCGACTGTCGGCCGCGGCCATGTCGCACAGCCAGTCGCCGAAGACCTGGGTGTAGGTCGCCCGGCCGCCGGATTTTTCGATGACGCCGGCGTCCGGGTCGAAGCGGCCGACGCCGTGGTAGAGGCAGGGATTCGTCTCGGCCGGCGCGTAGCCCTTGCCTTTCCGGGTGACGACATGCAGGAACTGCGGGCCGGCGAGTTCGCGGATGTTCCGCAAGGTCTCGACCAACACGTCGAGGTCGTGGCCGTCGATCGGGCCGATGTAGTTGAAGCCGAATTCCTCGAACAGCGTGCCGGGCGTGACCATGCCTTTCATGTGCTCCTCGGCGCGGCGCGCGAGCTCGCGGATCGGCGGCGCGACCGACAGCACCTTGTCGCTGGCGCGGCGCGCGGCGGCGTAGAACTTGCCGGACATCAACTTCGCCAGGTAATTGTTGAGCGCGCCGACGTTGGGCGAGATCGACATGTCGTTGTCGTTCAGCACGACCAGGAGCGGCAGCTCGGTGGCGCCGGCGTTGTTGAGCGCCTCGAAGGCCATGCCTGCGGTCATCGCGCCGTCGCCGATGACGGCCACCGCGCGCTGCCCGGAACCCCGCTGGTGGAAAGCCTCGGCCATGCCGAGCGCGGCCGAGATCGAGGTGCTCGAATGCCCGGTGCCGAAGGCGTCGTATTCGCTTTCGGCGCGGCGCGGGAAACCGGCGATGCCGCCGGCCTGGCGCAGGCCGGCCATCGCGGCGCGGCGGCCGGTGAGGATCTTGTGCGGGTAGGTCTGGTGGCCGACGTCCCACACGATGCGGTCGGCCGGCGTGTCGAACACGTAGTGCAGGGCGATCGTCAGCTCGACGGTGCCGAGGTTGGACGCGAGATGGCCGCCGGTCTGGCCGACCGAATTCACGAGGAAGTCGCGCAACTCCCTGGCGAGCTGCGGCAGGTCGGCCGGCGCAAGTTTCCTGAGATCGGCCGGGCTGTCGATGTGGTCGAGCAGGGTGCCGGCCACGTCAGAAGCTCCGCTCGACGATGAAATCGGCGAGCTGGCGCAGACGCCCGGCCGGTGCGTCAAAGCCGTCGAGCGCGTCGAGGGCGTCGGCGCGCAGTTCCTGCGCGAGTTCCTTCGCGCGCGCCACGCCGAGCAGGCTTACGTAGGTCGGTTTGCCGTGGGCGGCGTCCTTGCCGGCAGTCTTGCCCAGCGTGGCTGTCGGCGCCTCGGCGTCGAGCACGTCGTCGACGACCTGGAAGGCGAGCCCGATGCACTTGGCGTAGTGGTCGAGCGCGGCGGTGGCGTCGTCGGAAGCGCGGCCGCAGTGGGCGCCCAGCAGTACCGCTGCGCGTATCAGGGCGCCGGTCTTGTGAATGTGCATGAACTCGAGTTCGGGCAGGGTGAGGGGTTTGCCCACGCTGGCGAGATCGATCGCCTGGCCGCCGGCCATGCCGCGCGAGCCCGCGGCCTGCGCGAGCAGTTGCACCATCTTCAGCTGGGCTGCGGGCGCGTCGGCCAGCGTCTTCGAGGCGAGGGCCTCGAACGCCAGGCTCTGCAGCGCGTCGCCGACCAGAAGCGCGGTCGCCTCGTCGAATTCGACATGCACCGTGGGCTTGCCGCGCCGCAGCGCGTCGTCATCCATCGCCGGCAAGTCGTCGTGCACCAGCGAATACGCGTGGACGAGTTCGACCGCGGCGGCGGCGTATTGCACGCGCGCGGGATCGGCGCCGGTGACTTCGCCGGCGGCGAACGCGAGCAGCGGGCGCACGCGCTTGCCGCCACCGAGCACGGCGTAGCGCATCGCCTCGTGCAGACGCTGCGGGGCGATGCGGGCCGGCGGCAGCACCTCGCCCAGCACGGCTTCCATGCGGGACTGGCAGGCCTGCATCCAGACGGCGAATTCACTCATCGGCGGCGTCGGTCCGGAAGGGCTGCAGGGTGCCGTTCTCGAGGATCTTCACCTGCTGTTCGGCGGCGGCGAGCTGCTGGCGGCAATACTGCAGGAGCTCGGCACCGCGCTTGTACGCGGCGAGCGAGGCTTCGAGCGGCAGTTGTCCGGATTCCATCTCGCCGACCAGGGCCTCGAGTTCGGCCAGCGCGGATTCGTAATCTTTGGGAGGGACGGCGGCGCGGGACTTGGCCATGCGAATCACCCGGCGTAGACAAAGAACGCTACTTTAGCAAATTCAGCGTCCATGCGCCTCCCCGGGAAGAGGGCTGTGCTAGAATCGCGCACTTTCCCTGGGGGATGCCCGAGGGACACATCCGTAAATCCGGTGGGCGTCGGGGCGCGAGCCCCGATACGTTTTTTAATGGTGATCGCTTCACGATCACGCTTGCCGCTTCCGGTCATAACCGGAAGGGGGCTTGGTTTTGAGTAGGGTACGCCATGAGCGATCTCGCCGAATCCAGCGCCTTGTCGCTAACTTCGCCGCAACTGCCGGTTTCCTGGTATTTCGATCCGGTCATCTACGACCTGGAGCTGACGCATCTTTTCAAGCATGGCCCCGGCTACGTCGGCCACCAGCTGATGGTGCCCGAGGCCGGCGACTACCATGCGCTCGAGCTGTTCGAGGGCGGGAAGGTCCTGGTCAACAGTGGGTCCGGCATCGAGCTGCTGTCGAATGTCTGCCGTCACCGCCAGGCGATCATGCTGAAAGGACGCGGCAAGCTGCCGTCGAGCAATATCGTCTGCCCGATCCACCGCTGGACTTACGATGCCCAGGGGAAGCTGCTCGGCGCGCCGGAATTTCCCGGCAATCCCTGCCTGAACCTCAACCGCACCGGTCTTCAGGCCTGGCAGGGCCTGCTGTTCGCCGGGGCGCGCGATGTCGGCGCCGACCTGGCCGGCATGCAGGCGGCGCGCGAGCTCGATTTCACCGGCTTCATGCTCGACCGCGTGGACGTCACGCACTATGCCTGCAACTGGAAGACCTTCATCGAGGTGTATCTCGAGGATTACCACGTCGCGCCCTATCATCCGGGCCTCGGCCATTTCGTGACCTGCGACGACCTGAAGTGGGAGTACGGTGACTGGTGGTCTGTGCAGACCGTCGGCATCAACCGCGCGCTCGCCAAGCCCGGTTCGCCCGTGTACCGCAAGTGGCACGAGCAGGTGCTGGCCTACGACCGCGGCCAGACGCCGAAGCATGGGGCGATCTGGCTGACCTACTACCCCGGCCTGATGGTCGAGTGGTACCCCCACGTACTGGTGGTGTCGTCGATCCTGCCGACCGGCGTCGAGTCGTGCAGCAACGTCGTCGAGTTCTATTACCCCGAGGACATCGCGCTGTTCGAGCGCGCCTTCGTCGAGGCGGAGCAGGCGGCCTACAACGAGACGGCGGTCGAGGACGAGGACATCTGCCTGCGCATGCACGAAGGCCGCCGGGCGCTCTACAAGCAGGGAATTTCGGAGACCGGCCCGTACCAGTCGCCGATGGAGGACGGCATGATGCATTTCCATGCCTTCATGCGGCGCGAGATCGGGCCGCACCTCGACGCGGCGCGGCGGCGCGAAATCGAGCCCGACCTGAAGTGAGTGCATCGCGGCGTGGCAACGGGCGGCAGATGCCGCCCTTTTTGCGCCGCGTGGCGTGACGCCATGAAATCGAGCTGGATGCTGGTGGCGGCGGCGCTGTTCGCGCTGATGAGCGTGCTGGTGAAGCAGGCTTCCGCGACGTTTTCGCCGGCCGAGCTGGTGTTCTACCGCTCGGCCTTCGGGTTGGTCGCGATCTGGGTCGTGATCGCCGCCCGCCAGCGCCAGCTCCTCGCGCCGCTCGCCACCGCCTATGTGCATGCCCATGTCCTGCGCGGCCTGTCGGGCTTCGCGGCGCTGGTATTGTTCTTCTACGCGCTCGCCAGGCTGCCGCTCGCGACGGCGGTGACGCTCAACTACACCGCGCCGCTGTTTCTTGCCGCGCTGTCGGCGTGGTGGCTGCGCGAGCGCCACGGACGCAGCCTCGTCGGGGCAGTGTTGCTGGGCTTTTTCGGCGTGCTGCTGCTGTTGCGGCCGACGCTGCAGTCGCAGGCCTGGCTGCCTGCAGCGGCCGGCCTGGTGTCGGGTTTGTTGGCGGCGGTGGCCTACGTCAAGGTCAAGCAGCTCGGCCGGCTGGGCGAGCCAGAGTGGCGGGTAGTGTTCTATTTCACGCTGGTCGCGACCGTCGGCGGCGCGGCATGGATGGCGGCCGCCGGCTGGCATGTCCCGCGCGCGCAGGACTGGCCGTGGCTCATCGGCATCGGCGTCACCGCAACGCTCGCGCAGCTCGCCTTGACGCGCGCCTACCATCGTGGCCGCACGCTCACCGTCGGCGCGCTGGCTTACACTACTGTCGGTTTTTCCGCCGTCTACGGCGTGCTGCTGTTCGGCGAGCGGCTGCCGCTCGCCGCCTGGCTCGGCATGGCCACTGTCGCCGCGGCAGGCATCTGGGCGGTACGCGCCGCCGCGCCGGCACGCCCCGATTCGCTATAGTGCAAGGGAACTGTCGAGGAGAGCCCGATGATCAGCCTGACCATGCAGAACAACGTGATCGCCGTCACCGTGATGGGGGTGTTCACGCTCGACGACTACAAGGAATTCGAGCAGGCCGTGTGCTACGGCATCCGCTTCCAGGGCACGGTCAATCTGCTGTTCGACCTGCGCGACATGATCTCGTACAGCGTCGACGTGGCCTGGGAGGAACTGAAGTTTTCCCGCGCGCACAAGAACGACTTCGGCCGCATCGCGATACTCACCGGCGACCAGTGGATCGCGTGGAGCATGTGGATCAACCGCATGTTCATGTCGGCCGATATCCACCTGTTCGACGACATCGAGGCGGCGCAGGCATGGGTGGCGGGTGGCGAACTGCCCCAGCCTGCGACCTGATGCGCGGCCTGGGGCTGACCGCCGCGCTGCTGGCAGCGCCGGCCTGGGCAGCGGGCTGGCAGGTGGTGCAGCAGACGCCGGCGCTGACGGTGGCGATCGATGCCGCCAGCCTGGAGCGCCGCGCCGACGGCATCCGCTTTCACGAGCGCCACAGCGTGCAAGACGGCCAGGTCGATCCCCACAGCCGCCGTGTGATCCGGGAGGTGCTCCACAAGCGCCAGATCGATTGCAGCGCCCGCCGCGTTGCGACGCTGTCGCGCGCGGTATTCTCCGAGAACGATGCCCTGATCGAGCATCACGCCGTGCGCCCGCGCGATGCCGCCTGGGAGCCGATCGCGCCTGGCGATCCGGTCTTCAGGGCGGTGTGCGGCGGCGCGTGACGCGGGCAGGTCGGAACACGTCGCGGTTGGCGTAGTAGGCGGCGTCGGCATTCGCCGCATCCCACCCGGGGATGCCCTGCACCGGCAGCGGCGGCAGGCGGTGCGGCGTGTCGATGGTCGCAAGCGCGCTGACGGCGAGCGGCTCGATGGCGTCCGGGTCGAGCGTCGCCGACTCGAGCAGCAGGCATTTGCCCGTCATCGCCGGGTAGGGCGCGCGTGCCTTTTCCAGCAGGGCGTGGCCGACGACGACGACACGCAGGTCGGCCTCGACACCGGCGCGCCGTGTCCAGAACAGGGTATGCCAGGCGTGCTCCGCCAGCAGGCGCGGCAGCGCCGGGTCGCGGCTCGCCACCCACACGCCGGATTCGTCGAGCACCGTGAGCGCGTCGCGGCGGCGCCCCCGCTGGGGCCCGGATTCGCCGGCGATCGCCACGCCGTGCGCGGCGTTGAGGGCGGCTTTGAAGCGCGGGAAGCGCAGCCAGACCAGGGCGTTCAGCGTATCGTGCCAGGTGTCGGCGCGGGTCGGCACTTCGCCGGTTTCGAGGATGCGGGTTTCGTAGTCACGCGCGTCAAGCGCGCCGTCGGGCGCGACGAAGACGAGCGGCAGGCCGCGCGCCTGCACCGTGCCGCGCTGCGCGGCGAGCGCGTTCAAGGCGTCGAGCGCGGGCAGGCCGTGCGCGAGGCCGAGCGCGTCGATCAGGCCGCGATAGGGAAGAAATGCGGGGTGGTCGAGGCTCAATGCAGGGATTCGGCGAGTGCCTGGCGGTACCGGCGCGTCAGCGGGTGGGCGCTGCCGAGCAGGTCGAACAGCGCGAGCAGGCTGGTGCGGCCGATGTCGTCGCGATACGAGCGGTCGCGGCGCGCAAGCGCAAGCAGTTCCTCCATGGCGGCGGAAAAATCGTCCGCCGCGAGCAGTACGGCGGCGCGCTGGTAGCGGGCTTCATGGTCGTCGGCGTCGGCGGCGAGACGCGCGTCGAGGTCGGCCAGCGGCGGTGCCAGCCGCGCGGTTTCCGCCAGCCGCAGGTGGGCGAGCAGGGGGGCGATCCGGGCGTCGGCGCGCGCCTCCGGCGGCAGGCTGTCGAGCAGTTTCAACGCCTGCTCGCCTTCGCCCTCGGCCCACAGGAGCTTGGCGAGGTCGCGCGGGATCGCCAGGTTGTCGGGCTCGGCGAGCGCGGCGTTGGCGAGCAGCATGCGCGCCTGCTCGAGCTTGCCGGCCTGCCACGCCGCCACCCCCAGCGCGTGGGCGCGGTTGGCGTCGCCGGCGATGAAGCGGTCGAGCACTTCGCGGAAGCTGCTGTCGGGGTCGGCGCCGTGGATGGTGTGGACGACTTCGCCGCGCCAGAAGAACTTCACCGTCGGCACCGAGTTCACGCCGAAACGGCGCGCGAGTCCGGGCAGCTCGTCGGCGTTGAGCATCACCAGGAGGAACTTGCCGCCGTATTCGGTGGCAAGCTTGACCAGGCGCGGCATGAGGACGAAGCAGGGGCCGGCCTTGGGGGTCCAGAAGTGCACCAGCACCGGGCCCTTGTGCGAGTTTTCCAGCACCAGGCGATTGAAATTCTCGGCGCTGGCGTCGAACACGTAGGGCGACAGTGCGCTCATGCGAATGTCCCCTGGGCGGCAAAGCGGTCGCACGCGGCGACGAGTTCGCGGGCGATGCCGGGCTCGAAGGCCGAGTGCCCGGCGTCCGGCACGATCACGTAGCGCGCCTCGGGCCAGGCACGGGCGAGCGCGTCGGCGGTGACGATCGGACACACGGCATCGTAGCGGCCCTGCACGATGATCGCCGGGATGCCGCGAATACGGTCGAGGTTGGCGAGCAGGCTGTCGCGCGGCAGGAAGATGTCGTTGACGAAATAGTGCGCCTCGATGCGCGCGAGCGACAGCGCGGTCTGGTCGCTGCCGAAGGCGGCGACCAGCTCGGGATTGGGTAGCAACGTCGAGCACGCCGCCTCGAAGGTGGCCCAGTGGTGCGCGGCGGGCTGGTGCACCGCGGGGTCGGGGTCGACCAGGCGGCGGTGGTAGGCGGCCAGCAGGTCGCCGCGCTCGGTGGGCGGGATGAACTCCGCGAGTCGCCGCTGCGCCTCGGGGAAGAAGGCGCGGATGCCGTACAGGAACCAGTCGATTTCGCTTGGGCGGCACAGGAAGATCCCGCGCAGCACCAACCCCAGGCAGCGGCCGGGATGGACCTCGGCGTAGGCGAGCGCGAGCGTCGACCCCCAGGAGCCGCCGAAAACCAGCCATCGATCGATGCCCAGCATGGCGCGCAGCGCCTCCATGTCGGCGATGAGGTGCGGCGTGGTGTTGTCGGCGAGCTCGCCGTGCGGTGTCGAACGGCCGCAACCGCGCTGGTCGAACAGGACGATGCGGTAGCGCGCCGGGTCGAAGAAGCGCCGCTGCGCGGGGGAGGTGCCTGCGCCGGGACCGCCGTGCACGAACAGCACCGGGATGCCGTCGGGATTGCCGGAAGTTTCCCAGTAGATGCGATGCGGTCCGCCGGTGTCGAGCATGCCGCTGGCGTAGGGATCGATGGGTGGATGGAGTGCGGACGTGTCGGGCATGTGGCTTCCTCTGGGTCATCGCATGATATCGCCAGCGACGCCCGCCCCAAAGAAGCCGGCGGCGGCCCATTTCGCGCCCGTCGTGGCAGAATCACCGCATTCTGGCGAGGGAAGGCCCGATGCGATGAATGCTCCTTTCAAATCGGCCCACGCGGCCGACCCGGACTGGACCCGGGCCGCGCGGTCCTGTGTCGAAGCGCTCGGCGAGGTTCCGGCGACGGCCACGCTCGGCTTCCTGTATGTGTCCGACGCGTTCGTCGCCGACCTCGAGGCCATCCTGGATTTTTTCAGGCACGCGACCGGGGTGCCGCACTGGACCGGCAGCGTGGGGGTCGGCGTATGCGCGACCGGCGTGGAGTATCTGGAAGAACCGGCGATGGCGGTGATGCTCGGCGAATTCGAGGCGGCCGATTTCCGCATGCTGCCGCTGCTGCGCGATCCGGGTGACGTCGCGGCCCTGCCTTCCGGCGCCTATTTCGCGGTGGCGCACGGCGACCCGGCGAACCCCCGCATCCAGGAACTGGTCGAGGCGCTCGCCGCGCATACCGCCAGCGGCTTTGTCGTCGGCGGGCTGTCGAGCGCGCGCGGTGAAGCGGCGCAGATCTGCGACGGCGTCGTCAGCGGCGGCCTGTCGGGCGTCCAGTTCAGCGAGCGCGTGGCCATCGCCACGCGCCTGTCGCAGGGCATTTCGCCGCTGGGGCCGCGCCACGTCATCACCCGCGGGAACAAGAACATCGTCGCCGCGCTCGACCACCGGCCGGCGCTCGACGTGATGAAGGCGGAGATCGGCGAAGTGCTGGCGCGCGACCTGCGCCGCGCCGCCGGTTATATTTTCGTCGGCCTGCCGGTAAGGGGCTCGGATACCGGCGATTACCTGGTTCGCAACATCCTCGGCGTCGATCCGCAGAACCATCTGGTCGCGATCGGCGAATACGTGGAACCTGGCGATGAGCTGCTGTTCTGCCGGCGTGACCAGCAGGCCGCCGAGTCGGACCTGCTGAAAATGCTGACGTCGATCAGCGCGCAACTGGCGTCGCCCGCGCGGGGCGGCGTGTATTATTCCTGCCTGGGGCGCGGGCGGCACATGTTCGGTGCGCCGAACCGCGAACTGGGACTGATTCGCGAGGTGCTGGGCGACGTGCCGCTGGTGGGTTTCTTCGCCAACGGCGAGATTTCCCGCGATCGCCTGTATGGTTACACCGGGGTGCTCACCCTCTTCGCCTGACCGGAATTCAAGGAGACACAGATGACGCTGCAAGCAATGAAAGAAGAGGAAGTCCGGCTGCTGCGCGACGAGATCGAAATGCTGATGGGCGAACGCCGCCAGCTGCTGCAGGTGGCTGGCGCGGCGGCGGTTTTCGTCGCCAATCTCGATACCGACAGCCTGCCCGACGAGATGGACACGATCGACGCCGCCGAGATGCTGGCGGAACAGCTGAACAGCCTGTCCGAAGAAACCCTCAAGGACGCACTGGAATCGGTGCGCGCCGAACTCGACCCCACGCAGTAAGTTCCGCTGCCGGTCCGTCGCTTGCCCGCCTCCGCCGACTACCGCCGCTTCGCCCTGACCGTCACCCTCACGGCGGTGGCCTACGCGCTGGCCGGCTGGCTCAGTCTTCGTCTCTCCACTGTCGTCGTCGATGTCATTGCCGCCGTCTGGCTGGCGGCGGGCATCGGTGCAGCCGCCAGCCTGCGCTTCGGCTGGAGCGGCGTGGCGGGCGTGCTGATTGGCGCGTTCGCGATCGGCAGCCGCATGTTGCCGATGGAGGATGCACTGCGCTTTGCGCTTGCCGCCGCCGCCGGCTCGGCCATCATGGGCTTTCTGCCGCGCTACCTGCAGCCATTCAGCGCCGCTCTCGACTATGTTTCCAGCGTGGCGAAGTTCGCGCTGATCAGCGTGCCGCTCGGCGCCCTGACAAGCGCGCTCGTTGGCGTGCTGAGCCTGAACCTGTTTCTCGACATGCCCGCCGAACTGATCCCGCGCGGCATCCTGTTCTGGTGGCTGGGCACGCTGGTGGGAGTGTATCTGGTGGCGCCGGTCATCCTGGGCTTCGCGCGGCGTGACCTGCTGCCGACCGGCAAGGCCGCACGCCTGGAGGCCCTGGTGCTGGTGGCCGGCATGCTGTCGCTGACGTTGGCGGCGATGTATTACGTCCAGCCGCTGCGCCCCGCGGAAATCGTCCTGTTCGTGATGATGCCGGCGGTGCTGTGGGCGGCGCTGCGGTTCTCGGTGGCCGGCACGGGCGTGGCGATCTTCCTGGCCGCGCTGATCGTCCTGTTTCTGTCTCTCACGATGAACGGCGGGATCGGATCGAACCTGCCGGCGCGCGACGTATTGGCGCTGCAGGTGAGCATGATCACCATGGCCATGGGCGGCATGTTCGTTTCCGCGGCGCTGGCCGAGCGGCGCTACTCCGAAATGCGCCTCGACATGCTGGCCAACCACGACCCGCTGACCGGCCTGCCCAACCGCTTCTATTTCCAGGATTTCCTGAATCATGCGCTGGCGCGGGCGCAGCGCGAAAGGGCGCAGGTCTCGCTGTTGTTCATCGACCTCGACCGCTTCAAGCACATCAACGATTCGCAGGGTCACGAGGTCGGCGACCAGGTGTTGCGCATCGTCGCCAACCGGCTGGAAAATGAACTGCGCGCCGACGATTTCGTCGCCCGCCTGGGCGGCGACGAATTCGCCGTCATCCTGGTGCATCCGCCGGCCTCGCGCGCCGCCAGCCGGGTGGCGCGCAAGCTGATCCAGGCGGTGAGCGAACCCTTCAAGCTCAAGCAGCGGCGCTACGCCATCGGCGCGAGCATCGGCATCAGCGTGTATCCCGACGACGGCCTCGATGCGCATACCCTGCTGCGGCAGGCCGACCTGGCGATGTACCAGGCCAAGCAGCGGCACAGCGGCTTCGAATATTTCCAGACCGAGCTCAATACCGTCGCGCAGCAGCAGCTGACGGTCGAGAGCGGGCTCCGCCAGGCGATCGGCCGGCAGGAGCTGGCGCTGGTCTACCAGCCCAAGGTCGATCTCGCGAGCGGCAGGGTAGTGGGTCTCGAAGCGCTGATCCGCTGGCTGACGCGCTCGGGCAACATCATCGGCCCCGAGCAGTTCATTTCCGTGGCGGAGGAAACAGGCCTCATCGTGCCGATCGGGCGCTGGGTGATCCGGGCGGCTTGCGAACAGTGGGTGGCGTGGCAGGCAGCCGGGCTCGCCCCGCCGCCGGTGGCGGTCAACCTGTCGCCGCGCCAGCTGTCAGACGCGGGGCTGGGGGAAGACATCGACCTCATCCTCAAGGAAACGGGCATGGACCCGGCATTTTTGCAGCTGGAAGTGACCGAGAGCGCGGCGATGGACGACCCCACGCACACTTTCGAGATGCTGACCGCGCTGCGCCAGCGCGGCCTGCATCTCTACATCGACGATTTCGGCACCGGTCACTCCAACCTCGGGCAGCTCAAGCGCATGCCGATCGACGCGCTGAAGATCGACAAGCGTTTCATCGACGACGTGCTGACCGACAAGGACGACGCGGAAATCGCCAGCGCGATCATCCGCCTGTCGCACGCGCTGAGCCTGCGGGTGGTCGCCGAAGGCGTGGAATCGGTGGCGCAGGCGGCCTTCCTGCGGCAGAACGGCTGCGATGAAATCCAGGGCTTCGTCGTCAGCAAGCCGCTGCCGCCCGACCGGATCTGCGAGCTGTTCGGGCAGCGCTTTACCCTCTGATCCCTCGACGGTCCGCGCGGCTGGCGCTGGGCGGCAACAAAAAGGCCGGTTCGCTCTCGCGAGCGAACCGGCCTGGCATTCTGCGCGGAGGGCTCAGGTACGCTTCTTGCCGCCGATGACCGGCAGGGCGCCGCCGCATGCCTCGACGTCGGGCGGCAGCGTGTAGAACCACATCTGCCACATCGACACCACCCACTGCACGGTGAAGGAGATTCCCATCAGCGCGCCGCTGATGATGATGAACCAGGCGAACCCCGGGAGCCACTTCGTCAGGTACCAGGAGAAGATGTCGGTGAGGATGGTGAGGAAGGGCAGGACGATGATCACGCACTTCAGCCACAGCGGCCGCATGTAGGCGTGGGTGAAGATGCTGCTGACGATGAAGAAGATGAAGGTGATGCCGAACAGGTGGATGTGCGAAACGCGCACCAGCGTCGGGATGGTGGCGCCGGTATCCTTCGCGACGACCTTCATCACCTCGTCCTTGCTGGTCAGTACCGGAATATGCGGGTTGCTGCCGTCATGACAGGCGATGCAGCGTGCCTCGAGGATCGGCTTGATCCGGGTTTCGTAGGCGTCGGGATTGGCGCCTTCGTCCACCCACTTGAATATGACCGCGCGCTCGGCTTCGGGCAGCATGCCGGCCATCGGCCCTTTCAGCGCGGTGACCAGTCGCGTGTCGGTTTCGCTGCCGTGGTAGGCGATGCGGATGTCCTGCGCGGAAATGTTCTTCGGATTGCCGTCGAGGCCGGCGTGGCTGAAGAACACCTGCAGCATCGCGAACAGGTAGCCGGTACCGAGTACCAGGAGCGTCATGGTGTAGACCATGCGCGTCGACATCGGCAGGGCGCTGAAATGGAAGAAAGCTCGGTTGCTGTCGCTCATGACTCGGCTCCGGTTGTGGGGGGATTAGTGTTTCGCACCCTGATCGATCCAGGCGGCGATCTTGCTGACGTCGGCTTCGCTCAGTGCGGCCTGGCCGTGCGGCATGCGGATCGATGGATCTGCCTGGCCGGATACCACCCGGTACAGCGTGCTGGAGACGCTCGACCCCGGAACGACGACCGCGCCGAACTTGGTGCCCTTCATGAGCGCTTCGAGGCTGTCCAGGCGCAGGCCGGTTTTCTCGTAACCTGGCCCCCCGGGGATGTGACACGACACGCAGTTTTTGTCGAGGATGGGCTTGATGTCGGCCTGGTAGGTCACGGCCTTTTCGCCGCAGCCGGTCTGCAGGGTGACGACGGCCAGGGCGGACAGGGCGAGCAGGGCGATGCGTTGGGTCATGGTGGGCTCCCGTAGGTTTTTTGTTAAGCAAATGCTAATAGAGGAAAGGGCTTGATTCAAGAGTTGAAGGTATTTTTATTTTTGATGCCTGCGGTGTGTTGGAATCGCGCCGCAGGCGTCATGTCGTGTTTATAGCCCAAGACAGAGGCGAGGCGCATGCCGGCGGCACGTGACGCACGCCGCCGATGGGTTCAGGAGAGCAGCTGCCCGAGCACGAAGGGCAGGATGCCGCCGCGCTTGTAATACTCGACCTCGATCGGCGTGTCGATGCGCAATTTGAGCGGAACGCGCTCGACCGTGCCATTGGCGCGGTGGATCACCAGGGTGACGTCCTGTTGCGGCGTGATGCCGTTTTCGATGCCTTCGAGGTCGAAGGTTTCCGAGCCGTCCAGCTTGAGCGTCGTCGCGTCGACGCCCTCCCGGAACTGGCAGGGCAGCACGCCCATGCCGGCGAGATTGGCGCGATGGATGCGTTCGAAGCTCTTCGCCACCACGACCTTCACGCCGAGGAGCGTGGTGCCCTTGGCCGCCCAGTCGCGCGACGAACCGGTGCCGTATTCCTCGCCGGCGAAGACCATCAGCGGCGTGCCCTCCTTCTGGTACGCCATGGCCGCGTCGTAGATCGACATCTGCTTGCCGTCCTTCAGCGTGATTCCGCCTTCGGAGCCGGGGATCATCAGGTTCTTGATGCGCACGTTGGCGAAGGTGCCGCGCATCATGACTTCGTGGTTGCCGCGGCGCGCGCCGTAGCTGTTGAAGTCGGCCTGGGCGACGCCGTGCTCGGCGAGATAGCGGCCGGCCGGCGACGTTGGCTTGATGCCGCCGGCCGGGCTGATGTGGTCGGTCGTCACCGAGTCGCCGAAGATCGCCAGGGCACGCGCGTTCCGGATGGTGGTGCCGGCCGCTTTCTCGCCCGTGAAGAAGGGCGGCTCCTGGATGTAGGTCGATTTTTCGTCCCATGCGTACACGGCGCCGGTGGGCGCCGGCACCTTGTCCCACAGCGGGTTGTCGGCGCCGATGTCGGCGTAGCTTGCGTACGCGCCGGCGTCGGTCGAGAAGTGCATGAGCGCGGCGACTTCCTCGTTGGAAGGCCAGATGTCCCGGAGATACACCGGGCCGTTCCTGCCGGCGCCGATCGGTTCCTTGTCGACGTCGAAGCGCACCCGGCCGGCGAGCGCGAAGGCGACGACCAACGGCGGGCTCATGAGGAAATTGGCCTTCACGTTCTGGTGCACGCGCGCCTCGAAGTTGCGATTCCCCGAGAGCACCGAGCAGGCGACGAGGTCGTTGTCGAGGATGGCCTTCTCGATCGCTTCCGGCAGCGGGCCGGAATTGCCGATGCAGGTGGTGCAGCCGTAGCCGACCACGGAAAAACCGAGCTGTTCCAGGTAGGGCAGCAGGCCGGCGGCCTTGAGGTATTCGGTCACCGCGCGCGAGCCGGGGCCCATGCTGGTTTTCACGTGCGACGGCGTGTAGAGGCCGAGCTCGACCGCCTTCTTCGCCAGCAGGCCGGCGGCGAGCATCACGCCCGGGTTGGACGTGTTGGTGCACGACGTGATCGCGGCGATGACGACATGGCCGTGGCGCAGTTCGTGCCCGCCCTCGACGCTGAAGGTGCGGCGCAGTTCCTCGGCAGTCTTGCCGTAGCCGCCTTCTTCCCTGGCTTTTTGCAGCAGCGACTCGAAGGTTGGCTCGATCGCGGACAGCGGAATGCGGTCTTGCGGCCGCTTGGGGCCGGCGACGCTCGGTTCCACGCTGGAAAGATCGAAGCTGAGGGTCTGCGAGTAGTCGATCTCGCCCGCCTGGGGAATGCCGAACAGCCCCTGCGCCTGGTAGTAGGCGCGGATCAGCTCGACCTGCGCGTTGGGGCGGCCGGTGGCGGCGAAATACTGGCAGGTCGCCTCGTCGACCGGGAAGAAGCCCATGGTCGCGCCGTATTCGGGCGCCATGTTGGCAATCGTCGCACGGTCGGTGACCGGCAGGGCAGCGGCGCCCTCGCCGAAGAACTCGACGAACTTGCCGACGACCTTGGCGCGACGCAGCATTTCGGTGAGGGTCAGCACCACGTCGGTGGCGGTGACGCCGGGCTTCACCCGGCCGGTGAGGTTGACGCCGACGACATCGGGCGTGAGGAAATACACCGGCTGGCCGAGCATTGCGGCTTCGGCCTCGATGCCGCCCACGCCCCAGGCGACGATGCCGAGGCCGTTGATCATCGTCGTATGCGAATCGGTGCCGACCAGCGTGTCCGGGTAGGCCATGCCGTCTTTTTCCATCACGCCGCGCGCCAGGTATTCCATGTTGACCTGGTGCACGATGCCGACGCCGGGCGGCACCACCTTGAAGGTGTCGAAGGCCTGCATGCCCCACTTCAGGAACTGGTAGCGCTCGCGGTTGCGCTCGAATTCGATCTTCATGTTGAGGTCGAGCGCATCCGGCGTGCCGAACTTGTCGACCTGGATCGAATGGTCGACGACCATGTCGACCGGCACCAGGGGTTCGATCTTCTTGGGGTCGCGGCCCATTCTTTGCGTGGCCGAACGCATCGCCGCAAGATCGGCCAGGAGCGGCACGCCGGTGAAGTCCTGCAGGATCACGCGGGCGACGGTGAAGGGAATCTCCTCGGTGCGTTCGGCGGTGGGGCGCCAGTTCGCCAGTTGCTTGACGTGATCGGCGGTGACTTTCACGCCGTCGCAGTTCCTCAGCACCGACTCGAGCACGATGCGGATCGACACCGGCAATCTGCCGAGAGACACGCCCAGCGCCGCTTCCAGCTTTTTCAGCGAGGCGAAATGGTGCTTGCCGGCGAGGGTGGTGAAAGAATCGTGGGTGTTGAAAGGGTCGCTCATGATCGTGTGCCGGGATGCCAGGGGGGAAACGTTGGATTCTAGCGGAGGCTTCAGCCCTCGCGCCGCATCTGCGGGAAGAGGATGACGTCGCGGATGGAAGGCGAATCGGTCAGCAGCATCACCAGACGGTCGATGCCGATGCCGCAGCCGCCAGTGGGCGGCAGGCCGTGCTCGAGCGCACGGATGAAGTCGGCGTCGTAGTGCATCGCCTCCTCGTCGCCGGCCTCCTTGGCCCGCACCTGCGCCATGAAGCGCTCGGCCTGGTCCTCGGCGTCGTTCAGCTCGGAAAAGCCATTCGCCATCTCGCGCCCGGTGATGAAAAGCTCGAAGCGCTCGGTGATGTCGGGCTGGCTATCGGAGCGGCGCGCCAGCGGCGAGACTTCGGCCGGATAGTCGATGATGAAGGTGGGCTGGATCAGCAGCGCCTCGGTCGTTTCCTCGAAGAAGGTGAGCTGCAGGCCGCCCAGCCCATCGTGCTCGCGGTATTTCGCCTTCATCGCGGCGAACTGCGCGAGCAGCCAGTCGCGGTCGTTCAGCTGCGCCTCCGTGTATTCGGGGTGGTACTTGCGGATCGCCCCGACGATGGTGAGGCGGTCGAAGGGCTGGCCGAGCTCGATGGCGTGGCCCTGGTAGGTCAGGGTGGTCGAGCCGGTCGCGGCGACCGCGGTGTGGCGGATCAGCGCCTCGGTGAAGTCCATCAGGTAGCGGTAGTCGCGGTAGGCCTCGTAGAACTCCATCATGGTGAACTCGGGGTTGTGCCGCGTGGATAGCCCTTCGTTGCGGAAATTGCGGTTGATCTCGAACACTTTTTCGAAACCGCCGACGACCAGGCGCTTGAGATACAGCTCCGGCGCGATGCGCAGGAACAGCTCCATGTCGAGCGCGTTGTGATGGGTGATGAAGGGCTTGGCCGCCGCGCCGCCGGGGATGGGGTGCATCATCGGTGTCTCGACTTCGAGGAAGCCGTGGCCGGTCATGAACTCGCGGATCGACTGGATGATCTTCGAACGGCGCACGAAAGTCTCGCGCGTCGTCTCGCTGGTGATGAGGTCGAGGTAGCGCTGGCGGTATTTCTGTTCCTGGTCGGCCAGCCCATGGAATTTTTCCGGCAGCGGGCGCAGCGCCTTGGCGAGCAGGCGGATCGATTGGGCCTGGATGGTGAGCTCGCCCTTGTTGGTCTTGAACAGCGTGCCGGATACGCCGAGGATGTCGCCCAGGTCCCAGTGCTTGAACGCGTCGTGCGCCTCGGTGCCGGTCACGTCGTTGGAGACGTAGACCTGGATGCGGCCGCTCATGTCCTGCAACGTGGCGAAGCTCGCCTTGCCCATCACGCGCTTCAACATCATGCGGCCGGCGAGCTGCACCTCCACGCGCTCGGCTTCCAGCGCTTCCTTGCTCTTGTCGCCGTGTGCGGCGGCCAGTTGCCCGGCGTAATGCCTGCGCTCGAAGTCGTTGGGGAAGGCGACGCCCGCGGCGCGGATCGCGGCGAGCTTGGCGCGGCGTTCCATGATGATCTGGTTCTCGTCGAGGGCGGGGAGGATCGTGTCGGTGGTCATGGGCAAGGGTTCAATAAAAGGTGATGACGTCGAGGCCGAGCGCGCGCGCGGCTTCGGCCTGGGATTTGTCGGCACTGGCGAAACGCCGTGCGCCGAAGTGGCGGGCATAGGCGAGGTGCAGGGCGTCCAGCGCGCGCAACGGCACCTCGGGCAGCAAGTCGATCAGGTTGCGGGCTTCGTCGAAAATCCCCGACGCGTCGGCATAGACACGCCACATCCGCCCGAGGATGTCGCGGTCGAATTCCGCGAGGGCGTTGCGTTCCAGCATGGCCTCGATCTGCGCTGCACGGCGGCGGCGGGCAAGCAGGCAGCGAAATTCCACCAGGACGAGCGGGCTGATGCAGACCTCGTCTTCGGCGTCGGCCCAGTCGATTACGTCGAGCGAGCGCGGTTCGCGGATGTAGCACTTGGCCAGCGCGCTGGTATCGATATACGCGCTCAAGAACGCTCCTCACGGTCTTCGGCGAGGAGCGCTTCGCTGGGCACGGCCTGCATGGGCTGCGATTCCAGAAACGCGCGCAAGGAACGAATCTTGCGGCGGGGTACGACCGGCAGAATCCGCGCCACCGGCTCGCCGCGATTCATGACCAGGACCTCGTCGGCGTCGGCGAACATCTGGTCGGGGTGCGAGAGCCCCTCGCGGGCTTCGCGGACGGTCAGGGTTTTCATCGGGTCGGCCTCCGGGAGGGCAAAACGTGACACAATTATAGCCAATGTGACACGACGCTTGCCAGCCATTTTTCATCCATGTCCGACACCCCCTTGCGCCTCTTGAACCGCGTCTTCGGCTACCCCGCGTTCCGCGGCGAGCAGGAAGCCATCATCGACACCGTGACGGCGGGCGGCGACGCGCTGGTGCTCATGCCGACCGGCGGCGGCAAGTCCTTGTGCTACCAGATCCCGGCGCTGTTGCGCGAGGGCTGCGCGGTGGTCGTCTCGCCGCTCATCGCGCTGATGCAGGACCAGGTCGCGGCACTCAAGGAACTGGGCATCGCCGCGGCCTTCCTCAATTCCAGCCTCGACGGGGCCGCGGCGATGCAGGTCGAACGCGACTTTGCCGAGGGCCGCCTGAAGCTCCTGTACGTCGCCCCGGAACGCCTGCTCACCCCGCGCTTCCAGGCGCTGCTCGACGGCGCGCGCGTATCGCTGTTCGCCATCGACGAGGCGCACTGCGTGTCGCAATGGGGGCACGATTTCCGCCCGGAGTACCTGGGGCTCTCGGCCCTGCACGAACGCTTTCCCGCCGTGCCGCGCATCGCGCTCACCGCCACGGCGGACGCCGCGACGCGCGCCGAAATCCTCGCCCGGCTCGATCTTGGTGACGCGCGCGTGTTCGTGTCCAGCTTCGACCGGCCCAACATCCGCTACCGCATCGTCGAGAAAACCGACCCGCGCGCGCAATTGCTCGGTTTTCTGGCCGGGCACCGCGGCGAGGCGGGAATCGTGTATTGCAGCACGCGCAAGAAGGTCGAGGAGACAGCAGCCGCGCTGGCGGCGGCGGGCTACACCGCGCTCGCCTATCACGGCGGCATGGACAACGCGACCCGCGCCCGCCATCAGCAAAGATTCCTGCGCGACGACGGTGTCGTCATGGTCGCCACGATCGCCTTCGGCATGGGCATCGACAAGCCCGACGTGCGCTTCGTCGCGCATCTCGACCTGCCGCGCTCGGTCGAGGGCTACTACCAGGAAACCGGCCGCGCCGGCCGCGACGGCGCGCCCGCCGAAGCGTGGATGGCGTGGGGCCTGCAGGACGTCGTCACGCAGCGCCGCTTCATCGACGAATCCGAATCGGACGACGCGCACAAGCGCATCGGCCACGCCAAGCTCGACGCGCTGGTCGGGCTCGCCGAGGCCGCGAGCTGCCGCCGCGTCGCGCTGCTCGCCTACTTCGGCGAAGCCAGCGCCCCCTGTGGCAACTGCGACGTGTGCCTCGATCCGCCGACGCTGTGGGACGGCACCGAAGCCGCGCAGAAATTGCTCTCCACCGTCTACCGCACCGGCCAGCGCTTCGGCGCCGGCCACGTCATCGACGTGCTGCTCGGCAAACGCACGGAGAAGGTCGGAAAATTCGGCCACGCGGACTTGAGCGTGTTCGGCATCGGCGCCGGCCAACCCGACAAGGTCTGGCGCGCCGTGCTGCGCCAGCTCGTGATGCGCGGGCTATTGGAAGTCGATCACGCCGCCTACGGCGCGTTGAAACTCACCGCCGCCGCCCGCCCCGTCCTCAAGGGCGAGGAAACCGTCATGCTGCGCGCCATCGCCGCCGCGCCCTCGCGCCGCAAATCGCGCCTCGCGTCCAGTTCGGGCGCAGGCGTCCACGACGACGAAGACCCGCTCTTCCTCGCGCTGCGCGCCTGGCGTCGCGAAACCGCCAACGAAAAAGGCGTGCCCGCCTACGTCATCCTGCACGACGCCACCCTGCGCGAGATCGCCGCCCGCCGCCCGGCGACGCTAGCGGAGCTGGGCGAGATTCCGGGACTGGGCACGAAGAAACTGGAGGCTTACGGCGAGGATGTGCTGGCAGTGGTGGCGGAGAGGTGAGGGCACTTCCCATTCCGGTGACACAACCGGATGCTGGAGAGGCCGCTTGACTCCGTTCAGTTTGTTGTCAAAAATGCCAACATGAAGGCCGAACTGCTCAAGCAGCACCGCCAGCGCCTGCCCAACGGCGGGCTGGTCGAGATGAAAATCTGGAAGCTGCCCTGCCCGGTGCCGCCTTGCGACCACGCCTTCAAATATCGGCTGGTGTACATCCTGAACGGCAAGCGCCTTGTCGGTTTCGATAACGAGCTCGGCAAGGGCGATCACCAGCATCTGGATGGAATAGAGTCGGTCTACCGTTTCGTTTCCATCGACCAGCTTCTGGATGATTTCATCGCAGAAGTGGAAAGGAGAATCGAATGAAAACCGCTGTCATTGAAATCAACCCGGACTGGAAAGCCGCGCTCAGGGCAGGCGCAAAAAGCATGCGCCGGGCGGCAAAATCCGGTCGCGTCCAGCAGTTCACCTTCAGTTACGCCAGCCCCGAACTGCTGTTCTCCGAAATCAGCCCCAAGCGCTGGGGCGTGCTGGAAGCGATGAGCGGCGCCGGCGAAATGAGCCTGCGCGAACTGGCCCGCAGGCTGGCGCGTGACGTCAAGTCCGTGCACCGGGACGTGCATGCCCTGCTGGAAACCGGGCTGCTTGAAAAAACCGAAAGCGGAAAGATCGTGTGCCCGTTCGACAAGGTGCGCGTCGATTTCACGCTGGCGCAGGCGACTTAGGCTTAGAACTTGTCCAGGGCTGAATCGCCTTGGCTCCATTGATTCCGTTACTCACCGAGGTTTGAATTAAGGGACCGCCGCTTCGCGGCGGTCCCGCTTGAATGAGAGGTTAGGCGATGACGGCGGAACAGGCGAGGCGGCCCGCACACCACGAACCCCATGGTTGCAAAAGGCGCTGACCTTGGCACCGCGACGACGCCCAACCGTGGCCGAAGCCACCCCACGAACAGACCGCGCAACACGCACGACGGCTTGCGGATTCACCACGGGCGGCACCGCTCGTTTTTCAGCGGAAGTTACCAACGCGATGCCAGCACTTGGTGAGAAGGGTTGCACGAAGGGATTCTCGCAGAACGGACGCCGTGCGGCCTAACGTGGAAGTGAGCGGCCTGCGCGGCTTTTCGCGCAGGTCCGCTCGACTGCCAGGTTAGCCCACGAATTAGAGATACTGCTGAATGTCATTGGTCTTCTTCACATTAAGCGATACGGGACCGTTTGCGTTGGGCATGAGGACAAGCTCTTTCTCAGCCAATAGGCGCAAGGAAGAATCGAAAGTCATGACGGTCTGACAATAGTGGTTCTTCAGCGTGGCAATGCTGCATGCCTTCTTCTTCCCCCAGAAGTTTCTGTTGTAGAGGGCCAAGAGAATCTGTCGGGCATCGGAGTCAATGTCCATGCGACGCCCAAAGCCAACAATCGACTGATCTAGCTTTTCCAATACGGCGTCGTAGCTAGCAATCCCAAAATAGTGGCTATGAGTTTGGCGCACCGTAGCAACATCGGACGATCCGATCATTACGACCTCGAATCCGTGCTGTGCAGGGAATTGGCGCTCGTATTCGACATACCGAGAGGTAGCGAGGTCGGGGTCTCGGTTGACGATGTCCCAAGTGGAGAAGGAGCCTGTATTCCAGTCAAAGACCATGATCCAGTTATTGAAGCCGACGCGCTTGGTTTCGATAGTAGTCAGGGTCTTGATAATGTCTTCGTTGACGTAGCTATTGAATACGCGGTTTCTGTCCGAGGCCGTAATGATCAGTTCGGCAGCCTGTCGTAGGCTGTCTATTTCAATCTTTTGATGTGGTGTCGGATCTCTCCCTGATTCAATTTCGTAGAAGACATCAGACAAACACTTGAAGTAACCGATAACCTGAGCGTCTCCCTCCTTTTCCTTGAGGTGGTGGCCATAGATCACTGAGGTGCGTTCGATGCTTTCCGCCCAGTAGTGTTGAACTTGACTGCGTATCTGCAATTCGAGCGTATAGCCGGAGTTGGTGAGTAACAAGTGCAATGCGCGGTAGCCAGTGTCGTCTCTCCCCTTCTCGCGGTAGTCGGTGCAGCGTGTAATTTCAAAGGCTCCGTCATTCTTCATCTTTTCCTCAAGAAACTTCCAGAGGCGATCGACGGCACGGTTGTCGCTGACGATAATTCGGCACCCGCCGATGTCTTGAAGTTGAGTGAGGCGAACGTGTAGGCGGTTCAATTTCCGCAGAATCTGCGGCTTTCGCTTGAGTCGCTGCGCGATGTAGTACTTGGTGCCGTAGTCGGTGAGCCAGTGCTGTAGTTCCAACGTGCACTCCGTGAGCGGTTGGAGATGAGACTTGCGGTACTGGTCAAAGACAGCCTCCAGTTCAACCAACTCCTCTTCGGAGTTGCATATGCCCTTTGCGAGGGCTTGGCCGGCACGGTCAATTCGTGACTTCGAGAGCTTCATTCGGGTAGGCGCCAAGTGGGCTAACGTAAAGTAGCCATCCTAAATGGCGCATCAAAAACCGTCATTCGAGATTAAGTTTCTATAAAATATGTTAAAAAAACAATTTGTTATCAATTTTTAGTGCGTCCTAATATGAATGGGAATGCCTCATCAACCCGGCCGCCATGCTTGCTGAATCAGGTGCGCGGAAAGATTCGCCTTTAGCACTACAGCATCCGTACCGAGCAGGCTTACGTGGACTGGATTAAACGCTTTGTGCTGCATTTTGACAAGCTGCACCCTGCCGAAATGGGCGCCCGCGAGGTGGAGGCGTTCCTGACGCATCTCGCGATGCAGGGGAGGGCAATGGGCGGAGGGCAATAGGGGACCACGGTTTATTGGGAAATCGCCAAGCAAAACACAGGGGTTTTTCCAATATCACATCAGACCACTGCGCCTAACCGCGATTCAGGGCGTAACAGCGCTTTGGCACAGAAGTTTGCCGGAGTGACGATGCGTGTGCTTCCGATGCTGTCGCGTTGCTGCAGCTCGGCGTGGTGGTCGCCGGTCATCAGAGAGTCAGCCTTGTTGATCAAGGCAGTGGCCAACAGGAAGGCATCGTTCGGGTCATTCGACGCGATGCTCTCCGGCAGGGGAGACAGGACATCCAGCACGATTGCGCGCTGCATGATGTTGACCATCGTGCCGAGACGGTGCGCCGGCAAAATGATCTTGATGGAAAAATCAGGTCTTTAAAATCAGGGGAGACGCGACTTCCTGGATCAATCCTTCAACGCATTCCCCACCACTTCCGCCACATCCTTCGCCAGGCCCTCGACCGCCGCGATGCGCTCCAGCGCGGCGCGGGCGTGGGCCTGGCGGCCGGCGTCGAAGGCACGCCAGCGGTCGAAGCTGCGGGCGATTCTTGAAGCCACTTGCGGGTTGATCGCCTGAAGTTCATCGATGACGTCGGCGGCGAGCGCGTAGCCTGTGCCGTCGGCGGCGTGGAAGGCGCGCGGATTGCCGCCGGTAAAGCCGCGGATGAGGGCGTAGACGCGGTTGGGGTTCTTGAGGTCGAACGCGGGGTGGCGCATGAGTTCGCGCACGGTGGCGGCGGTGGTGGGGCGCGCGGTGGCCTGGATGGCGAGCCATTTGTCGACGACCAGCGCTTCGTCTTTCCATTTGTCGTAGAAGGCGGCGAGCGCTCTCGCGCGTTCGGGCACGTCGAGCTGGGCCAGGGTGGCGAGCGCGGCGGCGACGTCGGTCATGTTGCCGCCGGTTTGGATCTGCGCGACGAGGCGCGGGGCGATCTCGGCCGGCGCGGCGTCGGCGAGATACGCGAGACAGGTGTTGCGCAAACTCCGGCGGCCGACCTGTTCGCCGTCGGGGGCGTAGTCGCGCGTGGGGGCAAGCGCGTGCCAGGCGGCTTCGAGGCGGGGGCGCAGCGCCTGCGCGAGCGCGCGGCGCAGGGCCAGCCGGGCGGCAAAGATCGCGTCGGGGTCGATGACGCCGCCCGCTGCGGCGACGGTGTCGGCGAGCACGGTCTCGCTGGGCAGCGCCAGCGCCTCGGCGGCGAGCGCGGCGTCGCCGTTGAGGCCGTCGTCGAGCACGCGGGCGCAGGCGTCGATGAAGTTGTGGGGAATCCAGCCGTCGCCTTGCCCGTTGACGGCAATGCCCGCGAGCAGCACGCGCGTGGCGAGGCGCTGGCCGGCTTCCCAGCGGTTGAAGGCGTCGGAGTCGTGCGCCATCAAGTGGGCGAGCTCAAGGTCGGTCTGCTCGAAGTCCAGCCGCACCGGGGCGGAGAAGTTGCGCAGCAGCGAGGCGACGGGGGCGGCGGGCACGCGCTCGAAGACGAAGGTTTGCGTGGGCTCGGTGAGCGAGAGCACACGGGTGGTCGGGGCTGTGTGGGTCGGTAATACTTTGCCGACATGGGGGTTTGCTTGATCGGCTGCGTCGGCAAGGTGTTGCCGACCTACGTCGTTCAAGCCGACGAGATTCAGGTCGGCGTCGGTGCCGTCGGGCAATACCAGGCCGACGGCGACGGGGATGTGCAGTACGCCTTCGACGATGGGCTGCCCCGATTCGGCCAGCCGCTTTTCGTAGGCGGTGGACGCGAGGCTTTGCGTGAGCGTGAGCGTGTAGGTCTGCGCCGCCGCGTCGTACACGCCCGTGGCTTTGAGCACCGGCGTGCCGGCGCGCGCGTACCAGCGGAGGAACTGCGTGAGATCGACGCCGGAGGCGTCGGCCATCGCCGCGACGAAATCCTCGCAGGTGACGGCGCAGCCGTCGTGGCGCTGGAAATACAGCTTCATGCCGCGCTGGAAGCCGGCTTCGCCGAGAAGCGTGTGGATCATGCGGATGACTTCCGCGCCCTTGTTGTAGACGGTGGCGGTGTAGAAGTTGTTGATTTCGGCGTAGGACGCGGGCCGGATCGGATGCGCCATGGGGCCCGCGTCCTCGGGGAACTGGCTGGCGCGCAGGGCCCGCACTTCCTGGATGCGGGTGACCGCGCGCGAGTGCACGTCGGCGCCGAATTCCTGGTCGCGGAAGACGGTGAGGCCTTCCTTCAATGACAGCTGGAACCAGTCGCGGCAGGTGACGCGGTTGCCGGTCCAGTTGTGGAAATACTCGTGGGCGACGACGCGGTCGATGCCCTGGTAGTCGGCGTCGGTGGCAAGATCGGGGCGCGCGAGCACGTACTTGGTGTTGAAGATGTTGAGGCCCTTGTTCTCCATCGCGCCCATGTTGAAGTCGCCGACCGCGACGATCATGTAGCGGTCGAGGTCGTATTCGAGACCGAAGCGCGTCTCGTCCCAGCGCATGGCTTTTTTCAGCGCTGCCATGGCGTGGCCGCACTGGTCGAGCTTGCCGGGTTCGACGAAGATTTCGAGCTTCACCGGCCGGCCCGACGCGGTGGTGAACGTGTCTTCGAGCACGTCGAGTTTCGCCGCGACCAGCGCGAACAGGTACGCGGGTTTGCGGAAAGGGTCATGCCAGCGCACCCAGTGGCGGCTCGTGTCGTCGCAGCTGCCCGAGGCGACCGGGTTGCCGTTGGAGAGCAGCACCGGAAAGCGCGCGCGGTCGGCCTCAACGGTGCAGCTGAATACCGCCATCACGTCCGGCCGGTCGGG
>DYFW01000239.1 GCA_020725005.1 Thiobacillus denitrificans
GCGGCGACGATACCGCGCTCGACATCCTCGAGGCCGCGCTCGCGCACGACTGGCATGAGGACCTGGTCGCGCTGTACGGCGAGGTGCGCGGCAGCAAACCCACCCGCCAGATCGAGCAGGCCGAGAAATGGTTGCACGCCCATCCGCGTGACGCGCAATTGCTGCTCGCGCTGGCGCAGCTCTGCAGCGCGCAGCAGCTGTGGGGCAAGGCGCAGAGCTACCTCGAGGCGAGCCTGGCGATTGCGCCGAGCGCCGAGGGGCATGTCCGCATGGCCGAGCTCAAGGCCCGGAACGACCAGCCGGGCGAAGCCTGCCAGCACTATCGCAAGGCGCTCGCGCTCTGCCGCGGCGCCTGAATCGTCTATTGTTCAAGCCATGAATGCGAAGGAGGGAAAACAGATGAAGGCAATCGGAACGATCTGGGCGGGAATGCTGCTGGGCATGGCGCTGGCGGCGAGCCCGGCCTGGGCGGCCCCCAAGGCAGCGGCGGCACCCAAGGCGCAGGCGGCGCCGGGCGGCATCTACAAGGTGGCGATCGAGCCGGGCGTCGCCCTCCGCGACGCGGCCGAGTCGCTCAAGCTGCGCGCCAACGCGCTCAACCTGCAGCTGGTCGCCGAACTGCCGATGTCGAAGCAGGTCGAGGCGGTGACCGGCAAACCTCAGCGCACCATCACCATCTACCAGTTCTGCGACGCCGTGCTGGCGAAGGACCTGATCGACGTCGACATGGATTTCGCCATCTTCATGCCCTGCCGCATCGCGCTCATCGAGGATGCGAAGGGGCAGGGCTGGCTGGTGATGATGGACGTGAGCATCGATGATATCGCCACGCAGAAGCGTTTGCCGCCCGACCTCAAGGCGCGCATCGAGAAGGTGCGCAAGGCCTTGATCGAGATCATGCAGGCGAGCGCGCGGGGCGACCTGTAAGGCGGCGCGCCCACGAAAGCCGGGCTCGCCCGGTTTTCGTGCCGCACGGGATTCAGGTCACGGCTTCGGTGTCGGCTGCATAGACGAAGGCATCGGCGAAGAACTCGTCCTCCGGCAGGCCGCGCGTGCGGAGGAACGCGTCGCGCGCCGCGTCGACCATCGCCGGCGCGCCGCTGGCGTAGACTTGGTAGCCCGAGAGGTCGGCAAAGTCGGCGAGCACCGCGTCGTGGACGAGGCCGGTGCGGCCCTGCCAGCGGTCCTGCGGCAGCGGGGCGGACAGCACCGGGACGAAGCTGAAGTTGGGGTGCTCGGCCTGCCACTGCTGCGGCAACGCGGCGAGATACAGGTCCTTCAGCGAGCGTACCCCCCAGTAAAGCACCATCTCGCGGTCCAGGTGCGCGGCGAAGGCGTGTTCGAGCATGCTCTTGATCGGCGCGAAGCCGGTGCCGCCCGCGACGAAGATCATCGGCTTGTCGGAATCCTCGCGCAGGAAGAAGCTGCCGAGGGGGCCCTTCAGGCGCAGGATGTCGCGTTCCTTGAGCGTCGAAAACACCTGGTCGGTGAACAGCCCGCCCGGCACGTGGCGGATATGCAGTTCCAGCAGCGCATCGTCATGCGGCGCATTGGCGAGCGAATAGCTGCGCGCCCGGCCGTCCTTCAACTGGAAGTCGATGTACTGTCCGGCGAGGAACTGCAGGCGCTCGTTGGCAGGCAGCTTGATCTTCATGCGCATGACGTCGTCGGCCAGCTTCTCCAGCTTTTCCACCCGGCACGGCAGCGTCTTCACGACGATATCCTTGGCGGCGCCGATTTCCCTGGCCTCGATGATGAGGTCGGTAAGCGGCCGGGCGCGGCAGAACAGCGCCCGGCCCTGCACCTTGTCCTCGTCCTTCAGCGCGCTGGCCGAGTAGGTGCCGTAGTCGACCTGGCCGGCGAGCACCTTGCCCTTGCACGCGCCGCAGGCGCCGTTGCGGCAGCCGTAGGGCAGGGCGAAGCCTTCGCGCAGGGCGGCCTCGAGGAGGGTTTCGTCGTCTTCGACGCTGAACCGGTGCCCGCTGGGCTGGATCGTGACCTGATGCGGCATGATGTGCGCTTAAAATGTTGCTACCGAGGCGGCGGATTATCGCCCGGAAGGAAAGGGTTTACACCCTTGCGCAATCAGGGTTACAGGCGGGCATGAAGAAACTGTTGATCGTGGGATTCGGCGACGTCGCCGAACGGCTGGTGAGGCGCTATGCCGGGCAGGCGGATTTCGTCGGGCTGGTCCGGCGGCCCGAGCGCGCGGGCGCGCTGCGTGCGCTCGGGGTGACGCCGCTGGTGGCCGATCTCGACGACCCGGCGAGCCTGAAGCGCCTGCCGCGCGTCGACGGCGTGTTCCACTTCGCGCCGCCGCCGAACGCGGGCACGAGCGATCCGCGCACCGCGCACC
>DYFW01000031.1 GCA_020725005.1 Thiobacillus denitrificans
ACATGATCGAGACGATCAACAAGATGAACCGCATCAGCCGCCAGATCCTGCAGGAAACCGGCGTCGAGCCGGACCCGGCGACGCTGGCGGTCAAGATGGAAATGCCCGAGGACAAGATCCGCAAGATCATGAAGATCGCCAAGGAGCCGATCTCGATGGAAACCCCGATCGGCGACGACGAGGATTCGCACCTGGGCGATTTCATCGAGGACTCGACCACGCTGTCGCCCGACGATTCGGCGATCTACGCCAACCTGCGCGACGCCACCCGCGAAGTGCTCGACAGCCTCACCTCGCGCGAGGCCAAGGTGCTGCGCATGCGCTTCGGCATCGAGATGAACACCGACCACACGCTCGAGGAAGTCGGCAAGCAGTTCGACGTCACGCGCGAACGGATCCGCCAGATCGAGGCCAAGGCGCTGCGCAAGCTGCGCCACCCCAGCCGCTCGGAAAAGCTGAAGAGCTTCGTCGGCAGCGGCGAGCAATGATCGACCTGCCCCGCTGCGGCGGGGCAGTTTTCTTTCCGGGCCTGTAGCTCAGCTGGTTAGAGCAGGGGACTCATAATCCCTTGGTCCACGGTTCAAGTCCGTGCAGGCCCACCATAAAATCAACGGCTTAGAGCATTCGACTCTAGGCCGTTTTGCTTTGCGGGGCACTCGAGGGCCTGCACTTCCGCGCGAACGCGCCGTGCCAGACGCGCCAACAAAAAAAGGCGCCCTGCAGAGCGCCCCGTATCCAAGGAATTGAGCCAGCTTACGCGTTGTACGCGCGTTCGCCGTGGCTGGCGGTATCCAGGCCTTCGCGTTCCTGCTCTTCGCTGACGCGCAGGCCCAGGGTCATGTCGACCAGCTTGAAGGCGACGAAGGCCACCACGCCGGACCACACGATGGTGATCAGCACGCCCTTGGCCTGCGTGATCACCTGGCCGGCCATCGTGTAGCCGTCCACGCCCACGCCGCCCAGCGCCGGGGAGACGAAGATGCCGGTGCCGATGGCGCCGATGATGCCGCCGATGCCGTGGATGCCGAAGACGTCCAGGGAATCGTCGTAGCCCAGCGCCTTCTTCAGGCCGGTGACGCCCCACAGGCAGACCACGCCGGCGACTGCGCCGAGGACGATGCCGCCCATCGGGCCGACCAGGCCGGCTGCGGGGGTGATCGCCACCAGGCCGGCGACCACGCCGGAAGCGAGGCCCAGCATGGAGGGTTTGCCGCGCAGCATCCACTCGGCGAACATCCAGGCCAGGCCCGCCGCCGCGGTGGCGAGGATGGTGTTGATGAAGGCGAGCGCAGCGCCGCCGGTGGCTTCGAGGTTGGAACCGGCGTTGAAGCCGAACCAGCCCACCCACAACAGCGAGGCGCCGATCATCGTCATCGGCAGGCTGTGCGGCGGCATCGCGTCGCGGCCGTAGCCAATGCGCTTGCCGAGCACCAGCGCCCCCACCAGCGCGGCAACGCCGGCGTTGATGTGCACCACGGTGCCGCCCGCGAAGTCGAGGTCGCCCGCCTCGAACAGGTAGCCGCCGGCGGCCCAGACCATGTGGGCAATGGGCAGGTAGGAGAAGGTGAACCACAGCACCGAGAACACCAGCAGCGCGGAAAACTTCACCCGTTCGGCGAGCCCGCCGACGATCAGCGCCACGGTGATGGCGGCGAAGGTGAGCTGGAAGGCGGCGAAGGTGAGTTCGGGGATGACCACGCCGTCGGTGAAGGTCGCGGACGTGCTGTCGGGCGTGATGCCGGCGAGGAACAGCTTGGAGAGATCGCCGATCGCCCAGTTCATGCCGCCGCCGTCGCCAAAGGCCAGCGAATAGCCGTAGACCGCCCACAGGATCGAGACGAGACAGAAGATCGCCATCACCTGGGTGAGCACCGACAGCATGTTCTTGGCACGCACCAGGCCGCCGTAGAACAGCGCCACGCCCGGCACGATCATCAGGATGACGAGCAGGGTGGAGACCATCATCCAGGCGGTGTCGCCCTTGTCGGGCACCGCTGCCGCGGCGTCCCCGGGCGGCGCGGTTTCAGCGGGCGCCGCGACCGGCGCGGGCGCTTCCACCGCCGGCATTTCAGCCGCGACCGGCGTTTCCGCCGGCGCCGCCCCATCCTGCGCGGCCGTCAGGCCGGGAGACAGCAGGGCCAACACCAGGCCCAACGAAGCCAGTAGTTTTCTCATGTTCGTGCTCCTCACAGGGCGTCGGGGCCGGATTCGCCCGTGCGGATGCGCACGACCTGCTCCAGGCTGGTGACGAAAATCTTGCCGTCGCCGATCTTGCCGGTGTTGGCCGCCTTCTCGATCGCCTCGATCACGCGCTCCAGCATTTCGGCCTTGATGGCCACCTCGATCTTCACTTTGGGCAGGAAGTCGACCACGTATTCCGCGCCGCGATACAGCTCGGTATGGCCTTTCTGCCGCCCGAATCCCTTCACTTCCGTGACCGTCAGGCCGGTGACGCCGATGGCCGACAAGGCCTCGCGCACTTCATCCAGCTTGAACGGCTTGATGATTGCCGTTACGAATTTCATGATCTCTCCCGTTCAGGACAAAGGGGTGGGAGCGGCGCGGGCGCCGCTCAGGTGCTACACGTGCTTAGAAAGCCTTGGTGATGTACACGGTGGTGGTGCTGTCACCGAGGTACTTGTTATTCAAATCCGTCCAAACGTTGCCAATGCCGGGGGCGGTCCTGTCAGCATTGGTGTCGGTGTACGCCACGCCGACCGTCACGCCGTCAAACAATTTGTTGACCTTGCCCATATCGAACGCAGCGCTGACTTTCCAATCGTCGTAGTCAAAGGCGCCGTTGTTTTCGAAACTGAACGTACCCCAGCTGGCACCCAGGGTCAGGCCTGTTTCACCAACCGGCACGCTGGCAGAAATGGACAGGTAATCGGAACCGCTGGAATCCCCCGTGTTGCCAGCAGTGAGATTGCCAATACCAAAAACTTCGTCGCTCACATAGTAGGAATACTTGACCGTGAACCACTTCCAACCCAGCGCGGCATACACTTCGGTTGTGTCGGCGTCGTTGACGGCGGCGACCTTGTCACCCGGATACATATACTGGATGGCACCGACGTCGAAGGTCAGCCCGGTTTTACCGATGTCGCCGCGGAAGCCGCCATACAGGTCGATCTCTATGTTGCCGCTCTGATAACCCTGAAAGTCTTCAATCCAACCGACGTTGGACGCCCAGGTACCCAGATAGAAGCCGCTGCTGTGGGTGTAGTCGAGGCCGCCCTGGATGGCCGGATCGCCGCCGGTCTGGGTAATGCCGCGAAACACGTAGTCGCTGGTCAGCGTGACGTTGGCGCTCAGCTTGTGCGGGCTGTCCGCGGCGATTGCGGCAGCGGGTACACCTGCCAGGCCAGTCAGAACCAGAGCATGGACGAGTTTTTTCATGAGAGTCTCCGTAATCAAGTAGAGGGCGCGCAAAATTGCACCCCTGACCCAGCACGAGCCGTGCCAGAATAATTTCAATTCAAAAACAACGACTTGTTTATTAAACTCCGCTAGGCCCAGCATAGATCGCACCTTCATGGTGCACCAGGAAAATGCGATGCACCCGTTTTGTGCCGCATGTCTGGGCATGGCGCCGCTTACCGCCATCGCGCCGCGCGCGCTACACTGACTGTCGACAGGAGGCCGTCATGCGCACGAACCCGAAATTTCCCACCCCCGCTTTCATCAACGAAATGGTCGGCAAGCTCGGCGACATTCTCAAGCAGTCGCCGGCAAAGGACATCGAGCAGAACCTCAAGGCCGGGGTGACGGCGATGCTCGGCAAGCTCGACCTGGTGACGCGCGAGGAATTCGACGTGCAGGCCGAAGTGCTGGCGCGCACGCGCGCGAAGCTGGCCGAACTGGAAGCGCGGCTGGCCGAACTGGAAGCGCAGCAGCGCGAAGCCGCCGACTGAGCGCGTGGCCGTCGCCGTCGTCAAAAGCCGGGCGCTCGCCGGGATGGACGCGCCCGAGGTGGTGGTCGAGGCGCATCTGGCCAACGGCCTGCCGGCGTTTACCCTGGTGGGACTGCCCGAAACCGAAGTCAAGGAAGCGCGCGACCGCGTGCGCGCGGCGATCCAGAACGCACGCTACGAGTTCCCTGCGCGGCGCATCACGGTCAACCTGGCGCCGGCCGACCTGCCGAAGGAGTCGGGCCGCTTCGACCTTCCGATCGCGCTCGCGATCCTCGCCGCCGCGGGGCAGATTCCCGCCGACAGGCTGAAGCAGGCGGAATTCGCCGGCGAACTCGCGCTCACCGGCACGCTGCGCCCGGTGCGTGGCGCGCTCGCGATGGCGCTGGCGATGCGCGGCAGCGGCCGCCAACTCGTGCTGCCGGCGGCGTCGGCCCACGAAGCCGCACTTGCCAGCGGCGTGGAGACCCTGGCCGCGTCGAGCCTGCTCGAGGTGTGCGCCTGGCTCGCCGGGCAGGGCGCGCTCGAGGCAGCCGCACCGGACCCGAGGGCAGCGATTCCCGACTATCCCGACTTCGCCGACGTGAAAGGCCAGGCCGCGGCAAAGCGCGCCCTCGAGGTGGCCGCCGCCGGTTCGCATTCTGTGCTGATGGCGGGCCCGCCCGGCACCGGCAAGTCCATGCTCGCCGCGCGTTTTTCCGGCATCCTGCCCGCGATGGACGAGGCCGAGGCGCTGGAAGCCGCCGCGGTCGCCTCGCTCAACGGCGGCTTCCGTCCCGAGCACTGGGGACGCCGCCCCTTCCGCGCGCCGCACCATACGGCATCGGCCGTCGCACTCGTCGGCGGCGGCAACCACCCGCGCCCGGGCGAGATTTCGCTCGCCCATCACGGCGTGCTCTTCCTCGACGAGCTGCCCGAATTCCCCCGCCAGGTGCTGGAAGTGCTGCGCGAGCCGCTGGAGACGGGACGCATCACGATCTCGCGCGCCGCGCGGCAGGCCGATTTCCCGGCGCGCTTCCAGCTCGTCGCGGCGATGAATCCCTGCCCCTGCGGCTACCTCGGCCACCCGACGCAGGCCTGCCGCGACACCCCCGACCAGATCGCGCGCTACCGCAGCCGCATTTCCGGCCCGCTGCTCGACCGCATCGATATCCAGATCAGCGTGCCGGCGCTCACCGAAGACGAACTGACGCAGGCCGGCACGGGCGAGCCGAGCGCGGCCATCCGCGCCCGCGTCGAAACCGCGCGCGCCCGGCAGCTGGCCCGCCAGGGCAAACCCAACGCCGCGCTCGGCACCCGGGAGCTCGAGACGCATTGCACGCTCGACAGCGCAGGCGAGTCCTTGCTGAAACAAGCCATTGCGCGCCTGAATCTGTCGGCGCGCGCCTACCACCGCGTGCTCAAGCTCGCGCGCAGCGTCGCCGACCTTGCCGGCAGCGACGCGATCACGACCACGCACCTCGCCGAGGCGATCCAGTACCGGCGGCAGGCATGAGTTCGGCCTACGATTCCTGGCGCGAGGAAATGCAATCGGCCTGGCTCTATCGCGTCGTCGCCGAAAGCGAGCGCGGCACGCCGCGCGAGGCGCTGTTCCGCGAGCTCGCGCAGGCCGCCGAGGCCCAGGCGGAGATCTGGCGCAAGACCCTCCTCGACCGGGGCGAGGCGCCCCCCGGCCCGTTCCGCCCCGACCTGCGCGCCCGGGTCGTCGCGTTCTTGACGCGACGTTTCAAGCCGCATGCCATGCGCCGCGTGCTGGCGGCGATGAAGGTGCGCGGGATGGTGCTCTACGGCGACGCCGCGCCGCACGCCACGCCGACCACGCGCGACGAGGTCGGCCGCCGTCACCGCGGCAGCGGCGCCGGCAACGCGCTGCGCGCCGGCGTGTTCGGCGTCAACGACGGCCTGGTGTCGAACGCCGCGCTGATCTACGGCGTGGCGGGCGCCGGCCCGGCGCCGGAGATCATCGTGCTGAGCGGCGTGGCGGGGCTCCTGGCCGGCGCGTTCTCGATGGCGGCGGGGGAATACGTGTCGGTGCGCTCGCAGCGCGAGATGTTCGAGTACCAGATCGGGCTGGAACGCGACGAGCTGGAGAAATACCCGGACGAAGAGGCCGCCGAACTGGCGTTGATCTATGCCGCCAAGGGCATGAACGCCGACGAGGCGAAGCGGATTGCCGAATCCCTGATGCGGAACCCCGAACGCGCGCTCGACACGCTCGCGCGCGAGGAACTCGGCCTCAACCCCGACGAGCTCGGCTCGCCCTGGGTCGCGGCGGTTTCGTCGTTCTCCGCCTTTACGGCTGGGGCCGCGCTGCCGTTGCTGCCCTTCCTGTTCGGCGCCGGCAGCGCACTGGCGGCGTCGATCGCGCTGACCGCGCTGGGACTCTTCGCCGTCGGCGCCAGCATGAGCCTCTTCACCGGCCGCCACGCCCTGCTCTCCGGCCTGCGCATGCTCGGCATCGGCGGCGCGGCGGGGCTGGCGACCTATTTCATCGGCGCTTGGCTGGGGGTGACGCTAGGCTGATTTCCTTCGCGGACGATCGCAATATCACGTCTGCTCCCAAGGCAAGCCGTCGAAGCGCCAGCCGTTCTTCGTGCTGCGGTGGCGCGATTCGTCCATGTCGCCCTCGAAGCCATGGTCGACGTTGTATACCTCGGGAAAGCCGTATTTTTCCAGGTAGCGCCCCGCCTCCATCGAGCGCCGGCCGGAACGGCAGATCAGCACCACCGGCCGGTTGACCGACGCGGCCTTGCGCGCGTGGCCGAGAAAAGCCGGGTTCACGTCCCAGTCCGGCCCATCCTGCCAGGCAATGTGGATGGCGCCGACCGGATGGCCGACGAAGAGATATTCGATTTCCGAACGGCAGTCGATGAAGACGGCTTCGGGTCGCGCCTGCAGGAAGGCGTGGGCTTCGGCGGGGCTGAGATGCTTCATGGCGGCTCGGCAAACACGGTAGTATCTGCACCATAGCACCGCCGGCGGGGTGCGTGGCAACCGATATAATGCCCGATTGTTCGCCGCCGACCGTCAGCCATGTCCCGCCACGACCGCATCCGTTCCCAGCTCGCCCAGCGCATTCTCGTCCTCGACGGCGCGATGGGGACCATGATCCAGTCGTACAAGCTCTCCGAGGCGGACTACCGCGGGACGCGCTTCGCCGATTTCCCGCACGATCTCAAGGGCAACAACGATCTCCTGTGCCTGACGCAGCCGCACATCATCAAGGAGATCCACGCCCAGTACCTGGCGGCGGGCGCCGACATCCTCGAGACCAACAGCTTCAACGCCACCTCGATCTCCATGGCGGACTACCACATGGAACACCTGGTGCACGAACTGAACTTCGCCGCGGCTCGCCTCGCGCGCGAAGCCGCCGACGAGGCGACCGCGGCCGACCCCGCCAAGCCGCGCTTCGTCGCCGGCGTGCTGGGGCCCACCTCGCGCACCGCGACGATCTCGCCGGACGTCAACGACCCCGGCTTTCGCAACGTCACGTTCGACCAGCTGCGCCTCGCCTACGGCGAGGCGATCGACGGGCTGGTGAAGGGCGGCGCCGACCTCCTGATGGTCGAGACGGTCTTCGACACGCTCAACGCCAAGGCGGCACTGTTCGCGATCGAGGAATACTTCGAAGCCAACAATCTGCGACTGCCGGTGATGATCTCCGGCACCATCACCGACGCCTCCGGCCGCACGCTCTCGGGCCAGACGACCGAGGCGTTCTGGAACTCGGTGCGCCACGCGCGCCCCCTGTCGATCGGACTCAACTGCGCGCTCGGCCCGGATCTTTTGCGCCAGTACGTCGAGGAACTGGCGACCAAGGCCGACACCTTCGTCTCCGCCCACCCCAACGCCGGCCTGCCCAATGCCTTTGGCGAATACGACATGGGCGGCGACGAGATGGCGGCGCACATCGGCGAATGGGCGCGCGCGGGGCTGCTCAACATCGTCGGCGGCTGTTGCGGCACCACGCCGGCGCACATCGCAGCCATTGCCAGGGCCGTCGCCGGCGTCGCGCCGCGCGTGCCGCCGGTGCTCGAACCGGCGATGCGCCTGTCGGGGCTGGAGCCGTTCAACGTCGGCAGCGATTCGCTCTTCGTCAACGTCGGCGAGCGCACCAACGTCACCGGCTCCAAGGCCTTCGCCCGCATGATCCTCGAGGGCCGCTACGACGACGCGCTGTCGGTGGCGCGCCAGCAGGTCGAGAACGGCGCGCAGATCATCGACATCAACATGGACGAGGGCATGCTCGACGCGGAAGCCGCGATGGTGCGCTTCCTGCACCTGATCGCCTCGGAGCCCGACATCGCGCGGGTGCCGATCATGCTCGACTCGTCGAAGTGGAGCGTGATCGAGGCGGGCCTGAAATGCGTCCAGGGCAAGGGCATCGTCAATTCCATCTCGATGAAGGAAGGCGAGGCCGAGTTCATCGAGCGCGCGAGGCTGTGCCTGCGCTACGGCGCGGCGGTGATCGTGATGGCCTTCGACGAGGCCGGCCAGGCCGACACCTACGCGCGCAAGATCGAAATCTGCGAACGGGCGTACAAGCTGCTCACGGAAAAGGTCGGTTTCCCGCCCGAGGACATCATCTTCGACCCCAACATCTTCGCGGTAGCCACCGGCATCGAGGAGCACGCCAACTACGCGGTCGACTTCATCGAGGCGACGCGCTGGATCCGCACCCACCTGCCGCACGCCCACGTTTCCGGCGGCGTGTCGAACGTGAGCTTTTCGTTCCGCGGCAACGATGCCGTGCGCGAGGCGATCCACACCTGCTTCCTCTACCACGCGATCCGCGCCGGCATGGACATGGGCATCGTCAACGCCGGCCAGCTCGGCGTGTACGAGGCGCTCGACCCCGAACTCCGGGAGCGCGTCGAGGACGTGCTCCTGAACCGCCGGCCGGACGCGACCGAACGGCTGGTCGCCTTTGCAGAGAACGTGAAGGGCGGCGCGAAGGAAAAAACCGAGTACCTGGCCTGGCGCAGCCTGCCGGTGAACGAGCGGCTGACGCACGCCCTGGTCCAGGGCATCACCCAGTACATCGTCGAGGACACCGAGGAAGCGCGGCTCGCCGCCGAGCGCCCGCTGCACGTGATCGAGGGGCCGCTGATGGCCGGCATGAACGTCGTCGGCGACCTCTTCGGCGCCGGCAAGATGTTCCTGCCGCAGGTGGTGAAGTCGGCGCGCGTGATGAAGCAGGCCGTCGCCCACCTGATTCCCTACATCGAGGCCGACAAGCGCGCCGGCGACGCGCAGAGCGCGGGCAAGATCATCATGGCCACGGTCAAGGGCGACGTCCACGACATCGGCAAGAACATCGTCGGCGTGGTGCTGGGCTGCAACGGCTACGACATCGTCGACCTCGGCGTCATGGTACCGGCGCAAAAGATCCTCGACGCCGCCCGCGAGCACAAGGCCGATATCATCGGCCTGTCCGGCCTCATCACGCCCTCGCTGGAGGAAATGGCGCACGTCGCGCGCGAAATGCAGCGCCAGGGCTTCACCATCCCGCTCCTGATCGGCGGCGCGACGACCTCGCTCGCCCACACCGCGGTGAAGATCGCGCCCAATTACGAACACCCGGTCGTCTACGTCAAGGATGCCTCGCGCGCGGTCGGCGTCTGCACCCAGCTGCTGTCGAAGGACATGCGCGACGCCTATGCCGCCGAGATCCGCGCCGACTACGACAAGACGCGCGAACGGCACCTGAAGAACAAGTCGGAAACCTCGCGCATCCCGCTGGCCGAGGCGCGCGCCAACAAATTCAAGATCGACTGGGCCGCGTACACGCCGCCAGCGCCGAAACAGCCCGGCGTCCATGTCCTGCGCGCTTACGACCTCGCCCGGCTGGCCGACGTCATCGACTGGACGCCGTTCTTCGCCTCGTGGGAGTTGCACGGCAAGTTCCCCAAAATTCTGCAGGACGCGGTCGTCGGCGCCGAAGCGACCAAACTCTACGCCGACGCCCGGGCCATGCTCACGAAAATGATCGCCGAGAACTGGGTCGAGGCGCGCGCGGTGTTCGGCCTCTTCCCCGCCAACGCGGTGAACGACGACGACATCGCGATCTACGCCGACGAGACGCGCGAGCGGATCCTGATGACTTGGCACAATCTGCGTCAGCAGATGAAGAAGCCCGAAGGCCGCGCCAACCTCTGCCTCGCCGATTTCGTCGCCCCGCGGGAAAGCGGCGTGAAGGACTATGTCGGTGCCTTCGTCGTCACCGCCGGCATCGGCGAGGACGAGCGCGCCCGCGCGTTCGAGGCCGCGCACGACGACTACTCGGCGATCCTCTTCAAGGCGCTGTGCGACCGCCTCGCGGAAGCCTTCGCCGAGCACCTGCACCTGCGTGTGCGCCGCGAATACTGGGGCTATGCCAGCGAGGAATCGCTCACCAACGAGGACCTGATCGCCGAGAAATACCAGGGTATCCGCCCCGCGCCGGGCTACCCCGCGTGCCCGGAGCACAGCGAGAAAGCCGGCCTGTTCGAAATCCTCGACGCCACCGCGCAGATCGGCGTGAAGCTCACCGAGAACTACGCGATGTGGCCGGGCGCCGCAGTGTCGGGCTTCTACCTCTCGCACCCCGACAGCCAGTACTTCGCGGTGGCGAAGATCGAGCGCGACCAGGTCGAGGACTACGCGCGGCGCAAGGGCTGGGATGTGAAGACGGCGGAGCGCTGGCTGGCGCCGAATCTCGCCTACCAGCCGGCGTGAGGGGGCTTCACCACCCCTGCCCCCGCATCTTTTCCAGCCAGAACAGCCCGATCACGGTCTTGGTCTCGCAGATGCGGCCTTCCCTGACCCACTGCATCGCGTCGGCAAACGGCAGGCGGAAGACCTCCAGGAATTCGTCGTGGTCGCGGCCGTGCTTGCCTTCGGTGAGTCCCTGCGCCAGATAGAACGCCAGCCGCTCGTCCGAGTAGCCGATGCAGGGGTAGATGGTGGTGACTTCGCGCCACTCGGACGCGCTATAGCCGGTTTCCTCCTCGAGTTCGCGCTTGGCGCAAGTGAGGTCATCCTCGCCCGGATCGATCTTGCCGGCGGGAAATTCGATGAAGTCGCGGCGCAGCGGGTAGCGGTGCTGGCGCTCGAGCAGCACGTCGCCGTTGTCGAACACGGGAATGACGACGACGGCGCCGGGATGCACGAGGTATTCGCGCGTCGATTCGCGGCCGTCGGGCAGGCGCACGCGATCGCGCTTGACGTGCATGAGCCGGCCCTGGAAGACGGTTTCGCTGGCCAGTTCGGTTTCGGTGAGGTCGATCGGCATCGATTCGGATTTCATGGTGACGGCCATTATAAGCCGCGCCCGGCCAACACCCCCGGCTCCGGGCCCGCACGGTCGCGACAAGGACTCCCCCCGGGGCCGGAAGCCCCCGCCGCGGGAGTGAGCGCCCGCTCTTGCGGCCGTTTGCTGCTAGAATCTCGCCATTGTCGAGCCCCACGAAAGCGCACGGGGGCAGGTTCGGGGGAGACAACGCCCGGAAAGTGGCGGCGCCATCGACGGGCCGGTGCGCCGGCCGACGTTCCAGGGCGTGTGTCCCCACGCGTCCGGACCGCCGTCGACCGACATCCCATAACGATACCCGGGGAGGGCCTGATGGAAGCAGAAACCAGAAAACCCGGCGAACGCCGCCTGCAGATCCTGCAGACGCTCGCCGCCATGCTGCAGGAGCCGCAGCCCGAGAAGATCACCACCGCGGCGCTCGCCGCGCGCGTGGGCGTCTCGGAGGCGGCGCTCTATCGCCACTTCGCCAGCAAGGCCCAGATGTACGAAGGCCTGATCGACTTCATCGAGCAGACCCTGTTCGGGCTGATCGCGCGCATCACGGCCGACACGGCCTCGCCCGCCGCCCAGGTCGAGGCCATCCTCAAGATGCTGCTGAATTTCGCGCAGAAGAACCCCGGCATGACGCGGGTATTGATCGGCGAGGCGCTGGTGCACGAGAACGAGCGCCTGCAAAAGCGCATCAACCAGCTGCATGACCGTATCGAGGCACAATTGCGCCAGTGCCTGCGCTTCACCGGCGACAAGCCGTCCGAATTCGCCGCCCCGCTCGCCAACCTGATGCAGTGCATGGTCGTGGGCCGCTGGCACCAGTTCGCCAAGAGCGGTTTCACCCGCCTGCCGGGCGGCGATGTCGACCTGCTGCTCGCGCGCCTGCTCGACGCGCACCCCGCCTAACGATCCTGGTGGTTAGCACCACCCCTGAAGATGAAAAAACGCGCTTGTCGTAGGTCGGCAACACCTTGCCGACATCCCGGCCGGGCGATCACGTCGGCAAAGTGTTGCCGATGTACGGTCTCTGCCTGCTTGTGTGTTTTTCACGCTAAACGGTCGCCCCGCACACCGGGCAGGCCGGGTCGCGCGGCACCTTCATCACCCGCACCCCGGCAGTGAGGGCGTCCCACAGCAGCAGCCGCCCGACCAGCGGCTCGCCCACGCCCGCCAGCCATTTGAGCGCCTCCGTCGCCTGCATCGCGCCGATCGTGCCGACCAGGGGCGAAAACACGCCCGCTTCGGCGCAGCGCAGTTCTGGCTCGTCCGCGTGATCGGGGAACAGGCAGCGGTAGCACGGGCTGTCGGCGCGGCCGGGATCGAATACGGCAAGCTGGCCGGAGAAGCCGATCGCGGCGCCCGAAACCAGGGGTTTTCGCGCCGCGACACAGGCACGGTTGACCGCGTGGCGCGTGGCGAAATTGTCCGACGCGTCGACCACCAGGTCGGCCGCCGCGACCGCCGCGGCGAGCGCCTCGCCGCCCAGCCTGCCGGCCACGGCGTGCACCGCGATCTCCGGGTTGATGGCGCGCACGCTGGCAGCCAGCGATTCCGCCTTGTTCGTGCCGATCGCGGCGGTGACGTGGCCGATCTGGCGTTGCAGGTTGGTGAGGTCGACGACGTCGCCGTCGGCGATCGTCAGGCGGCCGACGCCCGACGCGCCCAGATACAAGGCCACCGGGCAGCCGAGCCCCCCGGCGCCGACGAGCAGCACCGCGGCGCCACCGAGCCGTGACTGTCCGGTCACGCCGACTTCCGGCAGCAGGATATGCCGGCTGTAGCGCAGCAGCTGGTCGTCGGTGAGGTCCATCAGGGCATCGGCGCTACTTGTAGAAGCGCCATTCTTCCGGGGTGTCGTCGCGGTCGCCGTGGAGGTGGCGCTCGTAGACCTTCATGAAGGCCTGCTGTGACTTGATGTCGGGTTCGTTGGCGGCGATGTTGCGCCGCTGCACGTCTTCGCAGAAATAGGCCAGGGCGCGTTTCACCTTCACGAGCAGGCTGTTGTCGAGATGGAAACCCTGGTCGATCAGCGCGGCTTCGAGGCCCTCCAGGGTGTATTCGCAGACGTGGTAGCGCACCTGCAGGCGAAGCTCGTCGGGCGCGGCCGTCACCGACAGGCCTTCCAGGCCTTCGAGCAGCGCGCGCGCCCGCCCGGCCTGCCCGGGCGGCAGCGAATGGAAGACGATTTCGCGTTCCTTCTCGAGATCACACGGGCGCATGGCGATCACCCCGGATTGCATTGGGCCAGTATAGCGCCGCCGGGCAGCGCCGGCACGCCCGCTCAGCGGCTTTGCAGAATCTGCAGGCCTTTCAGGAGGTTGAGCGCCTGGTTCACCTGGTAGTCGTTCTTCGACACGATTTCGCCCGGCTCCAGCGGGGCCGGCTTCTTGTCCTTGCCGGGCTCGGCAGGCGGCGCCTTGATGCCGTCACCAGGCTTCCTGGCAGGCTCCGGCGCCTTGGCAGGTTCCGGCGTCGCGCCCGCCGGGTTCGCCAGGTGCTTGTCGAGGTCGGCCTCGCGCACGCGCAGTTCTTCGGATTCCGGCATCGCCGGATCCTCGACCACGATGTCGGGCTCGATGCCCTTGGCCTGGATCGAGCGGCCGCTGGGCGTGAAGTAGCGTGCCGTGGTGAGCTTGATCGCCGTGCCGTTGCCGATCGGCAGGATGGTCTGCACCGAGCCCTTGCCGAAGGTGCGCGTTCCCATCACGACGGCGCGCTTGTGGTCCTGCAGCGCGCCGGCGACGATCTCGGAGGCCGAGGCCGAACCGCTGTTGACCAGCACCACCATCGGCACGTCCTTCACACCCGCGGGCAGGTTCTTCAGGTAATCCTGCTGCATCGGGCGCAGGTAGTGCTCGCGGCTCGCCGTCAGGCGCATCTTGGCGTCCTCGGTGCGGCCCTCGGTGTAGACGACGAGGCTGTCGGGCTTGAGGAAGGCTGCCGACACGGCGACTGCGCCGTTCAAAAGGCCGCCCGGGTCATTGCGCAGGTCGAGGATGAGCCCTTTGAGGGGGCCCTTGTTTTCCTTGTACAGCTTGTTCAGCGCCTCGACGAGCAACTCGCCCGTGTGTTCCTGGAACTGGGTCACCCGCACGTAGCCGTAGCCCGGGTCGAGCAGGGTCGACTTCACGCTGCGGATCTTGATGACCGCACGCGTCAGCGTGAGCACGATGGGCTTGTCGACGCCCTTGCGCGAAATGGTGAGCTTGATCGTCGTGCCCGGCTTGCCGCGCATGCGCTTGACCGCGTCGTTCAGGCTCATGCCTTTGACCGGCGTTTCGTCCAGCTTGACGATGAGGTCGCCCGCCTTCACGCCGGCCTTGTACGCGGGCGTGTCCTCGATCGGCGAGACCACCTTGACGAAGCCGTCCTCCATGCCGACCTCGATGCCGAGCCCGCCGAACTCGCCCTGCGTGCCGACCTGCAGGTCCTTGAACGCATCGGCATCGAGATAACTGGAATGCGGGTCGAGGCCGGTCAGCATGCCGTTGATCGCTTCCGTGATCAGCTTCTTGTCATCGACCGGATCGACATAGTCGTTCTTGATGCGGGCGAAGACGTCGGTGAACGCTCGCAGCTCCTCGACCGGCAACGCCGTCGCGGCCTCCTTGTTGGCGATCGCCGACAGATTGAGCGTCAACGCCGCGCCCGCAAGCAGGCCGGCCAGGCCGACCAGTATGAATTTAGCCTTCTGCGTCATCTCACTTCACCCACTCGAGGGGATTGATCGGGCGGCTCTGGTGCCGCATTTCAAAATACAAGCCGGTATCGGGCTGGCCGCCGCTGTTGCCGACCGCGGCGAGCGTGTCGCCGGGCTGGACCCGGTCGCCCACCTGCTTATACAGACTTTCGTTATTACTATACAGGCTCATGTAGCTCTCGCCGTGATCGACGATGATGAGGTTGCCGAAGCCGCGCAGCCATTCGGCGAACACCACCTGGCCGGCGGCGATCGCCTTCACCGGCGCGCCCTGCGCGGCGCGGATGAACAGGCCCCGCCAGCTCACCCCGCCATTCTCTCTCGGAGCGCCGAAACGGTTCACCAGTTCCCCCGCCACCGGCAGGCGCAGCGACCCCTTGAGGCGCGAGAACGGCTGGTCCGAGCGGAACGGCACCGGCGTCTCGGTATTGACGGCGACAGGCGCGCGCGGACGTGCCGCGCCTGCCTCTTTCTGCTTCGCCTGTTTCGCCTGCTGTGCCGCCCGCGCGCGCGCGGCCTGCTGCGCCATCACGCGGTTCAGCCGCTCGACCAGCAGGGTCAGGTTCTGCTCGTCGCGCTTGAGCGTTGCGATCTGGCGCTGCTGTTGCCGGATCTCGGCCGACAGTTTTTGCAACACCTGCTCGCGCGACTGGCGCTCGGCCTGCAGTTTCTTCTGTTCGGCTTCGCGCGCCGCCTGTAATTGCCTCAGCGCGTCGGATTGCTGCGCCACCTGCCGTTGCAGCGCGTCGAGCCGCGCCAGATCGGCGCGCAGCGCGTCGATCAACTGGTGCTGGGCGCGCGACAGATGGGCGAGGTAACGCATGTCGCGCGCGGTCTGGTTGGGGTCGCCGCCGTTGAGGAACAGCTTCAGCGCGTCGCCTTGGCCGCGCAGGTAGACCCCCTTGAGCGCCTCGGCGAGATGCGCCTGCTGGTCGCGGATGCGCGCGGCGACGGCGTCGGATTGCTGCTTCAGGGACAGCAGTTCGCCCTGGCTGCGCTGCTGTTCGCTTTCGAGTTGCCGCAGCTGGCGCACCGCCGCGCTGATCGCGCGCTCGGATTCGCGCAGTTCGTCGACCGCTTCCTTGCGCGTCGCCTGCTTATTGCGGAAATCCTGTTCCAGCGCCTGCAAGCGCTTCTTCAGGGCATCGAGTTCGGACTGCTTGCTGGCGGCCTGATTGGCGCCCGCGGCCAGCGGACAGGCCAGCAACAGGAGAACGGACAGGGTTCTGAGATTCACCCGCAGAGCTTATCGCAGCCGTCCGCGACGCAGTCGAACTGCACCAGCGCTTCGCCGGTCATTTCGGGCGGTTGCGGCAGGCCCATCATTTTCAGCAGGGTCGGGCTGATGTCCTCGAGCGCGCCGGTGTCGGCGAGGGTGGCCGGCCGGCCGCCGATGTAGATCAGCGGCACCAGGTTCATGGTGTGCGCGGTATGCGCCTGGCCGGTTTCAGTGTCGCGCATCATCTCGGCGTTGCCATGGTCGGCCGTCACCAGCGCCTCGCCGCCGCGGGCGCGCTGCGCCTCGATCACCCGCCCGAGACAGGTGTCGACCGTCTCGATCGCCTTGATCGCCGCCTGGAGGTCGCCCGTGTGGCCGACCATGTCGGGGTTGGCATAATTGCACACGATGAGGTCGTACTGCTTGCTCTCGATCGCCGCGACCAGCTTGTCGGTCACCTCGAATGCGCTCATCTCGGGCTTCAGGTCGTAGGTGGCGACGTCGGGTGAGGGCACCAGCACGCGATCCTCGCCGGGGAAGGAAACCTCCTCGCCGCCGTTGAAAAAGAAGGTGACGTGCGGGTATTTCTCGGTCTCGGCGATGCGCAGCTGGCGCAGGCCGAGCTGCGCGACGTATTCGCCCAGCCCGTTCTTGATGCGCTCGGGCGGGAAGGCGACCGACACCTTGAAGTCGTCGCTGTAGCCGGTGAGCGTGCAGTAGGTGGAAAGTCGCGGCGTCACTTCGCGTTCGAATTCGCTGAAATCCGCCTCGATGAACGGGCGCGACAACTGGCGCGCGCGGTCGGAGCGGAAATTCAGGAAGATCACCGCGTCGCCGTCCTCCATCTTCACCGGCTTGCCATCGGGCGGGAGGATCGCCGTCGCCTTGACGAACTCGTCGGTCTCGCCGCGCGCGTAGGCCGCTTCCAGGCCGGCGAGCGGTGTGGCCGCCGAAAATTCGGCGCGCCCCTGCGTGAGAAGATCGTAGGCGGCCTTGACCCGCTGCCAGCGGCGGTCGCGGTCCATCGCGTAGTAACGGCCGATCATCGAGGCGATATGGCCCACGCCCGTCTGCGCGATCTTGTCCTCGAGCCGCTTGAGGTAGACCTCGGCGCTCTTCGGTGGCGTGTCGCGCCCGTCGAGGAAGACATGCAGGCACACCTTGTCGAGACCTTCGCGCCGTGCCAGTTCGAGCAGGGCGTGGAAATGCGATTCGTGGCTGTGCACGCCGCCATCCGACAGCAGGCCCAGCACATGCAGCGTCTTGCCATGGTCGCGCGCGAGATGAACGGCATTGACGAGCGCGGGGTTGGTATAGAAATAGCCGGATTCGATGGCGCGGTCGATGCGGGTGAACTCCTGGTACACCACGCGGCCCGCGCCGATGTTGAGATGCCCCACCTCCGAATTGCCCATCTGCCCTTTCGGCAGCCCCACTTCCATTTCCGAGGCATGGATGAGGGTGTGCGGGTTCTCCTTCCACAGACGGTCGAAATTGGGCTTGCGAGCCTGCGCGATCGCGTTGTCGGCCCGTTCCGCGCGGCAGCCGAAACCGTCCAGGATGATGAGGAGAACCGGTGTGGTCTTCATGAAAAAAATTGGTATTGCCTGACTTGATTTTGTGGGATTATTTTAATATATGCGTGATTGCTAATCTATACGCGCACGCAGGAAACTTGTTTGTAACACGCCTGCGCCCGGTTATTCCGCTATCGGAATCGCACGCCACAGGATAGTTCGCGAATTGGACGGAACAATGAATATGCCGGCTGACGGAAGTGAAATCGACCTGATGGACAAGGACGAGCATATCGAGCAGGCCTCGCGTGCAATGAAAGCCATGTCGCATCCGCTGCGCCTGAAGATTCTGTGCGTGCTCGGCGACAAGGAAATCAGCGTGCAGGACATCGTCGACCAGGTCGGCACCTCGCAGAGCAATATTTCCCAGCATCTGGCGATCCTGCGCGACAAGGGCGTGCTGCGCACCCGCAAGGACGCCAACCGCGTGTATTACCGGGTCGGCGACACCCGCACGCTGAAACTCCTGGGCATGATGCGCGACGTATTCTGCGGCTTCGCCAAAGGCGGTTAAGCCCGCCCGGCCGCCTGGCGCCCATGTTCGCGGTTCCGCATCGCGAATACCTCCTCCGCAAACGCCAGCCAGGCGCGGCGCGTCGCACCGTTCCCCTGTTAACATTCACGATGCTACCGGCAAGATTAATTATTCGTATATAATTAAATTCTAATATTGCTTGCCCGCCGCTGGCGTGCGGGCCCGCCTACAAGGGGTATCGATGCGGCACACGACAACCAAACCGGCCCGGCTGAAAACGCTCGCGCTCTTGTCCTTGCTCGTCTGCACGCCCGGCGCGCTGGCCGAAACCCTGGGTTTCGATCTCGCCGTGCAACGTGCGCTGACGCAGAATCCGGATATCCTCATCGCAGGCACCCAGATCAGCCAGGCCCGCGCAGCCGTGCGGCAGAGCGAGGGCGCCCGTCTGCCCAAGCTGACTGCCTCGCTCAACGCCACCCGCACCGACGACGCGTTGAACGCCTTCGGCCTCAAGCTGTCGCAGCGCAACGCCACCTTCAACGATTTCGGCGCGGGCGAATTCAATCCCGCGAATCCCAACGTGTTGAGCGTCGCGCCGGCCAATCTCAATCACCCCAACCCGGTCAACAACTTCAACGCCCGGCTCGAAGCCCAGTTGCCGCTCTACACCGGCGGCCTGATCGAGGGCTATACCGAGCAGGCCCGCGCCTACCTGCGCGCGGCCCAGCACGGCGATACGATGGCGCGCCAGAAAGTGATCTTCGACGTACTGCGCGCGTATGAAGGCGTGCACACCGCGCGCGCCTACGCCGAGGTCGCCCGCCAGGCCCGCGCCGCGGCCGAAGCCTACGTCAAGACCATCGACAGCCTGCTGAAAGGCGGCGTGGTGGTGAAAAGCGACCTGCTGTCCGCCCGCGTGCATCTCGAGGACGTGAAAATCCAGCAGGCGCAGGCCATGAACGCGGTGCAGCAGGCGCTCGACCAGCTGCACCTGCTGCTCGGCATGCCGCTATCCGCGCCGCTCGACGTGGGGGCCAGCGTGGAGATCAAGCCGCTCGACGGCAGCCTCGCCGACGCCCAGGCCGACGCGCTGAAATCCAACGCCGGACTCGCGGCCCTGCGTGGCCAGCTCGACGCCGCTCAGGCCGCGATCAAGGTCGCGCGCGCCGGCAAGTATCCGAAAGCCGGCCTCCTGGCCCGTTTCGACACCAACGACGACAAGCTCGGCTTCGACGCGCATTCCTACACGCTGGGCGGCCAGCTGAGCTGGGACTTCTACGACGGCGGCGCCACCGACGGCGCGATCGCGCGCGCGCAGGCCAGCCGCGACGAGCTGACCGCCAAGCTCGCCCAGGCAGAAATGGGTGTCGCCTACCAGGTGGCCGACGCTTGGCGCCGCGCCGAGGAGGCGCAATTGCGCGTGGCCATGCGCGAACTGGCGGTCGCCCAGGCCGAGGAGGCGCAGCGGCTGGTGGAAAAGCGCTACACCAACGGCGTGACCACCGTCACCGAACTGCTCGCCGCCCAGGCCCAGCTCGACAAGGCCCGCGCCGATCTGGTGGCCGCCCGTTATGATCTCAAAGTGCAACGCGCCAGTGTCCGACTGGCGACCGGCCGTCTGCAACCCGACTCTCTATGAGCCCGACCGACATGAAAACACCAACGACTACCCGCCTGTTGCGCGCCAGCTTGCTTGCGCTGGCGATAAGCCTTATCTACGGCTGCGGCAGCCACGACGAAACCACCGGCCAGACCGCCGCAGCCGGCCGCACGGTTGCCGCCGACGTCGTGACCGTGCAGCCGGCCGAATTGAGTCTGCGCGTCGAGACGCCCGGCACGGTGGTGTCGGAAGACCAGGTGCAGGTCGCCTCGCGCCTGATGGGCTACATCCGTGAAATCCGGGTGGAGGAAGGCCAGGCGGTGAAGGCCGGCCAGTTGCTGTTCGTGGTCGACCCGTCCGACATCCAGGGACAGATGAGCCAGGCGCGCGCGGGGCTCGCGCAGGCCGAAGCCGCGCTCGCCGACGCCAAGAGCGATTACGAACGCTTCGGCGCGCTCTACAAGGAGCAGGCGATTCCGCAGCTGCAGTGGGACAAGATCCGCCTGCAATACCAGGTCGCGCAGCAGCAGGTGGCCGCCGCGCGCGCCGGCCTTGGGCTCGCGTCCGGGCAGATGCGCTACGCCTCGGTGGTGGCGCCGATTTCCGGCGTGGTCACGATGAAGATGGCCAACGCCGGCGACCTCGCCGCGCCCGGCCGTCCGGTGCTCGTGATCGAGGGCCTGAAGAAGCTGCAGGTGCGCACCGAAGTCTCGGGCGACGTGTACGCCCGCATCAAGGCCGGCGAGAAGGTCCGCATCGTGCGCGACGGCGAAGCGGCCCCGGTCGAGGGCAGCATCGCCCAGATCGTGCCCGCCGCCGACCCGGTGAGCCACACGCACCTGGTGAAGATCGACCTGCCGGCGGATGCGAAGCTCTCCAGCGGCAATTTCGTGCGCGTGAGCTTTGCCGTCGGCAGCCGCGCAGGCATCCGCGTGCCGGCCTCGGCGCTGGCCGAGCGCGCCGGCATCACCGGCGTGTTCGTGGTCGACGCCCAGGGCATTGCGCGTTACCGCATGGTGCGCACCGGCGCCGTCGAAAACGGCCAGGTGGAAATCCTCTCCGGTCTCGCGGCCGGCGACAGGGTGGCGGTGTCCCATGTCGAGCAGTTGCAGAACGGTGACAAAGTGGGCGGAGGTGCCCAATGAGCGAGCGTTCCGCGCCGCTCAACATCGCCGGCAAGCTGGCCGGCGTTTTCATCGAATCCAAGATCACCGCCATGATCATGCTGGCGGTGGCGCTCGCCGGCCTCATGGCGCTGTTCGTCACGCCGCGCGAATACAACCCGCAGATCGTGGTGCCGGCGGCCAACATCATCGTCGCCAAGCCCGGCGCCTCGGCCGAGGAAATCCAGAACCTCGTCGTCAAGCCGCTGGAGGCGATCATGAACGCGCAGTCCGGCGTGGACCACACCTACGGCTACGCCGCGCCCGATTTCGGGCTGGTCACGGTGCAGTTCAAGGTGGGCGAGGATCAGGAAAAGAGTCTCGTCAAGCTCTACAACCAGCTGATGCAGAATCTCGACCGCATGCCATCCGGCGCGATGCAGCCGGTGGTCAAGCCGATCAACGTGGACGACGTGCCGATCATGACGCTGACGCTGTCGTCCGCCACGCTCGACGACCTGCAGATCCGCGAGGTGGCAACCCGCATGCTCGAACAACTGCGCAATGTGCCGGGGGTATCGTTCACCCAGGTCATCGGCGGCGCGCAACGTGCGGTCAACGTGTGGATTTCTCCGGCCAGGCTCGCCGCCACCGGCATCGCACTCGACCAGGTCGACAAGATGCTCACGGGGCAGAACGTCTCGGTGCCGGCTGGCAAGCTCGTCGACAACAACCGCGTGTCGCCCCTGCGCGTGCAGGGTTTCCTCGGCAGCGCGCGCGAAGTCGGCGACATCGTCATCGGCGCGCCCAACGGCCGACCGGTGTTCCTGAAAGACGTCGCCACCATCGAGGACGGCCCGCTGGAATCCGACGAGGCCACACGCTTCGCCTTCGGCCCCGCTGCCGGCAAGGATGCGGCGCGCGGCGAAGCGCCGGCGGTCACGCTCGCCATCGCCAAGAAGGCCGGCACCAACGCGGTGGTGGTAGCGAACGCCGTGCTGGAAAAAGTCGAAAAACTGAAACGCGAAGCCATCCCGGCCGAGATCACGGTGGCGGTGACGCGCGACGACGGCGCACGCGCCAACGACGCGGTCAACACCCTGGTCGAACACCTCGGCATCGCCATCGGCTCGGTGGTCCTGATCCTGGTGTTCTTCCTCGGCTGGCGCGAGGCCGGCATCGTCACCCTCACCGTGCCGCTGATCCTGTTCGTGGTGCTGACCATCGGCCTGTTCGCCGGCCAGACGATCAACCGCATCACGCTGTTCGCACTGATTCTCTCGCTGGGGCTGCTGGTCGACGCCGCCATCGTGGTGGTCGAGAACATCCACCGCCACTTGCACCACGGCACCGGCGACCGCGATTTCAAGGACGTGGTGATCCAGGCCACCAACGAGATCGGCAACCCCACCAACATCGCCACCATCGCCGTCATCCTGGCGTTCATCCCGATGGCCTTCGTCTCCGGCATGATGGGGCCGTTCATGCTGCCGATCCCGTTCAACGTGCCGGTGGCGATGATCGCCTCGCTCCTGATCGCCTACATCGTCGTGCCGTGGGCGACCAACCTGTGGCTGCGCAAGAAAGCCGCGCAGAGCGAACTCGCGCGCAAGGAAAGCCTGGAAGAAGCCGGCGCGCGCCAGACCGACCCCCTGCATCGCGGCTATGTCAGGGCGATCACGCCTTTCATCGAGAACCGCGGTCGCCGCAACCTGATGTTCTTCGCAGTGTTGGGCCTGCTCGTCGCCGCCATGCTGATGCCGGCCTGGCAGTTCATCCGCCCGTCGGGGATGAACGGGCCGCTGTCGGCGCTGGGCGTGGAGCTCAAGATGCTGCCGAATGACAACACCAATACCTTCCTGGTGGAAATCGACACTCCGGCCGGCACCCCGCTGGAGGAAACCGACCGTGCCGCGCGTGCGGTAGGCGAGGTGCTGGCGCAGAACCGCTACATCACCGACTACCAGACTTTCCTCGGCATCACCGCCCCCATCGACTTCGCGGCACTGGTGCGCGGCGATCTCATCAAGCGCGGCGATAACCTGGCGCAGATCCGCGTCAACCTGGTCGACAAGCACCAGCGCTCGGCCTCGTCGCACGAAATCGTGCAGGCCCTGAACGGCACACTCCAGCCGCTGCGCCAGGCTTTCCCGCAGGCGCGCATCAAGCTCTACGAAACCCCGCCCGGCCCGCCGGTGCAGGCGCAGGTGCTGGCCGAACTCTATGGCCCCGATTACGAGAAGCTGCGCAGCGCCGCGCCCGACGTGCGGCGCGCCTTCGAATCGATCTACGGCATGATCAACGCCGACGACTCCGTGACTGCGACCATGCAGTCCTTTGCCGTGCGCGTGGATCACGAGAAGGCCGCGCTGTCGGGCGTGGTCGCCGGCCAGGTCGGCAAGCTGTTGCGCGACTACGTGTCGGGACTGACGATCGGTTCGGTGCACATCGATTCGGCGCGCGACCCGGTCAACATCGTGGTGCGCCTGCCGCGCGCCGAACGCCAGTCGCCCGAGTCGCTGATGAGCCTGCGTCTCACCAACATGATGGGCAAACAGGTGCCGCTCGGCGCCGTGGCCACGGTCGAAACCGTGCCCTACGGCAAACCCATCTACGGCCGCGACCAGCATCCCATGGTGATGGTCGGCGGCGAGATGATCACCTCCAGCCCCGTGTACGCCGTGCTCGCGCTCGACAAGATGCTCGACGGCAAGATGCTGTCGAATGGCGTCGCGTTCAAGACCGGCAACCTCGGCTTCACCCAGGCGGCGGCGGACGACGTCAGTAGCTACCACCTGCTGTGGGGCGGCGAAATGCGGCTGACGCTCGACGTGTTCCGCGACCTCGGCTCGGCCTTCATCGTCGCCTTAGTGTTCATCTACCTGCTGCTGGTCGGCTACTACAAGTCCTTCGTCATGCCGATGATCGTGATGGGTGCGATCCCGTTGACCCTGGTCGGCGTGTTCCCCGGCCACTGGGCCACCAGCCAGGCTTTCACTGCCACCTCGATGATCGGCGTCATCGCGCTCGCCGGCATCGTGGTGCGCAACTCGCTGCTCTTGATCGACTTCATCGTCGATTACCGCGCCCAGGGCTACGGCCTCAAGGAAGCGGTGATCGAGGCCGGCGCCGTGCGCCTGCGGCCGATCCTGCTCACTGCGCTCGCCATCATCCTCGGCTCGGCGATCATGATCACCGACCCGGTGTTCGGCGGTTTGGCGGTGTCGCTGATCTTCGGCACCTTCGCCTCCACCGCGCTGACGCTGATCGTGATCCCGCTCCTGTACTACATCTGGCAGAAACGCGCCGCGCCGGCGGCTTGATAGATCGCCGCACACCCTTATCATTCCTTTCTTTTTATCAGGAGTTTCGCCATGACCGTTGAACGTCTCGTCCGCATCATCGCCGGTTTCTTCATCATGCTCTCGCTCGCGCTGGCGCACGTTTCCGGGACCGTCGACATGACGCAGATCTCGTGGCTGTGGTTCACCGCCTTCGTCGGCTTCAACCTGTTCCAGTCCGGCATCACCCGCTTCTGCCCGATGGACATCATGCTGAAGAAAGCCGGCGTCAAGCAGGGCTGCGGCCTCTAAGCGGGCGCTTTCATGGACGTGCAATTCCTGCAGGACAACTGGATGCTGGTGGCCCTCGCCGTGGTGTCCGGCGTCATGCTGCTGTGGTCGTTCGTCGGCGCCCGGCTGTCCGGGATCGAACAGGCCGACCCCCTCCAGGCCACGCGCCTCTTCAACGACGACGCGCTGGTGCTGGACGTGCGCGAGGACAAGGAATATGCGGCCGGCCACATCCCGCGCGCCAAACACATCCCGCTTGGCCAGCTCGCCGGCCGCATCAAGGAGATCGAGTCGCACAAGGACAAGCCCGTGCTCGTCACCTGCCGCAGCGGCAATCGTTCGGCCCACGCCTGCCGCATCCTGAAGAAGGCAGGCTTCACCAAGGTATTCAACCAGGCGGGCGGCATCATCGCGTGGGAACGCGCCAACCTGCCCGTCACCAAGAAATAAGGACCCCCATGGCCAAAGTCGTGATGTATTGCACCGCCGTGTGCCCGTATTGTGTCGCCGCCGAGCGCCTGCTGAAAAGCCGCGGTGTTGCCGATATCGAGAAAATCCGCGTCGATCTCGACCCCGCGAAAATGGACGAAATGATCGAGCGCTCCGGCGGCCGCCGCACCGTGCCGCAGGTGTTCATCGGCGACATCCACGTCGGCGGTTTCGACGACACCTCGGCGCTCGACGCCGCCGGCAAGCTGGTGCCGCTCTTGAACGCGAGCTGAGGCTTCCCCGAGGGGCGTGGCGGACGCGGCATCTCCCGAACGGAAACCCCTGCAGCTGCTTCCTCCTTGCAAATCTTCGCGTCAGTAACCATATAGGCGCAGTCCCGTTCGAGGCGTACGCCATGGAACTCGCCTGCCCCCGCTGTCTCGCCGTCAACCGCGTGCCGGATACGCGGCTCGCCGACGCCCCCACGTGCGGCCAATGCGGCGCACCGCTTTTGCCCGGCAAGCCGGTCGATCTTTCGGCGGCCAGCTTTGACCGTTTCATTGCCAAGGCCGGCCTGCCGGTGCTGGTCGATTTCTGGGCAGAGTGGTGCGGCCCGTGCCAGATGATGGCACCGGTGTTCCAGCAGGTCGCCGCGGAGATGGCGACCCGGTTGCGCTTCGCCAAGGTCGACACCGAGGCCGAGCCGCAAATCGCCATGCGGCACCATATCAAGGGCATCCCCAGCCTGATCCTGTTCAGGAACGGCGAGGAAGCGGCACGCGTCGCGGGCGCGATGGAAGCCCACGCGCTGAAGCGCTGGCTCGCGTCACAAGGCATCCACTAAGCACGTGTAAAATGGCGGGCTTCCCGGCCTGCCGGCCGGTTCGACCAATCAGGGAGCCCCCATGAGCGACGCGCAGCAACCCGTTTTCACTATTGAAAAACTCTTCGTCAGCGACCTCTCGGTCGAAGTGCCGAACGCCCCCGCGATCTATCTCGAGCACGAGGCGCCGCAGATCGACGTCAACCTGTCGACCCAAAGCCGTGCGCTCGGCGAAGACCTCTACCACAACGGCATCACCGCCACCGTCACCGCGAAAATCGGCGACAAGACCATGTTCCTGGTCGAGGCCACGCAGGCCGGCATCTTCCGCATCCAGAACGTGCCGCAGGAGCAGATGCCCATGGTGCTCGGCATCGGCTGCCCGAACATCGTCTTCCCCTACCTGCGCGAGACCGTGTCCGACGTCATCATTCGCGCCGGCTT
>DYFW01000032.1:0-16029 GCA_020725005.1 Thiobacillus denitrificans
ACTTCGCAGTGATCAACCCTCATGCCCGGCAACCCACTTGAAATTCAACAGAGCCTCATTTTCAAATGCGGCGGCAGTTCGCCTTTCCATTCGTCGGGGTGGATGTCGGCGCCGGTCTGCTTGCGGATGAACGCGGCGAGCGCCTCGGTCAGCGGCTGCCCGGCAGGCTTCGCCACCGACAGAAAAGCCGTCACCGTGTCGGGCAGCGGGATCAGCGGGCGTCGGCGCTCCTTGGGCAGGTTCTTCAGCAGCGCCGTCAACTTTTCGCGGATGAGGCCGGGCACCAGCCAGTCGACCTGCGCAGGCTCGACGCGGTTGAGCAGGTACAGCGGCAGGCGCAGCGTCACGCCGTCGAGCGGGTGGCCGGGCTCGAAGCGGTACTTGAGCTTGCACGCGACGCCGTCGACCGTGAGCGTTTCCGGGAACAGCGTGTGGTCGGCGCCGAGCCCCTCGCCGACGATGTCGTCGCGCTGCAGGAACAGCACCCTGGGATTCGCCGCCTCGGCCTCGCGGCGCCATTGCTCGAAAGCCGCGCCGTTGTGGATGCCCGCGGGAATGCGCGCGTCGAATACGCGATAGATGCGCTCCTCGTCGAGCCATACGCCGGATTTCCTCGCCTTGTGCTCGAGCGCCTCGATTTCCTGGATGAGCGCGCGGTTGTGCGCATGCCAGGGCGCCTGCGTGTCGTACTCGCCCGCGACCAGCGCGCCGCGGATGAAGAGTTCGCGCGCGAGCACCGGATCGATCGGGCCGTAATGGATCTTGCGCCGCGGCACCAGGGTGATGCCGTACAGGCTCACGCGCTCGAAGGCGACGACGCGCGCGCCGTCCTTCTCCCAGTGCGGCTCGAGGTACATGCGCGTGAGCAGGTGCCGGCCCGCCGCCTCGATCCATTCCGGGCGCACCTCGGCGACGGTGCGCGCGAGCAGGCGACCGGTGTCGGTCAGTTCGGCGGCGACGATCCACTTCGGGCCTTTTTTGGCCAGCGCCGAGCCGGGGTGGATGGAGAGCTTGATGCCGCGCGCGCCCAGGTAGTTGCCCTCGCCCGGCTTCGGCCGTCCCTTCGCCGCGTCGGACTTGAAGCCGATGTTGCCCAGGAGCCCCGTCAGGAGCGCCTGGTGGATCGCGTCGTAGCCGGCGTCCGCCTCGTTCTCCTTGAGGCCGAGCTCGCTCATTTGCGCATGCAGCTGGCCGTGGATGTCGCGCCATTCGCGCATGCGCCGCGGCGACAGGAAATGCTCCGTCAGCAGCGTCTGCAATTGGCGGTTGGTCTTCTTGTGCTTCAGCTGCTCGTCGTACCACTTCCACAGCTTCAACCAGCCCATGAAGTCGGAACGGTCATCAGAAAATAATTTGTGCTTCTCGTCGGCAGCCTGTGCCCGCTCCATCGGGCGGTCGCGCGGATCCTGCACCGACAGCGCGCTGGCGATGACCAGCACCTCGCGCACACAGCGCTGCTGTTCGGCCGCCAGCAGCATGCGCGCGATGCGCGGGTCGAGCGGCAGTTTCGCAAGCTGGCGACCGATCTTCGTCAGCTGCCCCTGCGCGTCGAGCGCGTGCAGCTCGGCCAGCAGCTGGTAGCCGTCGGTGACGAGGCGGTTGCTCGGCGGGTCGATGAAGGGAAAGCCGACGACGTCGCCCAGGTTCAATGACTTCATGCGCAGGATCACGCCGGCGAGCGACGAGCGCAGCAGCTCGGGATCGGTGAAGCGCGGCCGGCTGGCGAAATCGGCCTCGTCGTAGAGGCGGATGCAGATACCGTCGGCGACGCGGCCGCAGCGGCCGGCGCGCTGGTTGGCCGACGCCTGGCTGACCTTCTCGACCAGCAATTGCTCGACCTTGTTCCTCGCCGAATAGCGCTTCACCCGGGCGGTGCCGGGGTCGATCACGTAGCGGATGCCGGGCACGGTGAGCGAGGTCTCGGCGACGTTGGTCGCGAGCACGATGCGGCGCCGCGCTTGCGTCGGCTTGAAGATCGCGTCCTGCTCGGCGACCGACAGGCGGGAGAACAGCGGCAGGATCTCGGTGCCGGGGGGGTGGTGCTTGCGCAAGGCCTCGGCGGTGTCGCGGATCTCGCGCTCGCCCGGCAGGAAGACGAGGATGTCGCCGGGGCCTTCGCGCGCCAGTTCGTCGGTGGCGTCGAGGATGGCACTGACCACGTCCGGCGCGTCCTTGTCCTTCTTCTCGCGGCCGCCTTTGGCCTGCGCCGGGGCTGCTTCGCGGTCAGCGCGTTCGATGGGGCGCCAGCGAATCTCGACCGGGTACAACCGCCCCGACACCTCGATCACCGGCGCGCCGCTGAAGTGCTGCGAGAAGCGCTCGGCGTCGATGGTCGCCGAGGTGATCACCAGGCGCAGGTCGCTGCGCTTTTCCACCAGCGTTTTCAGATACCCCAGCAGGAAGTCGATGTTGAGGCTGCGTTCGTGCGCCTCGTCGATGATGAGCGTGTCGTAGCGCGACAGCAGCGGGTCGCCCTGGCTTTCGGCCAGGAGAATGCCGTCGGTCATCACCTTGATCGCGGTGTCCTCGCGCACGCGGTCGGTGAAGCGCACCTTGTAGCCGACCAGGCCGCCGAGTTCCGTCCCCAGTTCCTGTGCGATGCGCGCCGCCACCGAGCGCGCGGCGATGCGGCGCGGCTGGGTGCAGCCGATGAGCTTGCCGGGACGAACGCCCGCCTCCAGGCACATCTTGGGAATCTGCGTCGTCTTGCCCGAGCCGGTCTCGCCGCACAGGATCAGCACGCGATGCCTTGCCAGCGCCGCGAGGATATCGTCGCGGCGGCTGGTGACCGGCAGGTCGGGGTACTCGATGCGCAGCGGACTACTTGTTCTGGAGATATTTGACGTCATCGAAGGTTTCGAGCCAGGCCGGCCGGTACACTGCCATCACGGTGACCGCCATGCCGGTGGAAAACGCCTCGGCCCAGCTGATCAGCAGCGTGGCGTAGGGCGTGTAGTGCGCCAGCAGGTAATCGAGCGTGTAGGTGCCCGACATCGCCATCACGGCGGTGACGGCCAGCCCGATCGCAACGACCGACAGCGCGGCACCGAAGAAACCGTTGCCGAGCACGTAAATGAAGAAATGCCTGGGCAGCCAGCGTTCCAGCAGGCGGTAGACGTTCCAGCTCACCGCCGCCGGTAGTGCCGCGAGCAGCAGGGCATCGATGCCAAGGGCGTTCCAGCTGCCGCGTCCGAAGATCGCATTCGCCAGCAGGATCAAGACCCCCGCGAAAGTCGCGCGCCAGAAACCGAACATGAGCGTGAGCGCGGCCATGCCGTAGAGGTGGAAGCCGAGCCCCGGGCGGATGCCGGTGCGGATCTGCCACAGCGCGAGCACGGCCACCGTCGCGCCGAGCAGCAGGTTGAGCCGCACGGGATCGGCGAGCCGGCGCCAGTCGCCCGACATCAGCCAGCGCCAGCCGAAGATCGCCAGCCCCAGCCAGCCGACAAGAAGATAGGATTCAGGAAGGACCGTTGCGGTCACGCCCAGCGCGGTAGAATTCATGTCCGAATTCTACGCGATGCCGCCATGCCAGCCCTCTCCTCCCAGCCCCTTTCCGACGACGAACTTGCCGACTACGACGATTTGCTGCACGACATCGGCGAGCGTATCGATCGTCCGCTTTCCGTGGAAATCCTCGACGGCTTTTCCGCCGCCCTCATCGTGTCGCCGCGCATGATCATGCCGAGCGAATACTTCCCGGTCCTGTTCGGCGACAGCGAGGCGGCCACCTTCGAAGGCGAATCCGAGATGCAGCGGTTCATGGATTACTTCTTCCGCCGCTGGAACGAAATCGCCCAGGCGCTCAGTGCACCGGTGGAGAACCTGGCCGACCCGCGCGCGCTCGCGCCGCTGATCCTCGACTGGGACGCGGTTCTCGCGGACCTGCCGCAAGCCGAGGCCACCGCGCTGCGCGCCGAAGGCGTGCCCGGCTACGGCGAGCTGTGGGCATCCGGCGTGCTGGAAGCCGTCGAGCACTGGGAGGACGACTGGGCGCTGCCTGCGGACAGCAAGGACGAACAATTCGTCGACGCCTGCCTCGACCCCTTCTACATCCTGGCCGCGCCCGACTCGGAATGGACGGCGGAAGAACGGCAACTCGGCCGCGAGGCGCACGTCGCCCAGGCGATCTGGTCGCTCTACGACCTGCGCGATTTCTGGCGCGACCGCGGCCTCGCCCCCGCCGCGCCGATCCGCAAGGCGCCCGAACCCGGCCGCAACGACCCCTGCCCCTGCGGCAGCGGCAAGAAGTACAAGAAGTGCTGCGGCGCCGACAGCTGACCCCTATCGCCCGTCCCCTGTCCCCTGCATGAAACTCGTCCTTTTCGACCTCGACAACACCCTGCTCGCCGGTGATTCCGACTACGAATGGGGGCAATTCCTCATCGCCAAGGGCGCGGTCGACGGCGCGCACTACGAGGCCAGGAACCGCGCCTTCTACGAAGACTACAAGGCCGGCCGGCTCGACATCCACGCCTTCCTCGCCTTCGCGCTGCGCCCGCTCGCCGACCATCCGCGTGCCGACCTCGTCGCCTGGCGCGCCGAATACCTGGAAACCCGCATCAAGCCGATGATCACCCGGGCGGCGCGCGATCTCGTCAATCGCCACCTCGACGCGGCCGACCTCGTCGCCGTCATCACCGCGACCAACCGCTTCGTCACCGAACCGATCGCGCGGGAATTCGGCATCCCGCACCTGATCGCCACCGACCCCGAGGAAATCGACGGCCGCTTCACCGGCAGGGTCGCCGGCACGCCCTGCTTCCGCGAAGGCAAGGTGGTGCGGCTGGCGCATTTCCTCGAAACCCGCGGCACCCGCCTGGAAGACCTCGAAACCAGCTGGTTCTACAGCGATTCGCACAACGACCTGCCGCTGCTCGAGAAGGTGCGGCACCCGGTCGCGGTCGACCCCGACCCCACGCTCGCCGCCCACGCCCGCGACCGCGGCTGGCCGGTGATCTCGCTGCGCGAAGGCCACCCCGCGCCGCACTGAGGAACCTTTTCTTTGCGCCGGGATGTCATAGGCTGGAAAGATGTTCCCAGCGTACGACACGCCATGAGCCACAAGCACGAAACCCTGCTGCGCGCGATTCTCGAAGGCCCGGTGAGCGCCAACGTCCACTGGCGCGAGGTCGAGTCGCTGCTCGCCCACCTCGGCGCCCGCGTCGAACCGCACCATGGCGCGAGTTTTCGCGTCACCCTCAACGGCGTCGAGAACTTCCTCCACCGCCCCCACAACAGCAACACCTGCACCAAGCAGGAGCTGCGTCACGTGCGTGAAATCCTCGTCGCCGCCGGGGTCGCGCCACCCCAAGCCTGAGGGCCTGGGCACATGAATTCGTCACGCCACGGCGGTATCATGGCGGCATGAACGCCCCCACCACGCTTGCCGAAAGTGTCGCCAGGCAGCGCGAGGCGCTCGCCAACCTGCTGCGCGAGCCGCTCGCGCTCGCCGCCGAGGCGTGCAGCCGGGTATGGCCCAACCGCGCCGGGCTCAATGCGGCCCTGCTGCACGCGCTGACCACCCTGCCCGCGTGCAAGTACCTGTACGCGCTCGATACCCATGCGGTGCAGCTGTCCGACAACATCAGCCGCCATGGGCTGATCGAGACCGACTACGGCCGCGACCGCTCCGACCGCCCCTACATGAAGGAAGCCGTGCCGAGCCAGGGCTTCCTCCTGTCCGAAGCCTACATCAGCCTGCGCGCCAAGCGGCCCTCGCTCACCGCGATCCAGATCGTGCGCGGCGATGACGGCCAGGTGCTCGGCTTCGTCGGGGCCGACTTCGACCTGCGCGACCTGCCGATCACCGCCAAGCTCTACGAAGAGCCCACCTACTGGCGCCAGATCAAGGGCGACCCGGCGATCCGCGGCGCGGTGTTCCAGCAGACGCGCAGCGAATCGGCGCTCGACCGCAACGTCGACACCGTGCTCGGCGTCCTGAGCGAACTGATGGAAGACCACGGCGTGTTCCACGGCAAGCTGCACTTTTCCAGCAGCCGCGCCACCATCTGGCTGGTCGACGATCCCTACCGCTACCGCCTGCTCGACATCGACGCGCTCACCGACCCCGACACCTGCCTGATCTACCCGCATGTGCCCTACCCCGCCAACGCCGTCGTGCCGCGCGAGCAGATCCGGCCGGTGCTCGACAACCTGCGCGCGCTGCGCTTCATGGACGAAACCTTCTACCTGCGCGCCGGCTCGCTCAACATCTTCAACGGCATGGTGGGGCTGACCTTCTCCTGCGACGGCTCGCACTACCTGCCGTGGGACGAGTTCCTCAGCAAAGGCTACGACTTCTGGGCGAGCGGCAAGGCGATCGGGTGAGCTCCGGCTGCAATCGGTCGAGCCCGCGCTGGCAACATGCGGCGTGGGACGGGGCCCGGCTATCCGGGAAGCGTGACAGCACGCAGGTCTTGCCATCCCTATGGGGTGTCGTACTGGTAAACAAGAAAGAGCAGAAGAAAGCTGTAAGCAGCCGAATCCGGGTTTCCTGCATCGCCAGCCTGCGCAAGGCGGAGAGCAAGGATAATATCCAACGACGTAAGCACCCGACACCCCGGCCCGATTGAGCAAATTCGATGAACTCTATCGCCTGCACCGCCTGCTTGACGGGCGACGGACCGGCATCCCGCGTGCCGACCTGATCGGCACGCATGGTTTCGCCCGTGCCACCCTTTCCAGACTGATCGCCGACCTGCGCGACAAACTCAACGCCCCACTCATCCACGACAAGGAACGCGGCGGCTACCGCTACGACACCACCGACGGACGCTTTGCGCTCCCGGGCCTGTGGTTCACCGCCGACGAGCTGCTCGCCCTCGTCACCCTGAAGCAGCTGCTTGCCAACCTGGAACCCGGCCTGCTCGACGACCACCTGCGCCCCTTGCAAACCCGCATCGACCAGCTGCTCGCCAGCCGCCATCTTGGCGTGGGCGAAGCCAACCGCATCCGTCTGCTGGGCATGGCCACACGGCACAAAAACCCGCGCCACTTCCAGATCGTTGCCGCTGCCGTGCTGCAACGCCACCGACTCATGGTCGAGTACTACAACCGGGAGCGCAACGAAATCAGCACACGCGAAATCTCGCCGCAGCGCCTCGCCCACTACCGCGACAACTGGTATCTCGACGCCTGGTGCCACCAGAAGAAAGGCCTGCGCATTTTTGCCGTCGAGTGCATCCGTTCCGTAGAACCGCTCGCCAAACGCGCCAAAGCCGTCCACGAATCCACCCTCAACCGGGAACTCGCCAGCAGTTACGGCATTTTTTCAGGCAAACCCCGCGCCACCGCCATCCTCGTTTTCAGCGCCAAACGCGCCCGCTGGGTGGCCGAGGAAATCTGGCACCCGCAACAAGAGGCGCGGTGGCTGGACGACGGCCGCTACGAACTACGGATTCCGTATTCGGATGACCGCGAGCTGTTGATGGATGTTTTGAAATACGGGGCGGATGTGGAGGTGGTGGGGCCTGGCGAACTGCGCGAAGCCATCAAAATATTGCTCGTTGCAGCTGTGAGCCAATATGGAAGAGGGATACGGGCAGGCTCAGATTCCGAGACTGCGCCCAAGTAACATGTTTCACATGGACAAGACTCAGCCAATCGCGCACGCAGCAAAAGACGACACAGGAAACTGGCGTGCCCCGCACGACTTGGCTGATCACCTGCGCTGCGTCGGCCAGCTTGCCGCCGACTTTGCCAAGGATTTCGGCGCGGATTGGGCACACCTTGCCGGACGCTGGCACGACCTCGGCAAATACCGTCCGCGATTCCAGCACTACATCCGGCAGGTCAGCGGTTTTGAAGCCGATGCGCACATCAAGGGCGAAACGGGCAAAGCGCCGCATTCGACGGCGGGCGCAATACTCGCAACCGACCGCTTCGGCGTCGCTGGACGCGTGCTCGCGTATTTGATCGCCGGGCATCACGCCGGGCTCTCCGACTGGTTCGGTGGCCTCGACGCGCGACTCGATTTGCCAGCCAGCCGCGCCGAACTCGACGAATCGCTGGCTCAGAATCCGCCAGCCGAGCTACTCGATGCAGGCGATTTCAAGCCCGATCTGCGTGCCGTTCCCGGCGGCAAGGATGGCTTCGCGCTGTGGGTGAGGATGCTGTTTTCCGCCTTGGTCGACGCCGATTTTCTCGACACCGAGCGCTACATGGACGCTGACAAATTCGCCGAGCGCAACACCTGGCCTGCGCTCACCGAACTCGCGCCGCGCTTCGACACCCATATGGCCGAGCTCGCCCGTACCGCCGCCCGGACGCCGGTCAACGCCCTGCGCGCCGAAATCCTCGCCCAATGCGTTGCCGCCGGCGCGCTCGCCCCCGGCCTGTTCTCGCTGACCGTGCCCACCGGCGGCGGCAAGACGCTCTCCGGCATGGCGTTCGCGCTGGAACACGCGCGCCGTCATGGCAAGCGCCGCGTGATACACGTCATCCCCTACACCAGCATCATCGAGCAGACCGCCGACATCTTCCGCAGGATTTTTGGCGACGCCGTGATCGAGCACCACAGCAACGCCGAATCCGAGCCAGGTCAGGAAACCTCGGCCTCGCGGCTCGCCTGCGAAAACTGGGACGCGCCCATCGTCGTCACCACCAATGTCCAGTTCTTCGAATCGCTGTTCGCGTCCCGCACCTCGCGCTGCCGCAAGCTGCACAACCTGGTCGATGCAGTGGTGATCCTCGACGAAGCCCAGTTGCTCCCGCCCGACTTCCTGCAGCCCATCCTCGACGTATTGAACCTGCTGACGCGGCATTATGGCGTGACCGTCGTTTTGTCCACCGCGACCCAGCCTGCGCTCGCCACCCGCGCGTATTTCGACGCCCGCCAGAACCTGCGCGGGCTCGATGGTGTGCGTGAAATCATCAAAGACCCCGACGCGCTGTATCAAAAGCTCGACCGCGTCAACGTGCGCCTGCCCGCCGACTGGCAAGCACCGACGGATTGGCCGACGCTGGCTGAAGAACTCGCCCGCCACGATTCCGTGCTCGCCATCGTCAATCGCCGTGCCGACGCGCGCGAACTGTGGGAACAGATGCCCGGAGGCACGCTGCATCTGTCTGCGCTGATGTGCGGCGCGCACCGCTCGCGGCTGATTGAAGCCATCAAGCTGCGGTTGAAAGCGGGCATCCCGACGCGTGTCGTCAGCACGCAGCTCGTCGAAGCCGGGGTGGACGTGGACTTTCCCGTCGTCTACCGCGCGCTCGCCGGGCTCGATTCCATCGCCCAGGCGGCAGGGCGCTGCAACCGCGAGGGGCGCCTGCAGGGCAAGGGGGAAGTCGTCGTCTTCGTGCCGCCCAAACCTGCGCCGCCCGGCCTGTTGCAACAGGGTGAAAACGCCTGCCGCCATGTACTCCACGGCGTGGCCGACGCACCGCTCGCACGCGCCCGCTTCGCGGCGTATTTCGAGCGGCTGTATTCCGGCTGCAAGCTCGACCAGCACGCCATTTGCGACGCGCTTTTCATGGCGCATGGCAAGCTGCCCGCCGACTCGCTCGCCGTCAGTTTCCGCACCGCCGCCGAGAAATTCCGCCTCATCGCCGACGAAGACCGCGTCCCCATCGTCGTGAAATACCGGGGCACCGACGGCGGCGACGATAGCATCGATAAATGGCTCAACGCCCTGCGCAAAGAAGGCCCGCAACGCTGGCTCATGCGCAAGCTCCAGCGCTACACCGTCACTCTGCATCGCGCGCAGGCGATGACGCTGCTGAATCACTGCGACATCGAGGAAATCCTGCCCGGACTCTTCGTGCAGGTGAGCGACTGGCTGTACGACCCCGTCACGGGGCTGAACCCAGATGGCATGCCGCTAAACTCACGCAGCACCATCGTCTAATCAGGAGGCCATTTGAAAACCTACTGCCTTGAACTCTCCGGCCCCTACGCCTGCTTCACCCGCCCGGAAATGAAGGTCGAGCGCGTGAGCTACGACGTGATGACGCCGTCCGCCGCGCGCGCCTGTTTCGAGGCGATCCTGTGGAAACCGGCGATACGCTGGCATGTCCGCCGCATCGAGGTGCTCAAGCCCATCCGCTGGATCAACCTGCGGCGCAATGAAGTTTCTTCTGTGATTTCTGTCGCCAATGTGAAGAAGGCGATGAACGGCATGCCTGTTGATCTCTCGATCTACGCAGATGATTCATCCGAGCGCGCACAGCGTGCCGGGCTGTTCCTGCGCGACGTGGCGTATCGCGTCCACGCCGAACTGGAGTTCTTGCACGAGCGCGACCCGGATGCGAGCGCGACCAAGTATCACGAAATGTTCGAGCGCCGCGCCCGCCGTGGCCAGTGCGTGAACCAGCCCTACCTGGGCTGCCGCGAATTCGCCGCCGCCTTCCGGCTGGTGGACGACCCCGCTGCCGGCCCCCCGCCGCTCGCCGAAACGCGCGATCTCGGCTTCATGCTGCACGACCTGGATTTCTCCAATCCTGCCGCCCCGCAGCCGCGCTTTTTCCGCGCCCGACTCGACAACGGCAGCGTCAGCGTACCGGCCTGGGACAGCGCGGAGGTACGAGCATGATCCTGCAAGCGCTCGACGCCTATTACCGCCGCAAACAGGCCGACCCCGACCCGGCCAAGCGTCTGCCTGCCTTCGGGCTGGAAGACAAGGAAATCCCCTTCGTTCTGGAAATCGACGCCGGCGGCCGCCTGCTGAACATCGCCGACACCCGCAGCAATGAGGGCAAAAAGAAAATCGGCCAGCGCTTTCTGGTGCCGCAAGGCGTCAAGAAAACCTCGGGCGTGGCGGCGAACCTGCTGTGGGATAACGCCGAATACGTGCTTGGCATCCCCGACGCCAAAAAACTCGAAAAAAGCCGCGCTGACAATAACGAAGCCGAGTATCTCGACCGCCTGCAGTCGATGCGGCAGAAATTCCGCGAGGTCATCGCCTCGCTGCCCGGCGCAGTCCAGGCTGACGACGGTATCCGCGCCGTGCTGGCGTTTCTCGACGGTCTCGCCCCGGAAACGCTCACAGGCTTTGCCGCGCTGCCAGACATCGAAGCCGCCAATCCCATCGTGAGCTTTCGTCTGCACGGCGACATCGGGCTAGTCTGTCAGCGCCCGGCTGTCGTCGCGGCCACGGCCGCACGCAGCGAAGAAAAACCCGACGGCGTCTGCCTCGTCAGCGGCCAGCCTGCCGCCATCCAACGCCTGCACCCGGCGATCAAGGGCGTGTGGGGGGCGCAGACATCAGGGGCGAACATCGTGTCGTTCAACCTCGACGCCTTCAATTCCTACGGCAAAACACAAGGTGCGAATGCCCCGCTGGGCGCGGCTGCGGTATTCGCCTACACCACTGCGCTCAATCACCTTTTGGCGCGCGATTCGCGCCAGCGCATCCAGGTCGGCGATTCGTCCACCGTATTCTGGGCCGAAGAGGCGCACGAACTCGAAAACGCGCTGGCCGATCTGTTCGGTGACCCGCCCAAGGACGACCCGGACAGAAACGTGAACGCCGTGCAGGCCTTGTATTCCGCCGTCGCGGCGGGCCAGTTCACCGTCAGCAAGCTCGACACGCGCTTTCACGTGCTCGGCCTTGCGCCCAACGCCGCTCGAATTTCCATTCGTTTCTGGGAAACCGCCACCGCTGCCGAACTCGCCCATCGCATCAAACAGCATTTCGACGACATTGACATCATTCACGCCGAGTACGAGCCGCGTTATCTCTCGCTATCTGCGCTATTGAAAGCGGCTGGCCGCAAGAAGTCCGATGGAACCCATGACATTCCTCCCAACCTTGGCGGCGAGGTGATGCGCGCCCTGCTTGAGGGACTGCCGTACCCAACAACACTGATGAACCACGTCATCACCCGTTGCCGCGCCGAACAGGCTCGAAAGGATCAGAACGCCAAACCGGTTCCCAATGTGGGTTACGCACGTGCCGCAGTTTTGAAGGCCTGCCTCAATCGCTCGATTCGTTTCCGTCAAAGCAATGAAAAGGAGTTTCTGCCCATGCTTGATCCTGCCAACACCAACCCCGGCTACCGGCTAGGCCGACTGTTCGCAACCCTGGAGCGCATTCAAGAGGATGCCGCAGGTGGCCCCGGCAAACTCAATGCCACGATCCGTGACCGCTACTACGGTGCGGCATCCAGCACACCAGCCGCAGTGTTTTCAACTTTGCTGCGACTTTCCAAGCACCACCTCGGCAAGCTGTCGGACGGGCTTGCAGTCGTTCGCGAACGCCTGATCGGAGAAATCATGGATGGCTTCGAAGCCAACAGTTTTCCGCCACGCGTGTTGCCATTGACCGAACAAGCCCGCTTCGCGCTCGGCTACTACCACCAGCGCCAGGCCTTCTTCACCAAATCCGAATCCAAGAATCAGGAGGAAACACAATGAGCCTTTCCAATCGCTACGACTTTGTTCTGCTGTTCGAAGTGAAAGACGGCAACCCGAACGGCGACCCGGACGCCGGCAACCTTCCACGCCTGGATGCGGAAACCGGCCACGGCCTCGTGACCGATGTGTCGTTGAAGCGCAAGGTGCGCAATTTCGTCGGGCTGGTGAAAGGCGATGCGCCACGCTTCGATATTTTCGTCAAAGAAAAATCCGTGCTGAATCAGCAGATCGAACGGGCTTACGAAAAAAGCCCCGACGTTCAGGCCGCGATGGAAGCCTGGAAAGAGTGGCAGAAGGACAAGAAGAAGAACCCGAAACCGAAACGTCACTATGAGGACATTGCACGCGACTGGATGTGTGACAACTTTTTCGATGTGCGGGCTTTTGGTGCGGTGATGAGCACTGGCGATGAAGACTCTGAAAGCAAGCTGAAGAAAACTGCCGGGCAGGTACGTGGCCCGGTTCAGCTTACTTTCGCCCGCTCTATCAATCCGATCATTGCACAAGAACATTCGATCACCCGCATGGCGGTGACGAACGAGAAGGATCTCGAAAAAGAACGCACCATGGGCCGCAAACACACCGTGCCGTATGGCCTGTATGTCGCGCATGGCTTCGTGTCCAGCTTCCTCGCCAAGCAGACCGGTTTCTCGGAAGACGACCTCGAACTGCTGTGGCAGGCGCTCGGCCAGATGTTCGAACACGACCGCTCGGCCGCACGTGGCGAGATGGCCACGCGTGGGCTGTATGTGTTTAAGCACGATTCGGAACTGGGCAACGCCCCGGCACACGCGCTGTTCGAGCGGATTCAGGTCAGCAAAAACACCGACGTTCCGCGCAGTTTCAAGGATTACGACGTGATGGTGAACGAGGCCGACATGCCGACTGGTGTGGAGCTGCTGCGCAAGGTATAAGCCACTACCGCCGCCCTGCCCAATACCCCGGGCGGCGACTGTGGTGCGCAACCGCCAGCACCCGCAGCGCGTCGCCTTCAACCCGGTAAACACTGCGTAGGGGAAGCGATGAACTTGCAGGTGACGTGTGTTTTTGACAGCAGGCGAGGCCAGTGCGGGATGCTCAACAGCCAGTCGCAAACTGCGCTGGATTTCATGTCTGAAATCACTGGCCCAAAACGCGCCGGCTTCGTTGGCGTACCAGCGCATCGCTTCCAGCAGTTCGGCATGGGCAAGTGGGTTGAAGCTTACGCGCACTTCTTGCGCGCCGTTTCAATGATTTTGTCTATTTTCTCGAATACTTCTTCGGCTGGAATCCATTCGGTACGACCGGCTTCCATATCCGCCACGCGCCGGGCGATTTCCTCATCCCAGGCTCGGGCAACGACTTCTGGCGTGTCTTCGGGCTCACCTTCCAGGCTAACGATCAGGCGGTCGATCAACGCGACACGTTCTTGTCGTGAAAGCTGCAAGGCCTGCTCTTCAAGTTCTTTAAGAATCGCTGTCATGCCTGGCTCCAGTGGATTTGCTTGCCGTAAATAGTAGCACCGACATTTTGAGCGAGACAGACCCAATCCCCCTCTCCGCACTCCAGCACTGGGCCTACTGCCCACGCCAGTGCGGGCTGATCCATTTGGAACAGGCGTTCGCCGACAACATCCACACAGCGCGCGGGCAGGCAGTGCATCATCTGGTGGATACGCCAGGCTACGATATAAAGTCAGGCGTACGCGTAGAGCGCGCTCTGCCATTGTGGAGCGACCGGCTTGGCCTCATCGGGAAGGCCGACTTGGTCGAATTCCACCCGGACGGCCGGATCTATCCGGTGGAATTCAAACACGGTGCCAAACGGCAAAAACAGCATGACGACATACAGCTCGCTGCCCAGGCCATGTGCCTGGAAGACATGCTTGGCCGTTCGATCACGCATGGCGCAATCTTCCACGCCAGCAGCCATCGTCGCCGTGAAGTGGCAATCACCGCTGCACTGCGCGATCTGGTTATCGACACGTCAGCAGCCATCCGTGCCATGCTCGCATCCGGCAAGCTGCCGCCGCCAGTCAACGACGCCCGCTGCAAAGAATGCTCGCTAAAGGAGATTTGCCAACCCCAGGCAATTGCAGATCGCGACCAGCAGCGACTGCTTCATCATCATCTTTTCGAGGCCGAGGATTGAATTGCATACCCTGCAGAACACCCTTTATGTGATGACGCCGCAGGCATACGCCCACCTGGATAACGCCACGGTACGCATCGATGTGGAACGGGATAAGAAATTGCAGGTGCCGCTACACCACATCAGCGGGCTGGTCTGCTTTGGCAATGTGATGGTCTCGCCCGCGCTCATGCACCGCCTGGCGGACGAGGGCAAATCGCTGGTGCTGCTGGATGATCACGGGCGTTTCAAGGCGCGGCTCGAAGGACCGGTCTCCGGCAACATCCTGCTGCGACAGACCCAGCATCGTGCGGCCAATACCGAGGAAACCACGCTTGAGCTTGCCCGCGCCGTCGTCGCTGGCAAGCTCAAGAACAGCCGCAGCGTAATCCAGCGCGGGGCACGCGAAGCCGACGACGAAAGCGACACGATCAAGCTCACCCGCACGGCCGACAATCTGGCGGCTTCCTTACGTGCAGCCGCATCGGCCAGCACGCTAAACGAATTGCGCGGCGTGGAAGGCGAAGCGGCACGCGGCTATTTTGAAGCACTGAACCTTGTCGTCAAACCCGCATTCCGCACCAACTTCCAGCTCAATGGGCGGACGCGTCGGCCACCGCTGGATCGGTTCAATGCCCTGATTTCGTTTTTGTACGCCATGCTCATGAACGATTGCCGATCTGCCTGCGAAGCCGTCGGCCTCGATCCCCAGTTGGGGTTTTTACATGCCGTACGCCCGGGCCGCGCTGCGCTCGCGCTGGATTTACAGGAAGAATTCCGCGCCGTGTTCTGTGACCGACTGGCGCTCACGCTCATCAACCGAAATCAGATCGACGAAAGAGATTTCGACTTGCGGGAAGGCGGCGCAGTCATGCTCAATGACAAAGGCCGTCGCGCCATCGTTACCGCCTGGCAAGAACGCAAGCAGGAAGAAATCACCCACCCACTTGTAGAGCAGAAAATGCCCTATGCCCTGCTGCCTTTCATTCAGGCCCGTTTCCTGGCTAGAACGCTTCGCGGCGAGACGGAAAGTTATCTCCCCTATCTGACAAAATAACCATGCTCATCATCGTGACCTACGACGTCTCGACAGAAACCGCAGCCGGCCGCAAGCGCCTGCGACGCGTAGCCAAAGCCTGCGAGCGCATGGGGCAGCGCGTGCAGAAATCGGTCTTCGAATGCACCCTCAACGACATGCAGTTCGAACAACTCGAACGCGAACTGCTCGCAGAGATTGATGTAAACCAGGACAACCTGCGCTTCTATCGCATCACCGGGCCTGTCGAACTGCGCGTCAAGCAACATGGTTACTTCAGGTCGCTCGATTTTGAAGGCCCGCTCATCGCATGATCCGCGAAATCCTATCGACGGCGTGCCGCCAGACCTTTCGCGCAAGCGACAAGGCATTGATCTTTAACAAAACAAGCTCCACCCAAAGGGGACAAAGGCGCACACGGGTTGCTTCAACACCAAGGTTCGCGCAGACTCGCGCCGCGCCGCCCAACAATCAATAGGTTACAGTGGCGGAGCATCGCCCGGCCTCACGGCCGGGCGCGGATTGAAAC
>DYFW01000032.1:16129-18042 GCA_020725005.1 Thiobacillus denitrificans
GGCATCGCCCGGCCTCACGGCCGGGCGCGGATTGAAACGTGAGCAGCGCATCGCTCCTCCGATCCAGATCGCGCATCGCCCGGCCTCACGGCCGGGCGCGGATTGAAACAGCTCGGGCATCACCAGTGCTACGATCGCCGTTGGGCATCGCCCGGCCTCACGGCCGGGCGCGGATTGAAACATCGTTCAGGTGGAGACCACATCCGTTCCGCCTCGTAAGCATCGCCCGGCCTCACGGCCGGGCGCGGATTGAAACGGTACGTCGAACTTGACACTCGCCTTCAACGAGGGCATCGCCCGGCCTCACGGCCGGGCGCGGATTGAAACTCTTCTGGCTCTCGCCCTTCTACGCAATTTCGCGCATCGCCCGGCCTCACGGCCGGGCGCGGATTGAAACTCGATCAGGGCGTGGAATATCTCAACGGCGAGTGGCATCGCCCGGCCTCACGGCCGGGCGCGGATTGAAACCTCGCTGCTGCTTCTCCCTTGACGGCTTTCGCTGGCATCGCCCGGCCTCACGGCCGGGCGCGGATTGAAACAAGTGCTTCTCCTTATCAACCGCGACTGCCTAATCGCATCGCCCGGCCTCACGGCCGGGCGCGGATTGAAACCTGTCGACGCGCCTGAATACGACTTTGCGCCGATGCATCGCCCGGCCTCACGGCCGGGCGCGGATTGAAACACCGGCACCGGCCTTGTACATCAGCTCGATCACGGGCATCGCCCGGCCTCACGGCCGGGCGCGGATTGAAACATCGACTTCCACGGCGTGGAGCCGCCGGCGGGCTGGCATCGCCCGGCCTCACGGCCGGGCGCGGATTGAAACCATGCAGATGCTCGGCGGCCGTGGCCAGGGCGCGGGGCATCGCCCGGCCTCACGGCCGGGCGCGGATTGAAACAGGTAGACCTTGACTGTCCCGGGCACGGGTTTCTTGAGCATCGCCCGGCCTCACGGCCGGGCGCGGATTGAAACGAAGGCGGCGACGTTGGGCGGAACCGCGGCGGAGTGCATCGCCCGGCCTCACGGCCGGGCGCGGATTGAAACCCGTTCCGCAGGAACCATAAAGCGGAATCTGTAGGTGCATCGCCCGGCCTCACGGCCGGGCGCGGATTGAAACCGATGCCGGCAGCGCTTGAACTTCCGTCGCTGGTGCATCGCCCGGCCTCACGGCCGGGCGCGGATTGAAACTCGGTGCATTGGTTGGCCGTCATGATGGCCTTTACGGCATCGCCCGGCCTCACGGCCGGGCGCGGATTGAAACCGGACACCGGAGCGGCGCAGCCGCTACGGGGGCCGGCATCGCCCGGCCTCACGGCCGGGCGCGGATTGAAACGCCGCGTTTGGTCGCAGCCGCGAGCAGGCCGCGCTGGCATCGCCCGGCCTCACGGCCGGGCGCGGATTGAAACTGCCAGTGGGTGGAGGCCGAAGCGCCGTGGATCGGGCATCGCCCGGCCTCACGGCCGGGCGCGGATTGAAACTTTGCGTCGGGTGACTGGTCAATGGGCCGTCCCGCGCATCGCCCGGCCTCACGGCCGGGCGCGGATTGAAACATCACCTATCAGATGATCGCCTCCGACCGAGAGCGCGCATCGCCCGGCCTCACGGCCGGGCGCGGATTGAAACCTGTCGATCGCCTGCTGGGTCAGCTCGATCTCTTTGGCATCGCCCGGCCTCACGGCCGGGCGCGGATTGAAACACCCAGCTTGCGCGTATCCACATGATTCGGCGCAAGGCATCGCCCGGCCTCACGGCCGGGCGCGGATTGAAACTCGTGCCTGTCACGACAATTGATAAGAGCCTGCGGCATCGCCCGGCCTCACGGCCGGGCGCGGATTGAAACAGGATGAGCAAGCAACGGACGCCGCGAGATTGCAGGCATCGCCCGGCCTCACGGCCGGGCGCGGATTGAAAC
>DYFW01000032.1:18142-26019 GCA_020725005.1 Thiobacillus denitrificans
GCATCGCCCGGCCTCACGGCCGGGCGCGGATTGAAACCATGCGCCGCGCCACCGTTGCGTCACTGGCGTAAATGCATCGCCCGGCCTCACGGCCGGGCGCGGATTGAAACGATCACCGGCCACTCGGCGCCCTTGACGCGCCCGCATCGCCCGGCCTCACGGCCGGGCGCGGATTGAAACCCGTTGATAGGGATCAGCTTCGGGCCCGGCCAGTGCGCATCGCCCGGCCTCACGGCCGGGCGCGGATTGAAACGAGAGGTCGTTCAAACCCTTGGCGGAACCAAGAAGGCATCGCCCGGCCTCACGGCCGGGCGCGGATTGAAACTCGATGGCGAAGCGGGCTACCACAGCGCAACGCTCGCATCGCCCGGCCTCACGGCCGGGCGCGGATTGAAACCTCTTCTGCCGTGGTGGCATTCACGTTGCGCACCTGGCATCGCCCGGCCTCACGGCCGGGCGCGGATTGAAACTCGGCGCTGCCGACGTGTATGTCTCCGACTTTGGGCATCGCCCGGCCTCACGGCCGGGCGCGGATTGAAACTACAGCGACACCGCCCCGTACCAGATCGGCGTGCCGCATCGCCCGGCCTCACGGCCGGGCGCGGATTGAAACGTCCTGACCGTGCTGGCCGCCTTGTCCATACCGGAGCATCGCCCGGCCTCACGGCCGGGCGCGGATTGAAACCTCAAGGGCGCGCTCGGCCGCTTCGGCGCGGCGCTGCATCGCCCGGCCTCACGGCCGGGCGCGGATTGAAACTTGTTGCCGTGCCTCCTCCGCCGAGCCTTGTGGCGCATCGCCCGGCCTCACGGCCGGGCGCGGATTGAAACTCGCCTATTGGCTTGAGTGCTGTGATTTTTCCAGGGCATCGCCCGGCCTCACGGCCGGGCGCGGATTGAAACAAACGTCTGGCTGATCAAGGCACGCTCAATGTAGGCATCGCCCGGCCTCACGGCCGGGCGCGGATTGAAACTTGGCGCAGCGTTCGCCGCCGTCGCGGTCGACATCGCATCGCCCGGCCTCACGGCCGGGCGCGGATTGAAACCTGCATCGCGCGCCCGATGCCGACACCGGCGTAGTGCATCGCCCGGCCTCACGGCCGGGTGCGGATTATTGAAACACAGCGTACTGGAGAAATCTTCAGGCCACTATCCAATACCCCTGCCCTCGACAGCTTGAATCCCCTGCCCCCCGCAGCGGATAATGCAGCATTGCGCGGGGCGTTCTGTTTTGGAAACCTATCTTCTCATCCTCATTTCCACGGTGTTCGTGAACAACATCGTGATGGCCAAGATTCTCGGCCTGTGCCCCTTCATGGGCGTGTCGAAGAAACTGGAAACGGCGATCGGCATGGGGCTGGCGACGACTTTCGTGCTGACGCTCGCTTCCGGCGCGAGTTATCTCATCAATGAATACCTGCTCGGCACCGAGCTGTTCTACCTGCGCACGCTGTCGTTCATCGTGGTGATCGCGGGGATCGTGCAATTCACCGAGATGTTCATCCACAAGACGAGTCCGGTGCTGTACCAGGTGCTGGGCATCTACCTGCCGCTCATCACCACCAACTGCGCGGTGCTGGGTATTCCGCTGCTCAACGTGCAGTCCGACCACGGTTTCGTCGAGTCGCTGTTTTTCGGCGCCGGGGGCGCGATCGGCTTCACGCTGGTGTTGATCCTGTTCGCCGGTATTCGCGAGCGGCTGGAAACCAGCGACGTGCCTACGCCGTTCAAGGGCACCAGCATCGCCATGATCACGGCCGGCCTCATGTCGCTGGCGTTCATGGGCTTCTCCGGCCTGGTCAAGTAGATGATCGCTGCCCTCCTCGTGATGGTCGGGCTGGCCGTGGTGATCGGGCTGGCGCTCGGCTGGTCGGCGGTGCGCTTCAAGGTCGAGGGCAACCCGCTGGCCGAGAAGATCGACGCCATCCTGCCGCAGACGCAGTGCGGCCAATGCGGCTTCCCGGGTTGCCGCCCTTATGCCGAGGCGATCGCCAGGGGCGAGGCCGACATCAACCAGTGTCCGCCGGGCGGCGAGGAAGGCGTGAAGAAGCTCGCCGAGCTGCTGGGGGTGGAGCCGAAGCCGCTCGACGAAACCCACGGCACGCCCAAGCCGAAATCGGTCGCCTTCATCGATGAGAACCTGTGCATCGGCTGCACGCTGTGCATCCAGGCCTGTCCGGTCGACGCGATCGTCGGCGCCGCCAAGCAGATGCACACCGTCATCGCGTCCGAATGCACGGGCTGCGAACTGTGCGTGCCGCCGTGCCCGGTCGACTGCATCAGCATGGTGCCGGTCGCCGAGGATCTGCCGCACTGGAAGTTCAAGCATCCGCTCGTCATGATGAAACAGGTCGGGGGGGCGCGCGGATGACTCGCGTACTGCACCGCTTCAAGGGTGGCGTGCATCTGCCCGATCACAAGGCGGAGTCGAACGGCCGGCCCATCCATGCCGCGCCGGTGCCGCGGCAGCTGGTCATTCCGCTGCGCCAGCACATCGGCAATCCGGCCCGGCCGGTGGTCGAAGTGGGCCAGCAGGTGCTCAAGGGCCAGATCATCGCCGAGGCCGACGGCTACATCTCCGCTGCGGTCCACGCCTCGAGCTCGGGCACGGTGACGGCGATCGGGCCGGCGCTGGTGCCGCACGTCTCGGGCCTGCCGGACGACTGCATCACCATCGAGACCGATGGCCGCGACGCCTGGATCGATCACGCGCCGATAGACTACCAGGCGCTGGCCCCGGCCGACCTGCGCATGCGCCTGCGCGACATGGGCCTGGCCGGCCTCGGGGGCGCGGTGTTTCCGAGCGCGGTGAAACTCGATCCCGGCGCGCACGCCTGCCCCACGCTCATCGTGAATGGCGGCGAATGCGAGCCCTGGATCACCTGCGACGACCTGCTGATGCGCACGCGTGCCGACGAAATCCTGCAGGGCGTGCGGGTGATGCGGCATCTGCTCGGCAGCACTGAAATCCTGGTCGGCATCGAGGACAACAAGCCCGAGGCGATCGCCGCCATGCAGGCCGCCGCGGCCGGGTTCGATTTCGCTGTCGAGGTCATCGCCGTGCCGACGATCTACCCGGCCGGCGGCGCCAAGCAGATGATCGAGACGCTCACCGGCAGACAGGTTCCCTCCGGCAAGCTCTCCACCGACATCGGCATCCAGGTGTTCAACGTCGGCACCGCGTACGCGCTGGCGCGCGCCGTTTTCCATGGCGAGCCGCTGATCTCGCGCCTGGTCACCGTCACCGGCCACGTGCTGCGGCCGCAGAATTTCGAGGTGCTGATCGGCACGCCGATGCAGCGCCTGATCGACCTCGCGGGCGATCGCGACGGCGCCACCGGCGTGCTGATGGGCGGCCCGATGATGGGCATGCCGATGCCGAGCAGCGAGGTGCCGGTGGTGAAGGCGACCAACTGCATCCTGGTGAAATCGGACGCGCTCTTCCCGCCGCTGCCGGCCATGCTGCCGTGCATCCGCTGCACGCGCTGCGCCGACGTCTGCCCGGCGGAACTGCAGCCGCAGGAACTGTTCCGCTTCGCCAAGGCCGGCGACTTCGGGCGCGCGCAGGAGTACCACCTGTTCGACTGCATCGAATGCGGCTGCTGCAGTTATGTCTGCCCGAGCCACATTCCGCTGGTCGACTACTACCGTTACGCCAAGAGCGAGATCTGGGCGCGCGAGCGCGAGAAGCGCGCCGCCGACCTCGCGCGCGCGCGCCACGAGTTCCGCCTGTTCCGGCTCGAGCGCGAGAAGAAGGAAAAGGCCGAGAAGCTCGCCGCCAAGGCGCAGGCCAAGCGCGCGGAGCTGGCAGCGGAAGCCGCGGCGCCGGGCGCCACGGGCGAGGCCGACGCGAAGAAGGCCCTGATTGCCGCCGCGCTGGCGCGCGCGCAAGCCAAAAAGGCGGAGGTCGCGCCGAAGAACATCGACCAGCTGCCGCCCGACAAGCAGCGCGAAATCGAAGAGATCGAGGCGCGCCGGGCTAAAATCCGCGAACTGGCGCGCCAGCCGCTGGAAACCGACGAGACCAAACCCTGATGCCTGCGCCTTTCGTGATCGACCACAGCAGCGTCACCCAGGTCATGGCCTGGGTGCTCGTCGCGCTCCTGCCCGGCATCGCCGCCCACGTCTGGCTGTTCGGCCCCGGCATCCTCGTCACGCTGGCGCTCGCCACGGTCACCGCCGTCGTCGCGGAGGCGGCCATGCTGAAGGCGCGCGGCTATCCGGTCAGGCCTTTTCTGACGGATCTGTCCGCGATCGTCACGGCGTGGCTGCTGGCGCTGTGCCTGCCCTCGCTGGCGCCGTGGTGGCTGATCGTCACCGGCACCCTGTTCGCGATCGTCGTCGCCAAGCATCTCTACGGCGGCCTCGGGCAGAACGTGTTCAACCCGGCGATGGTCGGCTATGCGGTGCTGCTGATTTCCTTCCCGGTGCAGATGACGTCGTGGCCCGGCCCGCTCGCGCTCACCGGCACGCCGCTCTCGCTCGCCGACAGCGCGGCGATCATTTTCGGCGGCGCGCCGAAGGCGGTGCTCGACGCCGTGACCATGGCCACTCCCCTCGATACGCTGCGCACCGGCCTGCTGCAGCAGCACACGGTCGACGAGATCATGACGCAACCGATCTTCGGCCATGTCGGCGGCGCCGGCTTCGAATGGCTGGCCGGCGCCTTTCTCGCCGGCGGCCTCGTGCTGTGGGCGCTGCGCATCATCAGCTGGCGCGTGCCGCTGGCCTTCCTCGCCGGCGTCTGGCTTGCCGCGGGTTTCCTGCACTTCTTCGACGCCGGCCGTTACGGCGCGCCGTGGTTCCACCTGTTCGCCCCGTCGGTGATGCTGGGCGCCTTCTTCATCGCGACCGATCCGGTGTCCGGCTCGACCACGCCGCTCGGCAAGCTGATCTTCGGCTTCGGCGCAGGCGTGCTGACGATCATCATCCGCACCTGGGGCGGCTATCCCGACGGCGTCGCCTTCGCCGTCCTGCTGATGAACGTGGCGGTGCCGCTGATCGACCAGTACACCCAGCCGCGCATCTATGGCGGCGCGCCCGGTCGGGAAAAAGGCAGCTCACGATGAAGGACCAGTTCAACGCTGCCGGCCGCAACGCCCTGCGCACCGCATCGATCCTGCTGGTGTTCTCGCTCGTCGCCACGGCATTGTTGAGCCTGACCTTCACCCGTACACAGCCCACCATCGAGAAAAGCGAACAGGCCAAAAGGCTCGCCCTGCTGAACCAGGTGCTGCCGCCCGCGCTCTATGACAACGACCTGCTGGCGAGCCGGCAGACGCTGCCTGCGGACGAGCGTCTCGGCACGCAGCGGCCGTCGTCGATGTGGGTCGCTCGCCGCGGCGGCGAGGTGACTGCCGTGGTAGTCGAGGCGATCGCGCCCGACGGCTACAGCGGTGCCATCCACCTCCTGGTAGGCATCGGCGCCGACGGCCGCGTGACCGGCGTGCGGGTGACCGCCCACCGGGAAACACCGGGGCTGGGCGACTACATCGACCACGCCAAGAGCGCCTGGATCGAGCAGTTCACGGGCAAGGATCTCCTCGACCCCGAACCGCGCCTCTGGAAAGTCGCCAAGGACGGCGGCGTCTTCGATGCGCGCGCCGGCGCGACCATCACGCCGCGCGCGGTGGTCAAGGCGGTGCGCCAGGCGCTCGAATACTTTGCACTGCATCGCGCGGCCATCGTCGCGCCCATTCCCGCCCAAGCCCCGGTGAAGGAGAATGCCCCATGACCCTTAACGAATTCCGCACCCTGTTCCAGAACGGCCTCGACAAGCAGAACACCGGCCTGGTGCAGCTGCTCGGCCTGTGTCCGCTGCTGGCGATCAGCAATACCGTGGTCAACGCCGTTTCGCTGGGACTGGCGACCATGTTGGTGATGATGACCGCCAGCGGCGCAGTGTCGAGCGTCCGCCACTTCGTGCCGCACGAAATCCGCATCCCGGTGTTCGTCCTCATCATCGCCGCGCTCGTCACGGTGGTCGATCTCGTGATGAACGCCTTCGTGCATCCACTGTATCTGGTGCTGGGCATCTTCATTCCCCTCATCACCACCAACTGCATCGTGCTGGCGCGCGCCGACGCCTTCGCCTCGAAAAACCATCCGCTCGCCAGCGTCGTCGATGCCTTCGCGATGGGCCTCGGCCTGACCGCGGTGCTGATGGTGCTTGGCGCCATGCGGGAACTCGCCGGGCAAGGCACATTGCTCTCCGGCATCGACCTCGTATTCGGCGCCGACGCCAAGGCTTTCGTGCTGCACCTGCTGCCCGGCTATCAGGGCTTTCTGCTCGCCGTCCTGCCGCCCGGCGCCTTCATCGCGCTGGGGCTTTTGATCGCCGCGCACAACTGGCGCCGCGCGCGCGCCGAGAAGCGTGCGCATGCCGCGATCCCGGTGGCCGCATGAAGCCGCCGCTGAAGAAGCGCGTACCGAAGCCGCGCAATCCCTATGTGGCCCTCGCGCTCGCGCGCCGCGCCGGCGAGCACGAGAAAACCGCAGGCGCCAGGCGCCAGGCCGAGAAACAGGCACTGAAAAAGCGTCTTGCCGAGCAGTGAGCGCGGGACGAGGAAGACCGCCCGATGAATCCTGCCAAGCGCCGTGAAATCTTCAGCCGCCTGCGCGCGGCCAATCCCCACCCCACGACCGAGCTCGAGTACTCGACACCGTTCGAGCTCTTGGTGGCCGTGATGCTCTCGGCGCAATCGACCGACAAGGGCGTGAACCAGGTGACGCGGCGCCTGTTCCCCGTCGCCAACACGCCGGCGGCGATCCTGGCGCTGGGCCAGGCGCGGCTCGAAGACTATCTCAAGACCCTCGGCCTCTACAAAAGCAAGGCGAAGCATCTCATCGAGACCTGCCGCCTGCTGATCGAGCGCCACGGCGGCGAGGTGCCGGCCGAGCGCGAAGCGCTCGAGGCCTTGCCGGGCGTGGGACGCAAGACCGCCAACGTCATTCTCAACACCGCCTTCGGCCAGCCGACGATAGCAGTCGACACACACATCTTCCGGGTCGCCAACCGCACCGGCCTGGCGCCGGGCAAGACCGTGCTCGAGGTCGAGAAGAAACTGCTCAAAACCACGCCGAAGGAATTCCTGGTCGACGCCCACCATTGGCTGATCCTGCACGGCCGCTACGTGTGCCAGGCGAGAAAACCCAAATGCGGCGAGTGCATCATCGCTGATCTGTGCGAATACCAGGACAAGACCTGGCCGGCGGCCGCCACCGGAAGCGGAACGCCGCCTGCGCCACGACGCGGCAAGGCGCGATCCGCACCCACGGGGCCGCGCGCCGAACCGAACGCGGTCAAGCGCCGCGCCACCTGAAACATGTTCACCCCCAGCCGCGACCAGGTGCGCCAGTTTTTCTTCGACGTGTGGGCGAAGTACCGCGCCGGCCAGACACTCGCCGGCGCGGAACAAACCGCGCTCGACATCGTGCTCGCGCATCCCGAGTATCACGCCCTGCTGGCGCAGCCGGCGCGCTTCCGCGACCGCGACTGGCTGCCGGAAGACGGCGAAACGAACCCTTTCCTGCATCTTTCCCTGCACCTGGCGATCGCCGAACAGCTGTCGATCGACCAGCCGCCCGGCATCCGTGCGCGCCATGCGCAGCTGCTCGCGCAATACGGCGACGCGATGGACGCCCAGCACGCGATGATGGACTGTCTCGGCGAAATGATCTGGCAGGCGCAACGCCACCAAGCGGCGTACGATGCCGACGCCTACCTGCGCTGCCTCGACCGGCGCCTGGGCCGGTGTTGAATCCGGCTCAACTTCGTCGAAAATCTGTCGATATCACTATCAAGAACGTGACAGGGACGCCGCGGCGCCCGTTCCATGCTTTCGATTCCGTACATTCGCGCCGGCAGGCTGATTCGCCGG
>DYFW01000240.1 GCA_020725005.1 Thiobacillus denitrificans
CCCCCCAGCCACGCCAGGATTTCACCCGGCGGCACGCCCATCGACGCCACCGTGGCCTCCAGTACGCCGTTCGCCAGCCCGCGCCAGCCGGCGTGCGCGGCGGCGACCACGCTGCCGGCGCGGTCGCAGAACAGCACCGGCAGGCAGTCCGCGGTGAGCACGGCGCACACCTGGCCCGGCGTGCGCGTGAACGCGGCGTCGGCCTCGAGATCGACGTCGCGCCCAAGCTCGACCACGCGGGCGCTGTGCACCTGCCGGAGCCAGCCGGGTTCGCCCGGCAGGGATTCGCGCAGACGCGCGCGATTGGCGGCGACGTGCGCCGGATCGTCGCCGACGTGGTCGCCGAGATTGAAGCTCGTCCACGGCGACGCGCTGACGCCGCCTTCCCGGGTGGTCATGCAGGCGCGCACCCGCGCCGGCGCGGGCCAGTCGGGCTCGAGCATGCGCCTAGGCGTAGCGCTCGGTGCCGCTGCGCAGCGACGCCAGCAGCGCGTCGAAATCCGCCGGCAGCGGGCATTCCCACTGCATCGGTTCGCCGGTCACGGGGTGGACCAGTCCGAGCCGCTCGGCATGCAGGGCCTGGCGCGGGAAGGCCAGCTTCAAGTGCGGACGGCGGCAGGCGCTGTAGACCTGCTCGCCCACCAGCGGATGGCCGATGTGCTGCATGTGGACGCGGATCTGGTGGGTGCGGCCGGTTTCGAGCCGGCAGCGCAGAAGCGTCACGCCGGGGAAGCGTTCGACCGGCTCGTAGTGCGTGATCGCTTCCTTGCCCATGCTGTGCACGGTGCGCTTGGTGCGGTTGAACGGGTCGCGCGCGAGCGGCGCGTCGACCGTCCCGGCGCGGTCGATCTCGCCATACACCAGCGCCAGGTACTCGCGCTTGACCGTGCGCGCCTGCAGCTGGCGCACCAGGTCGGTGTGCGCGCGCACGGTCTTGGCGACGACCAGGAGCCCCGAGGTATCCTTGTCCAGCCGGTGCACGATGCCGGCGCGCGGCAGCTCGGCCACCTGCGGCGCATGGTGCAGCAGCGCGTTCAACAGCGTGCCGTGGCGGTTGCCGCTGCCCGGGTGCACCACCAGGCCCACCGGCTTGTCGACGACCATCAACATGGCATCCTCGAACACCACGTCGAGCGGGATCGCCTCCGGCGCGTCGGGGGTGGCGTCCGGGTCGGGCTCGACCTCCACCCGCACCGACTCGCCGCCCATCACCTTCATCTTGGTCGTGCCCCAGGCGTCGTCCACCGCGATGCGGCGGGCGCGGATCCAGTTCTGGATGCGATTGCGGGAAAACTCGGGCAGGAGCGCGGCCAGCGCCTGATCCAGCCGCTGGCCGCCCTGCGCGTCCGGGATCACCAGCCGGCGGACGTCGCCCTCGTCATTTCCCTTATAATCAGTCGACATTTTTTCCGTGTCCGTACCCATGTCCAAGCCCGATTCGTCCGACCCGCGCCCATTCTATCGGCTCGCCGGCCTCAAAAGAATGTGCGGCGCGGCGCTCGTCGCCGCCACGCTCATCCTCGGCGGCTGCGGCCTTTTGCCCGAAGTGCAGGACGAAACCGCGGGCTGGTCGGCCCAGCGCCTCTACAGCGAGGCCAAGGACAACCTCAATAGCGGCAACTACGAGCGCGCGGTAAAGCTCTACGAAACCCTGGAAGCGCGCTACCCCTTCGGCCGCTACGCCCAGCAGGCCCAGCTCGAAATCGCCTACGCCTATTACAAGGACAACGAGCCGGTCTCCGCCATCGCCGCCGCCGACCGCTTCATCAAGCTACACCCGAATCACCCCCACGTCGACTATGCCTATTATCTGAAGGGCCTGGTCAATTTCAACGACGACCTCGGCTACCTCGGCAAGCTGATCGACCAGGACCTCTCCGAACGCGACCCGCGCGCGATGCGCGACGCCTTCCTCGCCTTCAAGGAACTCGTCACCCGCTTCCCCGAGAGCAAGTACGCGCCCGACGCCACCGCGCGCATGAAATACCTCGTCAACGCGCTCGCCAACCACGAAGTCCATGTCGCCAAGTACTATCTCAAGCGCGAAGCCTGGGTCGCCGCCGCCAACCGCGCCAAGGAAGTGCTCAAGACCTACCCCGAAGCGCCCGCGATGGAAGAAGCCCTCGCCATCCTCGTCGTCGCCTACGACAAGCTCAAGCTCACCGACCTGCGCGACGACGCGAAGCGCGTGCTCTTGCTCAACTTCCCCAACAGCAAGTACGCCAAGGGCGTGAACGTCGAGGGGAAGGCGTGGTATCGGTTCTGGTAGTGAACCGCCCCGGGTTTCGTGGAGGCCATTTGGTTCAAGCACAGGCCGCTGATTC
>DYFW01000033.1 GCA_020725005.1 Thiobacillus denitrificans
GCCCTGAAAACCGGCGCCGCCGGCTATCTCAACAAGCAGAGCGCGCCCGCCCAGCTCATCGACGCGATCCGCATGGTCGCCGCCGGCAAGAAGTACATCAGCGCCGAGGTCGCGCAGGAACTCGCCAGCCAGGTCAGCGGCGAACGCGCCAGCCTCCCCCACGAGGGCCTGTCCAACCGCGAATACCAGACCCTGTGCCTGATCGCCTCGGGCCTGCCCGTCTCCGCCATCGCCGAGCAGCTGTCGCTGTCGGTCAAGACGATCAGCATGTATCGCGCGCGGCTGCTGAAGAAGATGCAGTTGAAGAACAACGCCGAGCTGACGCATTACGCGATCAAGCAGGGGCTGGTGGACTAGTTCCTCACCCCCGGTCTCATCGCGGAATTGCCGGGGTTTCCCCGCCCTAATCCGGCCTTTCCCTGCCGCCGCCGGGCTTACCATACGGGCATCCGACCCCTGCCTGCCCACGCCATGGCCGAACCCGCCGACAGCAAGCCGAATCTCGCCAACCCGACCGAAGTCGCGCGCGAAGCCCTGCGCCGGCTCGCCATGCGGCGGATCGCGCCCACGCCGGACAACTACCAGACCCTGTACGACGAAATTGTCGGCAAGGCGGCCGGCCCCAGCGCCGCGGGCGTGCTGGCGCAGCTGGTGAAGGATCTGGCCGCCCACCATCCGGCGCTGTCGGCCCGGCTCGCGAGCCTGGGCAAGGCGGTGGAAAAATCCGACTGGCGGCAGTGCAGCTGGCAGCTCGCCGAAATCGTCCAGCAGCTGAAGCCGCAGCCGGCGCGCCCCGCCGCCTCGCTCGTCGACGAGCCCGGCGACAGCGACACCGCGCAGCTGCGCGAACTGCTCGCCAAGACGCTCGAATTCGGCGTCGCCTCCCAGCTCGGCAACGATCCGCGTCTTGCGGACAAGGCCCTCAAGCTCGCCGAATCCGTGCGCGCCGCCGTCACCCCGGCCCAGCTGCGCGAGGCGGCCAGCGCGCTGAAATCGCTGTGGGTCGGCATCGAGCTGCAGTCGTCGGACGCCCGCGACATGCAGGACATCCTGAAACGCGTGTTGCTGCTGGTGGTCGAAAACATCGGCGAGCTGCTCGACGACGACAGCTGGCTGCGCGGCCAGCTCGACATGGTCGAGGAACTGCTCGCAGGCCCGTTGCGCGTGGTCAGCCTGCAGGAAGCCGAAAAGCGTCTCAAGGAAGTGATCTACAAGCAGGGCCTGGTGAAGCACAGCCTCAAGGAAGCCACCGCCACGCTCAAGGCCACCATGACGGCCTTCGTCGACGGCATGGGCACCGCGGTCGCGGTGAACGAGGACTACCAGAAGAAGGTCACCGGCCACGCCGAACGCATCCGCGAGACCGAGGACGTGATCGAACTCAACCGCATCTTCAAGCAGCTCGTCGCCGACACCTACGCGGCGCAGGCGGAAAGCCAGCGCGCGCAGCAGCAGCTGGTGCAGCAGCGCGACACCGCGCTCGCCGCCGACGCGCGCATCCGCCAGCTCGAAGCCGAGCTCGCGCAAATGAGTGCACTGGTGCGCGAAGACCCCCTCACCCGCAGCCTCAACCGCCGCGGTCTCGACGAGGAATTCGCGCGCGAGGTCGCGCGCGCCGACCGCTACCAGGCGCCACTTTGCGTTGCCGTGCTCGACCTCGACAATTTCAAGGCGCTCAACGACCGGCGCGGCCACCAGGCGGGCGACGACGCGCTCGTCCACCTGGTGAAGGTCGCCAAGGAACAGCTGCGCCTCACCGACCATGTCGCGCGCCTCGGCGGCGAGGAATTCCTCATCATGATGCCCAACACCCCGCTCGACGAGGCGGCCAAGATCATGGCGCGGCTGCAGCGCCAGCTCACCAAGAAATATTTCCTCGCCGACAACGAGAAGGTGCTCATCACTTTCAGCGCCGGCGTCGCCGAGCGCGTGCCGGGCGAAACGCAGGACGCCCTCATCGGCCGCGCGGACGCCGCCATGTACGAGGCCAAGCGGCAGGGCAAGAACCGCGTCGTGAAGGCGCCGCCGCCCGTCGGCGCGAATACGCAATCCTGAAGGCCTTGCAGGATTTTCCCGCCATGCCCTTAACTTTCTCCGACCCCCGACGATTCCTCCCTCAACGACGGTTCACACGGCCTTGCTGAGGCAACCGAAGTTGAAGGCGGTAACGCCGGAATAACCCCCCACACACAGGAGAAACAAACATGGCACAAGTCATCAACACCAACGTCGCCGCCCTGTTCGCCGGCGCCGCCCTAAACAAGTCGGCGATCGGCCTGCAGGTCGCCCAGGAGCGCCTCTCGTCCGGCCTGCGCATCAACAGCGCCAAGGACGACGCCACCGGCCTTGGCATCGCGACCAACTACGACAAGCAGATCCGCGGCACCAACATCGCGATCCGCAACGCGCAGGACGCGATCTCCAAGGCGCAGACCAACGACGGCTACGCCGCGCAGATCCACGAAAACCTCAAGCGCCTGTACGAAATCGCCGTACAGCTGGGCGGCACCGCCTCGGGCGCCGAAGCCACCGCGCTGCTCGCGGAAAACGCCCGCATTGCCGGCCTGACCACTGCCGCCGTGGCCACCACGGTCGACGGCAACGGCACCCAGGTCACCGGCGTGAGCGCCCAAATCACGGCCCCGACCGGCACCACGATCAGCGCCATCTCGGCGGACATCAACACGGTGACCAGCGCGCGCGCCAACTACGGCGCCGACATGGTGCGCTTCGGCTCCGCCGTCGCCACCATGCAGACCGAGTCGGTGAACCTGTCGGCGTCGTTCAGCCGCATCATGGACACCGACTACGCTGCGGAAACCGCCGCCCAGGCCCGCAACAACATCCTGCAACAGGCCGGCACCGCGGTTCTGGCGCAAGCCAACCAGAACCCCAATACCGTGCTGACGCTGCTGCGCTAACCTCGCCGGGTCCCGCCCCTGAACGGCGCGTCGTTCGGGGGCGGGGCCGAAGGAGATCGTCATGATTGTCCTGCCGCCCCCCCTCGTGAATCAGGCCCAGCCTGATGTGCGCGTTTCCGCCGCGCCGCTTCGTCCTGCCGGCAGCGCCCCCGTGGCCGCGGACACCGCGGCCACGTCTGATCCCGAGCCCACGCCGGATGAGTTGAGGCAGGTGGTGAGCCGGATCAATCTGGCCTTGCAGCAGACCCGCAACAATCTCGAATTCAGCATCGACACCGATGCGAACCAGACCGTCGTCAAGCTGGTCGACACCAGCACCGGCCAGCTGATCCGCCAATTTCCGTCCGCGGCCACCCTCGAACTTTCCCGCAGCATCGAGCTGTCGCCCCAGGGCCTGCTCGTGAAGCGTGAGGCCTGAGGAGAAATCGCCATGGCCATCACGGCTTCGACCAATACCGCCTTTGACGTCACCACCCTCGTGTCGCAACTGATGGCGGTCGAGCGCCGGCCCATCGAACGGCTCAATACGCTCATCAGCGATACGCAGGCGAAGATTTCCTCGCTCGGCACCTTGAGCAGCCTCGTCTCGAGCTTCCAGAGCGCGGCGCTCGGCTTGCGGACGAGTCTCGAGAAGTTTACGGCGACGGCGTCGGACAGCGGGGCGCTGACCGCGAACGCCTACAGCACCGCCGTCCCCGGCAACTACTCTGTCAACGTGAGCCGGCTTGCGCAGTCGCAGAGCGTGGTTGCCGCCGGGCAGGCCAGCAGCACCGCCGCCATCGGCGACGGGACGCCGACCACGCTCAGCTTCGATTTCGGCACCATCAGCGGCGGCACGCTGACGAATGGCGTCTACAGCGGCGCCACCTTCACCGCCAACGGCAGCGGCTCGGCCAGCATCACCATCGACGCGACCAACAACAGCCTCGAGGGCATCCGCGACGCGATCAACGCCGCGAAACTGGGCATCAGCGCGACCCTCGTGAACGACGGCAGCGGAACACCTTATCGCCTCGCGCTCACCTCGACCAGCACGGGCGCCAACAGCAGCATCCGCATCACCGCATCCGGGGGAGACGGGGCTGTCGCCAACCTGCTTGCCTACGACCCGGCCGGCACGCAGAAGCTGACCCAGACCCAGGCCGCGCAGAATGCGAGCCTCACGGTCAACGGCATCGCGATCAGCAGCGCGTCCAATACGGTGCGGGATGCGATCCAGGGGGTGACGCTCACGCTCAGGAACACCACGGCCACGCCCGCGAGCCTTACGGTTGCCCGCGACACCGCGTCCATGACCACCGCTGCGAACAGCTTCGTCGACGCCTACAACGCGCTCGCGGGCCAGTTGAAATCCCGTTCCGCCTACGGCACCGACGGCAAACCCGCCGGCGTGCTCGCCGGCGACAGCGCCCTGCGCCTGATGCAGGAGCAGCTGCGCAACATCTTCCTCACGCCCGCCTCCGGCGGCACGCTGAGCTCGCTCGCGCAGGTCGGCATCGCCTTCCAGCGCGAAGGCGTCCTGACGTTCGACAGCACCAAGTTCACCAATGCCATCGCGAACGATTTCGCCGATGTCACCAACCTGCTCGCCTCGTCGACCGGCTTCGCGACGCGCCTCGAGCAATGGGGGAGCACGACGCTCTCCGCCGGCGGCCTCATCCAGTCGCGCACCAAGAGCCTGAACGACTACGTCAAGGACCGCACCGACGAGGTCGACCGCCTGGAACTGCGCATGACGGCCCTGCAAAAAAGATATACGGCCGAATACACCAATCTCAACCTGCTGCTCGGCAGGATGAACACGACCAGCACTTTCCTGACCCAGCAACTGCTCACCAGCCAGAAGAACGACTAAGAGGACGAGACCGTGTACACACCATCGAGCGTCGCCGCCAAAGCCTACGCCAGCGTCGGACTGGAATCCGGCGTCATGAGCGCAAGCCCCGCCCAGCTGATCACGCTGCTCTACGAGGGCGCCGAGCTTTCCCTCCGCATGGCGATCCGCCATATCCAGGATCACGACATCGAGAAGAAATCCGCCGCGATCGGCAAGGCAACGCGCATCATTCTCGACGGCCTCCGCGCCGCGCTGGACATGCGCCACAACAGCGAGCTCGCCGCCCAGCTGGATGCCTTGTACGGATACATGGTCAAACGCATCATGGACGCCCATGTCGCCAACACGGTCGAACCGCTCGAGGAAGTGCTCGGCCTCCTGCAGGAACTGCACGGCGCCTGGCGCCAGATCGCGGTGACCAGTCACGCGCCCGCGCAGACCCTCTCCCACCCCATCGCCGCCTGACCCGGAGATTTTCCATGACCAGCAATGAAATGCTCGCCACCTACGAATCGCTGTCCGAGCTCACCGGCACCATGCTCGCCGCCGCGCGCGGCGGCGAGTGGGACCGGCTGGTGGCGCTGGAGGAACGCTGCCAGGACCACGTCGGCAGCCTGATGCAGGCCGAACCGATGAAGCTGTCGGCAGCGGAAATGCGCGCCAAGGTCGCGATCATCCGCACCATCCTGCAGCACGACGCGCAGATCCGCGCGCTGACCGAGCCGCGCATGCACGAACTGCAGCAGAACCTCGCCCTGATGCGCACGACCCGGCGCAGCCTCGACGCCTACGGGGCGCAGCGAGGCTGACGCCCCTGATGCATGTTCCCGGTACAGGTTCTCGCCCGGATTCTCGACGTCCCGCCTAAACTTGGCGGCCCGGACGCGCCGCTGACCGGCCCCAGCGCGGTACAGCCGGTCGCCAGCAGCACCCAACGCGACGGGGCGGCGCCACGCGCCGCCTTCGAACACCTGAACGTCGGACAGCGCCTCATCGGCAAGGTGGTCGCGCTGGAGAAGGGGCTCACGCTGGTCGAGCTGGATGGCCAGACCGTCGCCATGCGATTGCCCCGCCAGGCCGCGGTGGGCGACAGCCTGACGCTGCGCTTCGCCGGCCACGTGCCGCAGGCGGTCTTCATGCTGGAACCGTCCACCGCCGCCCCCGCCGATGCGCCGCGGCTGTCGCAGACCGCGCGCCTGCTGTCCGACATCCTGCAACAGGTGCCGGACCGCAACACGCCGCCGACCGTGGCGCCGCCCGGCCCCCTGCTCGCCCGTCCGACGACGCAGGTCGGCGAACTCGCGCTCGCGCTGCGCACCGCGCTGGTACGAAGCGGCCTGTTCTACGAATCGCATCTGGCCAACTGGGCCGTGGGGCTGGACAGCCTCGACGGCCTCATGGAGGAACCGCAGAACCGGCTGGGCGCCGCACAGGCGCCGGCCCCGCCGGCCGCCACCGACGGGGCGAGGCCGCCCAACCCCCTGCACGTGCTGCTGTCGCAGCAGTTGCAGGTGCTGGAGACGCCGCAGTTCATCTGGCGCGGCGAGCTGTGGCCGGGCCAGTCACTGGAATGGCTGCTGCGCCACGACGTCGATCCCGAGCGCCAGGGCACGCCGGCGGGCGGCGAGGCGGCGTCCGCCGGCTGGACCTCGCAGTTGAAGCTGAACCTGCCGGCGCTCGGCGAGGTGACGGCGCACATCCGCCTCGATGCGGCCGGTGCGTTCAGCATCCGCGTGCTGCCGGCGAACCCGGACACCGAACCCCTGCTGCGCCAGCATCAGGGCGAATTTGCCGCGCAGATGGCGGCGGCCGGCTGCCCCCTGCAGTCACTGACGGTGGAGCGCGACCATGGCGAAGCCGCCGACGTTTGACAAGCAGCGCGCCGCGGCGGCGCTGGCCTACCGCGAGGGCGACCGCGCGCCGCGCGTGGTCGCTAAAGGTCGCGGCATTCTTGCCGACAATATCATCGAGCGGGCCAAGGCGTCGGGTGTCTACGTGCACGAATCGCGGGAACTCCTCGCGCTCCTGATGCAGATCGACCTCGACAGCCACATCCCGCCCCAGTTATACATTGCAGTAGCCGAACTGCTGGCCTGGCTCCACCAACTCGAGGACGCAAAAAAGCAGGGGATTGCCCCGCCGACGCTCTGACCTATGTTCGCATCCGCACAAAACGGCGCCGCCGCGCACGACGACCTGGTGGCACGCTGCACGCTCACCTCTCGCGCCGAGATCGTGTTCCAGCTGCGCGCGATCCAGAAGCGCAAGCTCCTGGTCAATCTCGACATCCAGGGCAGCCGACAGATCGTCGTCACCTCGGTGCTGGCGGTGAACGAGGCCAACAACAGCATCATCCTCGACAGCGCGCGCGGCGACGTGCTCAACCAGGACCTGCTCTCCGGCAAGGGCGCCGAATTCATCACCCAGCTCGACGGCGTCTCGATCTCGTTCATGACCGGGCCGGTCACGCTGTGCACCTACGACAAGCTGCCGGCGCTGAAGATCGCCGTGCCGAAATCGATGATCCGCCTGCAGCGGCGCGAGCATTTCCGCGTCGTGCTGCCCATCGCCAAGCCGGTCAAGTGCCTGGTGCCGACGGACATCGACGGGCTCCCGGAAACGCTCGCCACCCACATCGTCGACATCAGCTGCGGCGGCGTCGCGCTCGCCGACGTCAGCGGGCGCCTCGGCAACGAAACCGGCACGATCCTGAAAAACTGCCGCCTGCTGCTGCCCGAGCAGGACGCCGTTTTCACCACGCTGGAAGTGCGTAATTCCGCCCAGATACGCCGCCCCAACGGCTCCTTCCAGACCCGGCTCGGCTGCCGCTTCATCGATCTCCCTCCCGAATCGGCAATTCGACTGCAGCGCTTCGTGACCGAAATCGAGCGGGCGCGCCGGAACAGTCTCTGACCCCATGCCCGCCAAGGATTCTCATCCATGAAAACGATCCAGCAGGAAATCGACGAACGCTCCAATCTCACCAGTTCAAACAAGCTGGAGCTGCTGCTGTTCCGCCTCGGCGAGGATCCCTTGCATAAGCGCAGCGAACTGTTCGGCATCAACGTCTTCAAGATTCGTGAAATCATCCCCATGCCGCAGATCACCGCGATGGCGGGCGCGTCCCCGCACAAGATGGGCGTGGTCGACCTGCGCGGCCAGATCATCCCGGTGATCGGCCTCGCCGGCGTCGCCGGCTGCACCCCCAGGACCGGCCTCAATATCCTGCTCATCACGGAATACGCGCGCACCACGCAGGCGTTCGCGGTGGAGTCGGTGGAAGACATCGTGCGCCTCGACTGGCGCCAGGTCATGTCGGCCGAGGGCAACTCGGCCGGCGGCATCGTCACCAGCATCGCCCGCCTCGACGGCGACGACAGCGAGCGTCTGGCCCAGGTGCTCGATGTCGAGACGATCCTGCAGCAGGTGATGCCAACGGGTGAAACCCAGGCCGTGCCCGAGAACATCGATACCGAGGTTCGCCTGCGGCCGGGCACGCTCATTCTCGCCGCCGACGATTCGCTGAGCGCGCGCACCATGATCGAACAGGGCCTGGAAACCATGGGCCTGCCCTACCTCATGTGCAAAAACGGCAAGGAAGCCTGGGACCAGCTGCATGACATCGCCGCCAAGGTGGAATCCGAGGGCGGCACCGTCAACGACCGCATCGCGCTGGTGCTGACCGACCTCGAAATGCCCGAGATGGACGGCTTCACGCTCACCCGCAGCATCAAGCAGAATCCCCGCTTCGCCAAGCTGCCGGTGGTCATCCATTCCTCGCTCTCCGGCGCGACCAACGAGGCGCACGTGCGCAATGTCGGCGCCGACGGCTACGTGGCGAAATTCGCGGCAGAGGAACTCGCCGCCGCGCTGCGCCAGGCACTGCAAGGCCGCTGACCGGCCAGGGGCAGCCCCGGATCCCGGGCCTCAGACCGCCTGTCCGCTGTCCGCTGTCCGCTGTCCGCTGTCCGCTGTCCGCTGTCCCCTGTCCCCTGTCCGCTGTCCCCTGTCCGCTGTCCGCTGCCCCCCCGGATCCCGGCCCTCAGACCGCCATGCCCATGATTTCCTGGTAGGCGGCCACCACCCGGTTGCGCACCTGGATCGTCGCCTGCATGGAAATGCTCGATTTCTGCAGGGCGATCATGGCGTCGGCGAGGCTGACGCTGCTGTCACCCATTTCGAAGCGTTGCGCGAGCGCGGTCGCGTCGAGCTGGGCCCGGTTGACGCTGTCCAGCGAATTTTTGAGGATGGCGGTGAACTCGCCGGGCGAAGCCACCGCGCGGGATTTCCCGGCGGCCTCGCCCAGCGGGCCGGCGTCCGGCGTGGCGCGCGCGGCGGTCGCCCTGAGCTGCGCCACCATGGCTTCAATGCGGCTGGTATCGATTCCTCCGACGCTCATCGTGCTCTCCTCGGCCCCTGGGCCGTGCCCGGGGCGGTTTTCCACGTTCGCACCTTAGCCGCCCCGCGGGCAAGCCATAAGCCCGATAAACGCCCAAAACCGGCTTCTTTTCTCGCGAACGAAAACCGGCGCGCTGCCGATAATTCGATCACCCGCCGGGATTCTCATGGGAGAGCGCGGGAGGAACGCAGGATTCGGCGGCAGAACGGCCCATGACGCGCCGCCGGCAAGAACAACCAGGACGAACTGACATGGCAGAAGCATCAGCAGGCGAAATCGTGGTGCCCGGCAACGTCATCCACTACACCCGCACGGCAGGCGGGCGCAGGGTCATGCTCGCGCTCGGCGTGGCGGCGATCGTCGCCGTCATGGGCGCGGTGTGGATGTGGGCACGGCAGCCCGAGTACCGGGTGCTGTTCTCGAATTTCAGCGACCGCGACGGCGGCGCGATCGTCGCGCAGCTGGAGCAAATGGGCATCCCCTACAAATACACCGAGGGCGGCGCCGCCCTCATGGTGCCCGCCGACCGGGTGCACGACGCCCGTCTCAAGCTCGCCCAGCAGGGTCTGCCCAAGGGCGGCAACGTCGGCTTCGAACTGATGGAGAATCAGCGCCTGGGTTCGTCGCAGTTCCTCGAGCGGGTGAATTTCCAGCGCGCGCTGGAAGGCGAACTGGCGCGCTCGATCGAATCGGTCGCCTCGGTCCAGTCGGCGCGCGTGCACCTGGCCATGCCCAAGGACACGGTGTTCGTCTCCGAACAGAAGGCGCCCACCGCGTCGGTGCTGCTCAACCTGCATCCGGGGCGGACGCTCGACCCCCAGCAGGTCAGCGCGATCGTCCACCTGGTGGCGAGCAGCGTGCCCGAGCTCCCGACGAAGAACGTGACCGTGGTCGACCAAAACGGCAATCTCTTGTCCGACGCCGGCAAGAGCCCCGGCACCCCCGGCCTGGACGCCACCCAGATCAAGTACGTGCAGGAACTGCAGCAGAGCGTGGTGCGCCGCATCGAGTCGATCATCACGCCCATCGTCGGCCCCAACAATGTGCGCGCCGAAGCCACCGCCGACGTCGACTTCTCGCGCAGCGAGCAGGCGGTCGAATCCTACAAGCCGAACCAGACCCCGGAGGCGATGGCCATCCGCAGCCAGCAGACCAGCGAGGCGATCAACGGCACACCCGCGGCGGGCGGCGTGCCGGGCGCGCTGACCAACCAGCCGCCGGCGCCCGCCACCGCGCCCGTCGTCGCGCAGGGGGCCGCCGCGGCGCCCGCCGCGAACGGCGCGCCGCCGTCCAACGTGCGCAAGGACGCCACGGTCAACTACGAAGTCGACAAGACCATCCAGTACGTGCAGCAGGGCATGGGCGGCCTCAAGCGCCTGTCGGTCGCCGTCGTCGTCAACCACAAGCGCAGCGTCGATGCCAAGGGCAAGGTGACGATGGTGCCCCTGAGCGCAGCGGAAATCGCCCAGATCACCAACCTGGTGAAGGAAGCGATGGGCTTCAACGCCGAGCGCGGCGACTCGGTCAACATCGTCAACACGCCCTTCGCCGCCCCCGAACGCGAGCCTCTGCCCGAGCCGCCCTTCTGGAAGCAGCCCGAATACGCGGAATACATCGACCTGGCCCTGGTCGCGGGACGCTACCTGCTGATGGCACTGGTGCTGCTGCTGATCTACCTGAAGCTCCTGAAGCCGATGCTGAAGAAATTCTCCGACCTGGCCAAGGCGCCGCCGCCGTCTCCCGCCGGCGACCTCAACCCGCAACTGGAACTGCAGCACGCAGGCCAGGCCGGCCTGCCCCACCAGCGCACTTACCAGGACAACCTCGCCCGTGCAAAGGACATGGCAAGCCAGGATCCGCGCGCCGTCGCCAACATCGTCAAGACCTGGGTAGGCAGCAATGAGTGAGGCCAACGGCGTCACCAAGGGCGCGATCCTGATGCTGGCGCTGGGCGAGGAAGGCGCCGCCCAGGTCATGAAGTATCTCGGCCCGCGCGAAGTGCAGAAGCTCGGCGAGGCGATGACCGCCATGAAGTCGATCCCGCAGGTCGAGGTCGAGACCGTGCTCGACGAGTTCAATACCGTGATCGACCAGAATTACTCGCTCGGGACCGACTCCGACGAATACATCCGCAGCGTGCTGACCAAGGCGCTCGGCGACGACAAGGCCAATTCGCTGCTGAACCGGATACTGGGCGGCGGCGGCGACGCCAGCGGCATCGAAAGCCTGAAGTGGATGGACTCGGAATCGGTCGCCGAGCTCGTCCACAACGAGCACCCGCAGACCATCGCGACCATCCTCGTGCACCTCGAGCGCGACCAGGCCTGCGAGATCCTCAACCACTTCACCGAGCGGCTGCGCAACGACGTGCTGCTGCGCATCGCCACGCTGTCGGGGGTGCAGCCGGCGGCCCTGCGCGAGCTCAACGACGTGCTGACCAAGCTCCTCTCCGGCAATGACGTGCTGAAGAAGCAGGCGATGGGCGGCATCCGCGCGGCAGCCGACATCCTCAACTTCATGAGCGGCGAGCAGGAACAGTCGGCGATGGAGTACCTGAAAAATTACGACCCCGAGATGGCGCAGAAGATCATGGACGAGATGTTCGTGTTCGAAGACATCATCGACATCGACGACCGCGGCGTGCAACTGCTGCTGCGCGAGGTGCAGTCGGACCAGCTCATCATCGCGCTCAAGGGCGCCTCGGAGGCGATGCGCGAAAAAGTGTTCAAGAACATGTCCCAGCGCGCCGCCGAGATGATGCGCGAGGACCTCGAATCGAAAGGCCCGGTACGGCTGTCCGAGGTCGAGGCGCAGCAGAAGGAAATCCTCGCCATCGTGCGGCGCCTGGCCGACGAAGGCCAGATCGTCCTTGGCGGCGGCGGCGACGAAAAGTTCGTTTAATCCCCCCTTTCCCAGCGACCCGCCATCATGTCCAGCGTCATCTCCAGTATCGATACCTCGGCCTGCAAGCCGTGGGAGCCGGCCAGCCTCGACGGCGACCCCCAGGCCCCGCATGACACGTTGCCCAACGGCGTGAAGCTGCCGACGATCGACGAGATCACCGCGATCCAGGAACAGGCGCGCCAGGAGGGCTACCAGGCCGGCCACGCCGAAGGTTATGCCCACGGCCAGCAGAAGGCCGCGGAGGAAGCGCAGCGCCTGCACGCGCTCGCCGGCGCGTTCGCCGCCGAAGTGAACCAGGCCGATGCGCTGATTTCGCAGCAGCTGCTCGAGCTGGCGCTCGATCTCACGCGGGCGATCCTGAAAACATCGCTCGCGGTGCAGCCCGAACTGGTGCTGCCGATCGTGCGCGAGGCGGTGCGCTACCTGCCATCGCTGCAGCAACCCGCCCGGCTCGCGCTGCACCCCGACGACGCCGCGCTGGTGACCGAGAAAATAGGCGCCGAACTCGAGAAAGCCGGCTGGCAGATCACCCTCGACGCGCATCTCGAACGCGGCGGCTGCCGCGTCGACACCGCGAGCAACCAGATCGACGCCACCCTGCCGACGCGCTGGCAGCGCCTCACCGCGGCACTCGGCAAGGAAACGGACTGGCTGGAGCCCTGATGCACGCGACCCATCACAGCCACCGCTGGAAGGCCTATCTGCACGATTGCAGCGAGTTGGTCGCGATCGCCGAACCGATGCAGGTCTCGGGCCGCGTCACCCGCGTCGCCGGCCTGGTGATGGAGGCGGTCGGGTTGAAACTCGCCGTCGGCAGCGCCTGCACCGTGCCGCTGCCCAACGGCGCACAGCTCGAAGCCGAAGTCGTCGGCTTCGAGGGCGACCGCCTGTTCCTCATGCCGCAGAGCGAAGTCGAGGGCATCGTCCCGGGGTCGCGCGTATTCCCGGCCGAAATCAGCGCGACGCTGCCCGGTCTCGGCCAGGTGAAGCATCCGCGCCGACGCCCCAGCGACCGCACCCGCCACCTGCCGGTCGGCGACGCGCTGCTCGGGCGCGTCATCGACAGCAGCGGCCGCCCGCTCGACAGCCTCGGCCCCATCGGCACGACGACATCGGCGCCGCTCAGCCGGCGCGCCGCCAACCCGCTCGGCCGCGCGCCGATCACCGACATCCTCGACGTCGGCGTGCGTGCGATCAACACCATGCTCACCGTCGGCCGCGGCCAGCGCATGGGTCTGTTCGCCGGCTCCGGCGTCGGCAAAAGCGTGCTGCTCGGCATGATGGCGCGTTACACCTCGGCCGACGTCATCGTCGTCGGCCTGATCGGCGAACGCGGCCGCGAGGTCAAGGAATTCATCGAGCAAATCCTCGGCGAGGCAGGCCTCGCGCGCTCGGTCGTGGTGGCCGCGCCGGCCGACACGCCGCCGCTCATGCGGCTGCAGGGCGCCACCTATGCCACCGCGATCGCCGAGCATTTCCGCGACCAGGGCAGGAACGTGCTCCTGATCATGGATTCGCTCACCCGCTACGCGATGGCGCAGCGCGAGATCGCGCTCGCCATCGGCGAGCCGCCCGCCACCAAGGGGTATCCGCCGTCGGTGTTCGCCAAGCTGCCGGCGCTGGTCGAGCGCGCCGGCAACGGCCGTCCGGGCGGCGGCTCGATCACCGCCTTCTACACCGTGCTGACCGAGGGCGACGACCAGCAGGATCCGATCGCCGATTCGGCGCGGGCGATTCTCGACGGCCACATCGTGCTCGATCGCGCGCTCGCCGAATCCGGCCACTATCCGGCGATCGACATCGAGCAATCGATCAGCCGCGCGATGCACGTGATCACCACACCGGCGCACCAGGCGCTCGCGCGCCGCCTGAAAAAGCTCTATTCGCGCTACACGCGCAGCCGCGACCTCATCAACGTCGGCGCCTACGCCGCCGGCACCGACCCGCTGCTCGACGAGGCCATCCGCCTGCAGGGCGCGATGGAAGCCTTCCTGCAACAGGACATCCACGAGCGCGCCAATGTCGAGAGCAGCCTCGCCGCGCTCGAGGCGCTGTTCCAGTAACCCACGGAGCCGAACCATGGCCACGCCCTCCACCCTCGCCACCCTGATCGAACTCGCCAACAAGGCTTCCGACGAGGCCGCCAAGCGGCTCGCCGCGGCGCTGCGCATGCACGAGGAAGCAAAGCAGAAACTCGACCTGTTGATGGGCTACCGCAAGGACTACGCCGAGCGCTTCCAGAACGACCTCGCCAACGGCATGGGCGCGATGCAGTTCAACAATTACCAGGCCTTCATGCAGAAGCTCGACCAGGCCATCGCCGGCCAGGACAGGATCGTCGTCGACGCCCTCAAGCGCGTCGACCAGGCGCGCGCGGCCTGGTGCGCCGCCGAGCAGAAGAAAATGTCCTTCACCACGCTCAACGCGCGGGCACTCAAGGAACAGTCACGACGCGACGCCGCGCGCGACCAGAAACAGAGCGACGAGTTCGCCAACCGCCGCACCCAGCCCAAGCGCAGCCTCACCTGAACAGGACACGCCATGAACACGCCCCCCCTGCCCATCTCGCCCGCCCGGACCGTCGACGCGAACACCGGCGGCGGCCGCGAAAGCGGTGTCGCCGGGACGCCGTTCAGCCAGGTGCTGTCCGACGAAATGGCCAGCCAGCGCAACGCGCAGGCGGATCGCGCGCCCGCCGACAAGAGCGCCGCCGCAGCGGATGCCGCGCACGCCGAAGCGGCGCCCGAGGCTGCCGCGGCGACAGCCGCCGATGCCGCCGTGGCGGCCGAGGCGGCGCCAGCCGAGCCGCTCGATCCGGCCCTGCTCGCCAGCCTGCCGGATGCCGCCGCCCTGTTCGGCGCCGGCGTGACGCCGCTCGCCACGCCGGGCTCGATGCCTGCACCGGTGCCGACGGGCGACGCCGACGGGTCGATCGAGGCCGCGCCGACCCCGGCTTTCGCGGCGTCCCGTCCGGGCCGCCTGCTGCCACAGCGCGCCGACCCGCAGGCCGGCGGCATGGCCGCCCCGCCCCTGCGGGCCGATGCCGGCCCGGCGGCGGGCAACGGAGTCGCCCCGGCCACCGCCGGCGCGCCGGCGATGCCGCTTGCCGCGGCCGCCCAGACGGACGCGGCCGGCGTGACGGTCGAGCCCGGCTTCGAGCAGATGCTGCACGCCGCCCAGCGCAGCGCGGAATCCTTGCAGCAGAGCGCGATCCGACCCGGCGCCGAGGCGGCGCAGCCGCGGCTCGCGCCGGCGGTCGGCAGCAGCGCCTGGGGCCAGGCGCTGGGCGAGCACGTGGTGTGGATGACGGCTTCCGCGCAGCAGTCCGCCACGCTCACGCTCAACCCCCCTCACCTGGGCCCGCTGCAGGTGGTCCTCAACATGTCGAACGACCAGGCGGTCGCCAATTTCTTCGCCGCCCAGCCCGAAGTGCGCCAGGCGCTGGAATCCGCCTTGCCGCGCCTGAAGGACATGCTGAACGACGCCGGCATCCAGCTCCAGCAGGCGACGGTCAGCGCCGACACGTCGCCGCAGCAGCAGGACGCCCACGCCCCCCGCCCGCCCCGGCGCGCGGCGGGCTTGAGCGACGACGCACCGGGGCTCGCCGGTGCCTCAGCGCTGCCTGCGCCGCGCGTCGGCCGCGGCCTGGTCGACACTTTCGCGTGATCGTCGGGCGCGCGGCAGCCCCCCTTCCCGAAAGCCTCAATTTGCACCCCTTTTCGGCCGCTATTTCAAGCATCGAAAGCCCGCGCGGCTGACGACAATGACCCTGTGCAGACGATTGATGAGTGAGGATTGACGCCGATGGCCGCCCCCGACGAACGCGACGAAGCAAGCGAAACCGCCCCCCCGAAAAAATCGAAAGCCAAGCTTTTCGTGATACTCGGCGTGCTGGTGCTGCTGCTGGGCGGCGGCGGCGCGGCCGCCTGGTATTTCCTCAAGGGCGACGGCGGGCATGCCGAGGCCGAGCCGGCCAAGGTCGAGCCGCCGCAATTCCTCGACCTGGAAACCTTCACCGTCAACCTGCAGGACAGCGATCAGTACCTGCAGGTCGACATCACGCTGCAGCTGCCCGATGTCGCCGCGGTCGACGCGGTGAAGCAGCACATGCCGCGCGTGCGCAGCCGCCTCCTGGCGCTGCTCGCCAGCAAGCACGCCGAGGCGCTCTTCAGCCCCCAGGACAAGGCGAAGCTCGCCGAGGAGATCAAGGCGGAAATCATGAAGCCGCTGCACCCCTCGATCAAGCCGCCGAAGGTGGACGACGTGCTGTTCACGTCCTTCGTGATCCAGTAGAGACCCATGGCCGACAACTTTCTCTCGCAGGACGAAGTCGATGCGCTGCTGAAAGGCGTCACCGGCGAAGTCGACGAGGCGCCCAGCCAGGATGACAATGCCGACGGCGTGCGCCCGTACAACCTGGCGACGCAGGAACGCATCGTGCGCGGCCGCATGCCGACGCTCGAGATCATCAACGAGCGTTTCGCCCGCCTGCTGCGCATCGGCCTCTACAACTTCCTGCGGCGCGGCGTCGAGATCTCGGTCGGCCCGGTGCGGGTGTCGAAGTACAGCGAATTCATCCGCAACCTGGTCGTGCCGACCAACCTCAACCTGGTGCAGTTCAAGCCGCTGCGCGGCACCGGACTGATCATCTTCAACCCCGACCTGGTTTTCCTCATGGTCGACAACCTGTTCGGCGGCGACGGGCGCTTCCATACCCGCATCGAAGGGCGCGACTTCACCCAGACCGAGCACCGCATCATCCAGCGCGTGCTCAACATCGTGTTCGAGAACTACGCGAAGTCCTGGGAGCCGGTGTACCCGATCCAGTTCGAGTTCATCCGTTCGGAAATGAACACCCAGTTCGCCAACATCGCCACGCCGAACGAAGTGGTGGTGGCGATCACCTTCGCGATCGAGCTCGGCCAGGTCAGCGGGGAAATGCACATGTGCATCCCCTACACCACCATCGAGCCGATCAAGGACCTGCTCACCAGCAGCCTGCAGGCCGAGAACCTCGAGGTCGACAAGCGCTGGCTCCGCCTGATGCGGCAGCAGATCCAGATGGCCGAAGTCGAGATCGTCGCCAACCTCGGCACCGCCGAGGTGAGCCTGCGCGACCTCGTCGAGATGAAGGTCGGCGACATCATCCCCATTGACATTCCGAAGACCGTCGAGGCCAAGGTCGACGGCGTGCCGGTGATGGAATGTTCCTACGGGAAGTTCAACGGCCAGTACACCTTGCGCGTCGAGCGCATGTTGTCGCATAGCGCAGCCGACGCCAATGCAGGAGAGCACAATGTCTGACGACACCAATCAAGCCATCGCCGAGGACGACTGGGCCGCCGCCATGGCCGAGCAGGCAACGGCGACGGCGACGCCCGCCAGCGCCGAGATTTTCCCCGACCTGTCCGGGTCCAAAGCGGGCGATAGCCTGTCCAAGGATATCGACTTCATCCTCGACATCCCGGTCCAGCTCACGGTCGAACTCGGCCGCACCAAGATCGCGATCAAGAACCTGCTGCAGCTGGCGCAGGGCTCGGTGGTCGAGCTCGACGGACTGGCCGGCGAACCGATGGACGTGCTGGTCAATGGCTGCCTCATCGCGCAGGGCGAAGTCGTCGTGGTGAACGACAAGTTCGGGGTGCGGCTCACCGACATCATCACGCCCGCCGAACGTATCCGGAAACTCAACCGATGAGCCGCTTCCACCGCCTTGCCGCCGCGCTGGCCGGCCTGCCGGCGCTCGCCCAGGCGCAGGCCGCGCAGCCGATGGCGCCGGCGATCTCGCCGGCCGGCAGCCTGCTGCAGGTTTTCGTCGGCCTGGTGTTCGTGCTGCTGCTGATCGTCGCCACCGGCTGGCTGACGCGCCGCCTGGGCATCGGCCGCAACGCCGCCGCCAGCCTGCTGAACATCGTCGGCAGCGCCTCGGTCGGCACGCGCGAACGCGTGGTCGTGGTCGAGATCGGCGAGACCTGGCTGGTGGTCGGGGTCGCCCCCGGCAGCGTGAACGCGCTGATGACGCTGCCCAAGGGGCAGGCGCCGGCCGCCGGCGCGCCGCTCGCCCCCGGCCTGGGCGCGCTTTCGCCCTTCAAGGACAAGCTGCAGCTGATGATCGATAAGCGCCGTGAAAAGAACTAAGTCGTCTTCCTGGATTTTCCTCGCCGCGGCGCTCGCCCTGCCCTCGCTGGCTTTCGCCCAGGTCGGGTTGCCCGCCTTCACCAGCACGCCCACGCCCGGCGGTGGCGCGACCTACACGCTGAGCCTGCAGACGCTGCTGCTGCTCACCTCGCTCACCTTCCTGCCCGCGGCGCTCCTGATGATGACGAGCTTCACGCGCATCATCATCGTGCTGTCGCTGCTCAGGATGGCGCTCGGCACCCAGGCGACGCCGCCCAATCAGGTGCTGCTCGGGCTCGCGCTCTTCCTCACGCTGTTCGTGATGGGCCCGACCTTCGACCGCATCTACGCCGACGCCTACAAGCCCCTGGCGGACAACCAGATCCAGATGCAGGAGGCGCTCGACAAGGGGGTCGGGCCGCTGCGCGCCTTCATGCTCAAGCAGACGCGCGAATCCGACCTCGCCCTGTTCATCAAGATGTCGGGCAGCGCGCCGCCCGCGACCGCCGCCGACATTCCGCTGCGCGTGCTGATCCCCGCCCACATCACGAGCGAGCTCAAGACCGCGTTCCAGATCGGTTTCGCGGTGTTCATCCCCTTTCTCATCATCGACATGGTCGTCGCCAGCATCCTGATGTCGATGGGCATGATGATGGTTTCCCCCGCCATCGTCGCGCTGCCGTTCAAGATCATCCTGTTCGTCCTGGTCGACGGCTGGAATTTGCTGCTGGGCTCGCTCGCCCAGAGTTTCTACTAGACCGGGCGACACGCAAGGAGCGAACAATGACCCCTGAAAGCGTCATGGCCATCGGCCGCGTGGCCCTGGAAACCACCTTTCTCGTTTCGGCGCCCGTGCTGCTCGCCACGCTCGTCGTCGGCCTGATCGTCGCCATTTTCCAGGCGGCCACCCAGATCAACGACGCGAGCCTGTCCTTCATCCCCAAGGTGCTCGCCGTATTCGTCACCTTCGCCCTCGCCGGGCCGTGGATGCTCACGGTGATGACCGACTACATGCACCGCGTGCTGACCGGGCTTCCCGGCGTGATCGGCTAGTACCTCAACCCATAAGTTTCGCTATGTTCGACCCGCCCCGCATCGCCGATGGCTTTGTCGCGCATCCTCGCCATAGCTACGGCTATGGCTGCGGTTCGCTTCGCGCACTCGGCGCGCGGATGCGTGTCTCGGCATGTACGCAAACTTATGGGTTGAGGTACTGGCGGCGAATTAGCTTGAGGACGGCACCGTCCATGCCGCAACAGCAGCGTCGATGATCAGCTTCACCGATGCCCAGCTCAACGCCTGGCTGATCAGCTTCGTCTGGCCGCTCACGCGCATCCTCGGCCTGCTCATGGTGGCGCCGATGTTCGGCCACCGCTCGGTGCCGGCCCGGGTCAAGGTCGGCCTCGGCATCGGCATCACGCTCGTCGTCGCGCCCGCATTGCCGCCCCTGCCCGACGTCGGCCTCGGCTCCTGGCACGGGCTGTTCATCCTCATCCAGCAATTCCTGATCGGCGTGGGCATCGGCTTCGTCATGCGCATCGCGATCGCCGCGGCCGACATGGCCGGCGAAATCATCGGCCTGCAAATGGGCCTGGGCTTCGCCTCGTTCTTCGACCCGCAAAGCGCCGGCCAGACGCTGGTGCTCGGCCGCTTCCTCAACATGCTCGCCGTGCTGGTGTTTCTCGCGCTCAACGCCCACCTGCTCCTGATCGGCGTGCTGGTCGAAAGCTTCCGCACCCTGCCGATCGGCACCCAGCCGCTGGCGGCCGGCGGTTTCTTCACCCTGGCATCGTTCGGGGCCTCGGTGTTTGCCGTCGGCCTGCAACTGGCGCTGCCGCTGATCGCCATCCTGCTGATCGTCAACCTCGCGCTCGGCATCCTCACCCGCTCGGCGCCGCAGCTCAACATTTTCGCGATCGGCTTCCCCATCACCCTGACGGTCGGCCTCGTCATGCTCGTTTTCACGCTGCCCTATTTCCTGCCGCAATTCGAACTCATGTTCCGGCAGGCGTTCGAGGCCGCAGGCAACGTCATCCGCGACCTCGGGCCGCAGTAGCTTTTTTCCCCGTCAGCAGGTTTGGCGCGCGGCAGCGCAAAAAAAAAGAGGGGGCAGGCAATGCCCACTCCCTCCCGGCGAGCCGGCCTGCGATCCCCGCTCCGCGTCCCGCTTTCAGAACCCCAGGCTGTCCAGCAGGTCGTCGACCTGGCGCTGGTCCGAAACGACATCGCTCTTGTTGTGCGGATCGATCTGCGGACCGTTGAGCAGGGTATTGCCGGGCTCACGCCGGATCTCGCTCGGCGCGTAGTCGATCAGCAGCTGCACCAGCTGCTGCTCGAGGCTGTGCGCCAGGTCGGTCACCCTGCGGATGACCTGTCCGGTGAGATCCTGGAAATCCTGCGCCATCATGATGGCGAGCAACTGCTGCTTGGTCGCGCCGGTGTCGTTGCGCATGTCGGCCAGGCATTGCATGGTCAGCGTCGCCATGTCGCGGTAGCGCGCTTCCGAGAACGGCGCCTCCAGCGCCCGCTTCCAGCCGGCCAGGACCTCCTCGGCGCCGGCGTCGATGCGCTCCTGCAGCGGTATCGCGGCATCGGTCGCGTTGAGCACGCGCTGCGCGGCCTGCTCGGTCATGCGCGCCACGTAGTTGAGGCGCTCGCGCACGTCGGGGATGTCCTGCGTCGCCTGCTGCACGACCTTGTCGAGGCCGAGTTCGCGCAGGCTTTCGTGCAGGCTGCGGGTGATGTGGCCGACCCGCGCCAGCATGGCGTCGTGGTCGAGCTGACCGGCTTGCGCCGGCGCGACCGCATCTGCCGCGCCGGGCGCGGCGCCAGTCGAGAATCGGGCGTCCACCTCAGCCCCCTTTTTCGAGCTTTTCGAAGATCTTGGTGAGCTTCTCGTCGAGGGTCGCCGCAGTGAAGGGCTTGACGACGTAGCCGCTCGCGCCGGCTTGTGCCGCGGCGATGATGTTTTCCTTCTTCGCCTCGGCGGTGACCATCAGCACCGGCAACTTGGACAGCGCGGCGTCGGCACGAATCTGCTGCAGCATGGTGAGGCCGTCCATGTTCGGCATGTTCCAGTCGGAGACGACGAAATCGAATTTGCCCGCGCGCAGCTTGGCCAGGCCGTCAGCGCCGTCCTCGGCCTCCTCGACGTTGGAATAACCCAGTTCTTTCAAAAGGTTGCGCACGATGCGTCGCATCGTGGAAAAGTCGTCGACGACGAGGAATTTCGTGTTGGGGTCTGCCATGCCAAGCTCCAGAAAGGCGGTTTGTTGCTGAAAGAATAAACGGCATCCGGGCGCCGAACTTAAGCCGGGCGACGATTCAGGCCGGCTCCGCGAAGCGCGTGCGGATCGCCAGGATGGCCGGGAGCTCTTGCAGGAAGACATCGACCAGCGCAGGGTCGAAATGCCTGCCACGGTTGTCCCTGACATAGGCCACGGCGTCGTCGACGGACCAGGCTTTCTTGTAGGGGCGCGCCGAGGTGAGGGCATCGAACACGTCGGCCAGCGCCGCGATGCGCCCGGCCATCGGGATGGCCTCGCCAGCCAGCCCGCGGGGGTAGCCGCTGCCGTCCCATTTCTCATGATGGGCGAGCGCGATTTCGCTCGCCATGCGCAGGAGGTCGGAAGCGTCGCCTTCGAGCAGCTTGCCGCCGATGGTGGCGTGGGTCTTCATGATTTCCCACTCGTGCGGCTCGAACCTGCCGGGTTTGAGCAGGATGGCGTCGGGAATGCCGATCTTGCCGATGTCGTGCATCGGGCTCGCGTTGAGTATCAGGTCGCACTCGGCATCGCTCCAGCCGATCGCCCGCGCGATCAGCGCGCAGACATGGCTCATGCGCAAAATATGGTTGCCCGTCTCCTCGTCGCGGAATTCCGCGGCCTTGCCCAGCCGTTGCACGATCTGCAGGCGGGTCTGCCACAGTTCCTCGGTACGCGCGCGCAGCATGTCCTCCAGCACGGCCTTCTGGTCGAACACCAGGCGGTGGGCCAGCTGCGCGTCGAGCAGGTTGCGCACGCGCATCAGCAGCTCGTTGCGGTCGAAGGGCTTGGCGATCATGTCGCGTGCGCCCGCTTCCAGTGCCTTCAGCAGGTGTTCCCGATCGTACTGCGCGGTCAGGATGACGATGGGCGGCAGCAGGGGATCGCCGAGCGCGCGCAGGCGTTCGATCACCTGGTAGCCATCGAGATGGGGCATGTTGATGTCGAGCAGGATAAGCGACGGCCGCATGGCCTGGTAGGCCGCGACCGTTTCGCGCGGGTCCTGTACCAGCCGCAGCTTGTGGTAGCCCTGCAGGTTGAGCATGCGCTCGAGCAGCTTCAAATTCGCCGGCTCGTCGTCGACGATGAGGATGCCCTCGTTTCTCAGGCGATGGGAATACATACTAGACCCTCAGCGCGCGGCCCTGCGACGCGAAATGCTCCATCACGCGCCGGGGCAGTTCATGCAGCGGCGCGACCTCGTGCGTGGCGCCGATCGCGATCGCCTCGCGGGGCATGCCGAACACCACGCAGCTCGCCTCGTCCTGCGCCAGGTTGTAGGCCCCGGCGTTCTTCATTTCCAGCATGCCGGCGGCGCCGTCACGGCCCATGCCGGTGAGGATCACGCCGACGGCGTTCCTGCCGGCGGCAACCGCCGCGGAGCGGAACAGCACGTCGACCGAGGGCCGATGACGGTTGACCGGCGGGCCCGGGTCGAGCCGGGTCACGTAGTTGGCACCGCTCCGCGCCAGCAGCAGGTGGGAATGGCCGGGCGCCAGGTAGGCGTGGCCGGGCAGCACGCGCTCGTTGCCCTCGGATTCCTTGACCGAAATCCGGCACAGTTTGTCGAGGCGGTTGGCAAAGGACTGGGTGAAACCGGGCGGCATGTGCTGGGTGATGAGCACGCCCGGGCTGTCCGGTGGCAACTGCACGAGAAAGTCCTTGATCGCCTCGGTGCCGCCCGTGGAGGCACCGATGATGATGAGCTTCTCGCTGGTGGAAAACGTGTTGCGCACTTCGTTCAGGCGCATGCCCGCCGCCTGCTGCTGCGCCGCGGTGCGCGGCCTGATGTTGGCGACCGCCGCCGCCCGGATCTTGTCGGCTATGAGGTCGGTGAAGTCGCGCATGCCGCTCTGGATGTCGAGCTTGGGCTTGGTGATGAAGTCCACCGCGCCGAGTTCGAGCGCGCGCATGGTGATCTCGGAGCCGCGCTCGGTCAGCGAGGACACCATCAGCACCGGCATTGGCCGCAGCCGCATCAGGCGCTCGAGAAAGTCGAGCCCGTCCATCTTCGGCATTTCGACGTCGAGCGTGAGTACGTCCGGGTTGGTCTGCTTGATGAGTTCGCGTGCGACCAGCGGGTCGGGGGCGACGCCCACCACGTCCATGTCGGGCTGGCTGCCGATGATTTCCTTCATCACGCTGCGGATCAGCGCGGAGTCGTCGACGATCAGAACCTTGATCTTCATCTCATGAGCATCCCGTCTTTCGCCTGTGCATTCAGAACAGGTCCACATCCCCGCCCACTGCGTTGACCCGCAGGCGGGATGCGTAATCCTGCTCGCGTTTCACCAGCGTGTAGTTGTTGAGTTTCTTCAGCGTCTTCACCAGCACCCGGCCGGTCGCCGGGAAGAAATATACCTTGCGCGGATAGATGCCGTTGAGATCCTCGGCCAGGATGCGGATGTTCTCGTTGTGCAGGAAGCTGCGCACGAAAGCCGCGTTGCGCTCGCCGACGTTGATCTGCGTGAATCCCCGCAGCACGTTGCCGCCGCCGAACACCTTGGCCTCGAGATTCTCGCGCCTGCCACCGGCCTTGAGGATCTGGTTGATGAGCATTTCCATCGCGTAGGCGCCGTAGCGCATCGAGCTCGACGCCGGGTTGCCGGGGTCGCCGCCGCCGTCCGGCAGCATGAAATGATTCATCCCGCCGATGCCGGACTGCTTGTCGCGAATGCATGCCGCGACGCACGACCCCAGCACGGTCACGATCACCATCGGCTTTTTCGTGTAGTAGTACTCGCCCGGCAGGATCTTGGCCGCCTCGCATGCAAACGAGCGGTCGTAGTAGAGATTGGTCGCGAGCTGCTCCTCGATGGCGGGATTCATGGCTTGCCCCTGGCGCCCGTGACAAGCTCGTACACCGTCTTGCCGCGCAGCCTGAAGGCGTTGGAGGCGTACATGAAATTCTCGGAGTGCCCGGCGAACAGGAGTGCGTCCGGCTTCATCAGCGGCACGAAGCGGTCAAGGATCATCGCCTGCGTCGGCTTGTCGAAATAGATCATCACGTTGCGGCAGAATATCGCATCGAACGGACCACGTACCGGCCACGCCGGCGCCAGCAGGTTGAGCTGCCGGAAGGTGACGAGCTGGCGCAGTTCCGGGCGCACCCGCACATAGCCCGTACGCTCGCCCTTGCCACGCAGGAAGAAGCGCTTGAGACGGTCCCGCGCCATCTTGTCGACGCGTTCCATCGGATACACGCCGCTGGCCGCGGTTTCCAGCACGTTGGTGTCGATGTCGGTGGCGACGATGCTCACCGGCGGCGTCAAGCTGCCGAAGGCTTCGCACACCGTCATCGCGATCGTGTAGGGTTCCTCCCCGGTCGAGGCCGCCGCGCACCAGATCGACAGCGGCGGCGTGGCCTTGCGGATGTGCTCGGCAAGGACAGGGAAGTGATGCGCCTCGCGGAAGAATGCGGTGAGATTGGTCGTGAGCGCATTGGTGAAGGCCTGCCATTCGTCCATGTCATCACCGCGCTCGAGCATGTCGAGATAGTGACTGAACGAATTCAGGTTGCGCGCACGCAGCCGCCGCGCGAGCCGGCTGTAGACCATTTCCCGCTTGCTCTCGGAAAGCGAGATGCCCGCCTTCCGGTAGATGAGCTCGCGAACGCGCGAGAAGTCGCGCGCGGTAAAGTCAAAGATCTTGGTGGCGTCCGTCAGTCTGTTCGTTGCGGGCTTCATGCCGACGTCCAAAAAATTTTGCTGCTGGGCATTCAACCCAGATAATCCATTAGGCGGCTCTTCGAGCCTGCGCGGGCGCTGACGGTCGTTTTGCGGCATCTTCACGCCCTCGCTTCGCGCCCATAGGCCGAGCTATGGGCTTGGCGCGCGTGCGCGAACCTGCTCGCAAAACGCCTCGCCATCATCCCGCGCCCTAATGGATTATCTGGGTTCAACCTGAGTGCGATCGTCTGTGCACCCGCGACACATCATTCACCGCCGCCGGGCCATGTTTCCGCTTCTGCCTACCGTGACCGAAACCCACTCAGACTGCGCGTAAATGCCTGCTGCGGCCGGGTGCACTGGCAAGCGCCTTGCCGCTGCCACGCTGGCGCATCGCCTGCAGAGGACTGGGCACAGCCTCGGATTTGCCCGCATGGGCGAGCCGGAATACCCGCAACAACTCAGCCAGTTTCTCCGCCTGACCTTGCAGGCTTGCGGAAGCCGCGGCGGCTTCTTCCACCAGCGCGGCGTTCTGCTGGGTAATGTCGTCCATCTGCGAAATGGCCTGGTTGATCTGTTCGATACCGATGCTCTGCTCCCGGCTCGCGTTCGAGATGTCGCCGACGATATCGGTGACGAGCTGGAACGAGGTCACGATGTCGTCCATGGTCTCGCCCGCCTGGTTGACGAGCTTGCCGCCCGCCTCGACCTTGGCGACGGAATCCTCGATCAGCGCCTTGATCTCCTTGGCCGCACCCG
>DYFW01000034.1:0-4106 GCA_020725005.1 Thiobacillus denitrificans
GGATTTTCGCAGATGCCGCCACGCCGCGAGGCGATCGCCAGTTTGCGCGTAGTGATAGCTGATATCGAAATAGGCCTGCGCCAAGCTTTCGCGTATTTCCCGTCGCCATTTTCTCAATTCGGGAAGAACATCGGAGGCCGCCAGCATCTGGTCCATCATTGACGCGCCCTGCAGCAGGTGTTTTTCGATGTTCCCGGCTTGTGAGGAATATCCCTGGCCGCTACAGCGTTGACGGTACAGCGCCTGGTCGATCAGGCCGGTGGACTGGCTGATCATGGCTGCGTATCGGGCCCATTCCGAATCACGCAACGTGCCTGTGATCGCGTGCTTGGCCGCAGACAGTTCCCGCAAGTCATTGCCCGCCATATAGGCGCGCCAGCGCAGGCGGCTGATCTTGGCCCAGATAGCCGGTTTCGTGAATACGCGCTGGAATGCCATGGGCACCCGGTGCAGCAAGGCGGGAAACAGGCGTTGATCAAACAGGGTGATATCGAATGCTTGTGGCGTGCCATGCGCTTCGGCACGGACGTGCGAGACACCCGCAGGCTGCACTGTGTTGAAGTGATCGCTGTAAGGTCCGAAACCCTTCACGCCGATGAACCAGACTTCGACGCCGGGATGGGCATGGGATGCCTCCAGGCACTTTTCGATTGCCGTAGGCGAGAGCAGGTCATCGTCGTCCAGATGAATGATGTAATCCGCGCTGCATGCCTCGACGCCCCGGTTGCGGGAATACGCCAGGCCCTGGCTGACCGCGTTGCGCAGCACGCGGATACGCGGGCCATGTCGTGCACGCAGTCCGGCTTCGTCGACAGGCGCTGCCGAGCCGTCGTCGACCACGATGATTTCCGCAGGTGCGTACGTTTGTTGTTGCGCGCTGGCGATCGCCTCCTCGAGGAGCTCCGCGCGGTCCTTCGTGGGAATGACGACTGCGACCGAGTCGTTACCAGCCATATCCAAGTCTTTCCGCAACCGGCCCCACTGCCCGCCTGAGCAGCCAGCGCTCCAGCGCGTTGACCCGCACCTTCTCGCCGCCGCGCTCCGAACTGCCGACCTTCTTGGCGAGCACGCCGTGGTCGGTCCGGATGTCGAGATGGGCGTCGAGTTCGGCGAGCGGCGGCGTGGGGCCGACCAGGTCTTCGTAGCGAACGAGCAGGGCGCCGACCGATTCCGCGCCCGCGAGGTAACCTTCCATCAGCCTGCGCCAGTGCGTGCCGAACGCGGTGGGGGTGAACACGGGGCGGTCGGGAAAGGTGTCATACCAGCTGCGGCCGTAGCGGCAGTAGGAGCGGTAGGCTTCCAGCGGATTGCGATACAGCAGCACGAAGCGCGCATTGGGGTAGAGCCACTTCAGGTAGCGCGCGTGTTCGATGCCGAGGCGCACTTCCTTGAGTCCCCAGCGCGCGGCGCCGGCCTTGGCGGCGGGCGCGGCGAACAGCGTGTCGTGAAAGCTGCGGTGCGCCTGCCACAGCGAGGCGGGGGCGGGGAACAGGTTGGCGACCCAGCTGCCGGTGAGCTGGGCGGGCGGCGTGCCGTCGTGGTAGTACTCGGCGGGCGGCCAGCCGGGGCGGAAAGCCTTGAGCGTGCCCGCCATGGCCTGGATCGGCCCGCATTCGTCGTAGGGTTCACCCCAGATCAGCACCCGCTTGTCCGACATGATGAGCCGCTGCATCAGCGTCGAGCCCGAGCGCCACCCCGCCGACAGCAGGAAGATCGGCGAAGCGGCGTCGTCCTTTGGCGCCGGGCACACGGCCTGCAAGGCATCGAGCCCGCTTTCGATGCCGGTGTAGTCCTTCACCAGCTGGCGATGCTGGGCCCATGCCTGGGCCGGGCCTTTCAGTGCGGTCTGGATCATGCTGGATTTCTCAACAGGAAAAGTTCACCACGAAGGCACGAAGGAATGAAGTGATTCGAGCATTGGCGCGTTGCGCGCACAGGCTCCCCCTGTACGTGGTGTCCTTGTGGTTCAAGCGCAGTTATTCGGGTCACTCGGCACATGGCGTCAGGTCCTGGGGCCAACGTAGGCCAGCGTGCCGTGGGCGCGCACGCGGTCGAGCAGCGCGGCGCGGGTGTCGCCGAAGCTGGCTGCGCCCGCTCGATAGCGCGCGAACAGGGGCGCGATCTCGGCCTCGATGCGGCGCGTGAGGCGGGCGCGGCCGCGGCCGGCCAGCCAGGCGCCGAGGCGATACGACACGCGGTCGCGGATCGCCAAAGCGCGCCGCAGGCCGGCGTCGGCGAGCCTGTCCGGGTGCTGCAGCAGCAGCGCCGCCAGCATCGCCGCCGCGCCGGCGGCGTCGATCGCGCCGTTCTTGAAGCGCACCAGCACGTCGGACGCCTTCACCTCGGGAAAGCGCGAACAGTACAACGTGGCGTCGTCGCGGCGGAAGTAATACAGGGGCTCGGCGATATGGCAGAAACGGAACTGCCGCGCCGCGCGCAGGAAATAATCGTAGTCCTCGACCAGGAAAAGCTCGGGGTCGTAGTCGCCGATGGCTTCGTATAGCTTGCGGGTGTAGAGGAAGCACGCGCCGATGTGGTTGCCCTTGTCGAGTTGCAGCGTGTCGGGCAGGCGGTCGTGCTGCGGGTCGATGGGGTGGCCGTCGGCATCCGTCGCGGAAAACAGCCAGTAGTCGGCGTAGACGAAATCGCAGTCGCCGCCGGCCAGCGCATCGACCATGCGTTCGATCGCCGTGGGCGCCAGCAGGTTGTCGTCCGAGGTCCAAGTGAGATAGTCGCCGCGCGCCATCGCAAAGCCGCGGTTGAGCGCGCGCGGCAGCTTCAGGTTGGGGTCGTTCTTCACGTAGCGGATGCGCGCATCGTCGAAGGACGCCACCACACCGGCGGTGTCGTCGGGCGAATTGTCGTCGACGACGATCAGTTCCAGGTTTGCGTGGGTCTGCCCGAGCACGCTGCGCATCGCCTGCGCGAGCAGATGCGCCCGCTTGTAGGTGGGCAGGACGATGCTCACCAGCGGCTGGCTCACGCGCCGGGCTCCAAATCGGCCAGGATCTTCTGCACGATCTTGATGCTGGCCGTGCCGTCGCCGTAGGGATTGGCGCGCGTCGCCATCGCCTGGTACTCGGTGGGGTCGTCGAGCAGGCGGCTGGCTTCGCGCACGATGTCGGCGGCGTCCATGCCGACGAGCCTGAGCGTGCCGGCCTCGACGCCTTCCTGGCGTTCGGTGACACGGCGCATGACCAGCACCGGCTTGCCGAGGCTGGGCGCTTCTTCCTGCAGGCCGCCGGAATCGGTCAGCACCAGGTGCGCGCGCTTCATCAGCTGCACCAGCGGCAGGTAGTCGAGCGGGTCGAGCAGGCGCACGTTGGGGATGCCGGCGAGATGCTTGCCGACGACCGCGCGCACGTTGGGGTTGCGGTGCACCGGGTAGACGAGTTCGATGTCGTCCTGGTACTTGCGCGCGAGTTCGGCCAGGCCCTGGCAGATCGACTCGAACGGGCCGCCGAAGCTTTCGCGCCGATGCGCGGTGACGAGCACGATGCGCTTCGTGTCGAAGGGAATGCCTTCGAGCGGCGAGCCGGCGATGTCGAAGGGGCGCCGGGACACGTCGAGCAGCGCGTCGATCACGGTGTTGCCGGTGACCGCGATCGCCGCGTCGGCGATGCCCTCGGCGAGCAGGTGCTGCCTGGCCTTGCCGCTGTGGGCGAAGAAAAGGTCGGCCACTGCGTCGATCATCCTGCGGTTGGCTTCCTCGGGGTAGGGGTGGTGTTTGTCGAAGGTGCGCAGCCCGGCCTCGACGTGGCCGATCTTCACCCCGGCGTAGAAGGCCGCCAGCGCCGCCGCCATCGAGGTCGTCGTGTCGCCCTGCACCAGCAGCAGGTCGAATTTTTCTTCGCGCAGAATCCGCCCGACTTCCTGCAGCACGCCCACGGTGATGTGCTCCAGCGTCTGGTTTTCGCGCATCAGGTTCAGCTTGTAGTCGGCGCGAATGCCGAACAAATCGATCAGCGGCGCGACCATGTCCTTGTGCTGCCCGGTGAGGCAGTTGCGGTTGTCGATCACGCCCGGATGGCGCGCCAGCTCGGCGATGAGCGGCGCCATCTTGATCGCTTCCGGGCGCGTGCCGAAGACGGTCAGTACCTTAAGCA
>DYFW01000034.1:4206-25798 GCA_020725005.1 Thiobacillus denitrificans
CAGCTCGCACAGGGCTTCCATCGCGTAGGCGTGGAAATGCGACAGGCGGTTGAACGGCACCAGGTCCTCCCGCTGCTTGTAGTGTTCCAGCACGAACTTCGCCGCGTCCTCGTATTCCTTCACCCCCAGCAGCCGGCCGGCCTCGGCCAGCGGCGGCAGCGCGTAGGTGTGGATGAGATCGCTGGCGATGTCGGTCCACAGCTCGGTCGAAGGCGTGAGCAGCCGCCCGCTCTCGTCGACCTGCGTCAGCATCCAGTCGCACGCGCGCCGCAGCGCGTCCTCGGCGCCGTCGACGTCGCCGACCGCAGCGCACAGCCCGCGCATGATCTGCGCGGTGTCGAAGGTGTAGGGCACGCCGTCGGGTGCCGGAAAGGCGCCGTCCGGCAGCTGGATCGACATCAGCCAGCGGGTGCAGGTGCGCGCGAGTTCCGGCTCGTTCCAGTGGTAGAGCGTGGGGATGAAATAGCCCGTGACCTCGGGGTAGGGCACCGGCTGCCGGGTGTGCACGATGATGCCCTGGCCGGGCACCATGTTGGCCTTGAACCAGTCCATCGCGCGTTCGTAGCTGGGCTTCTGCTTGCGCCAGAAAAACATACTGTGTCCTTGTCTCGGTTCTTGTCTATTGTCTAGGCGTAAAAACCACGCGCCTGTTTTCACATGTCTGTACTACCTCGTTCGAGTAGACAGGTTTGAACGGACCCGCCTTGATCGAATAATTGGTGCCAGGATGCCAGATCGATGCATAAAGGAACGGTTGACTGGCAGCGTCCAGCGCCAGGCAAACGGGCTCGGCGTCGCGCAACTGCGCCAGAATTCGCTGGTCTACACGCTCAGCGAGCAGATCGCTCGTGCTGCGGAACTGCGGCCGGACGAAATTCTGGTCGGTGGCATCGATTACGATCAATACGAATACCATGCAGATACCCCCGGCCACCAGATTCGGCGCGGTCGCATGTTGCTGCGTGAGCAGATACAGGTTCAAGCTGATCAGGGCGATAAACCAGAACATGTAGTAGCGGAGCAAATGCGAGGCCGGCATCACTGCCGCCAGCACCGTGACCAAGCCGACGAACGCCACGGCCACGAAGCGCTCCCTGCGCGGGATCCGCGCTGCCAGCCATGCGAAAACCAGTAAATTCAAAATCACGTATGCGCCGAACAGCCCCCCCTGAATGCCGAGCGGGGAACCCTCGGGCGCGGCAGAATCTAGAGTCCAGCGCTTGACATTGCGGATATCGCCCATCCCTATTTCGGTAACCGAGTAAAACCACTTGGTGACCCGATTCGAACTTTCAATTGCACCGCCACCGAGGTCCTCCGGCGGCAGCATTTCGGGGCCGTTGAGCTTATGGCCGAGGACGCTGATTTGTATGGGGTAAACGGGGTTTCCGTGCAGGTACAAGTTCTTGAGCGGCACCCAAAAAACGGCCGACAGCGCCAACGCGAACACAATGAGCGCCAGTGCAGGTCTGCGGGCCATTCCGTCGGTGGCGGGTCTGGCAAGCATTTGTCGCAAGATGGGGATGGCGGCAAACGCTGATGCGATCGCCACAAGTGGAATAAGCTGAAACTTGCTATGGGCCGCGATGAATGCACATAGGCCAAGCACCACCAGGGGTGCAGGCCGGACTGTGTCGGGCTTGGCATAGAACAGATAGGCCAGCAACACCATCGCCGCCATCGCAAGGTTGGCGATCAGGTCGACATAGGTCGACGTTGCGTGGGCTTGCACCAGCGGAACGGCCAGCAATGCCGGTACCGCGAGCCACCAGGACACACGAAAGAAGTGGCGCAAGAAAGCGATGAATGCAACCAGTGCGACGAAGTTGATGAGGTTTGCGCTTTCTACCCGACCGGTTAGGCGCCACGCCAAGCCTTGCAGGAGCTCAGGCAAGAGTGGGAAACCATCATAGCGTGCTGCGGCGATGGGCTCGAACAGATAGGCATCGGCACCAACGAGGCCAACGAGTCGCGCGGCCCAAGGCAAGTGATACCACCAGGAATCGAAATGGTGGCTGATGTCTACGGCCGCCTTGACGAGCAGCAAGGCCAGCAACGCGAGTGCGGCTGCTTGCAGGCCGCGTTCGCCGAATCGAAGAAAGCTGTCACGAAGCGCTGAGGAGGCAAGCGGTTTCATTGGAGCAGAACGGTCATGGTCATGATTGGCGGTGCACTGTCTCAGTGCCGCGCGTGCTGGCCAGGTGCGCCTTGAACACAAAAAGACGCGAAGCCGTGAAATTGAAAAACAGCCCCGCGATGGATCCGACTGCCACGCCAAGCAGCGGGACAAGCATCCCGGCGTGTAGGGTCGCAACGACAATGCTGTAGCTGCCGTAATTGACCAACCCACCCACACCATTAGTCGCCAGAAAGCGCAACCATTGCTTGGCGGGGGCAGTCTGGTCGCAATGGGCAAATGTCATTCGCCGGTTCAGATACCAGGTGGTCGTCGCCGCACACAGGTACGATACGAGGCGCCCTGCATACAAGCCAAGTCCGAGCCCTTTGATGCATGCATAGAGCACCATGGCGTCGACGATGAAGCCGAGTACTCCGACGGATGCGAAGCGGGCAAACTGGCGGCGCAAGCCTGGCTCAGTGTGAGTGGCCATGGGGCTCATTGGTTGAAGGCGGCATATCCGCAAAAAAGTGCCGCGGAATAGCCAGGTAGGCCATGCGCTTCATCTCACGTCGGCCGTGCGTTACGGTATCAAGGACCAGACCGCTGAAAAGACTGTGAAAAGCCAGCAGCATGGTGCCTGTTGCGAGGATGGCGGTGGGGAAACGTGGCACCAGCCCTGTGCGCAGGTATTCGGTGACGACCGGCCATGCAAGGAGCACGGAGGTCACAGCCAGCACCCCGAATATCCAGGAAAAGAACTGCAGCGGGCGTTCCTCTTTGAGCAGGATTGCGATGGTCTTAAGGATTCGGAACCCATCTCGGAACGTACGCAACTTGCTGACCGAGCCTTCCGGTCTGTCCTTGTAATGCGTCGGGGCTTCGGCAATCGGCATGCGCAACTCAAGGGCATGGACCGTCAGCTCGGTCTCGATTTCAAAGCCGCTGGACAACGCCGGGAAGGATTTTACGAAGCGTCGCGAAAAAACCCGATAACCCGACAGCATGTCGCCGATGCGCTTGCCAAAAATCTGCTGCACCATGCCTGTGAGCATCAGATTGCCCAGGCGGTGTCCCGGTCGATAGGCTTCCTTGATTTCAGTGACGCGGGCGGCATTGAGCATATCGAGCGATTCTGCCTCCAGCAGATCGATCAGACGGGGCGCGGCAGATGCATCGTAGGTGTCATCCCCGTCTACCAACACATAGATGTCGGCCTCGATGTCGGCAAACATCCTTCGCACGACGTTGCCTTTGCCTTGCAGGGGTTCACCGCGCACGATGGCGCCGGCCTGGGTCGCCTCTTGTCGAGTGCCGTCTTTGGAATTGTTGTCGTACACGTAAACGGTTGCGTGCGGCAGGGCAGACCGAAAATCGCGCACGACCTTGCCGATTGTCACAGCCTCGTTGTAGCAGGGCACCAGTACAGCAACGCGTGGCGGCGTTGCTGTGGGTTGCACCGCGCTCAGTCCCCCCCCCCCATGCGGGGCGTGAAGCATCTCATTCATAGAACTCCCCTTCGTTCCCCTATTGCCGACCGCTATGTAAAAAAGTCACTTGGCCTGTGGGGGCCAAGACCTTCTTCGTGTGCGTCGTGTCTTGGTGTTCGCTTTACTCCGGTTCCCTGACCCGCAGCACCTGATTGGCCTTGATCCCTCGCAATTCCTGTACCACCCCGCTCGGCCACTGCACGGTGATCTTGTCGATTCGCGTGTGCTTGGCCAGCCCGAAGTGCAGGCGCGCATGGTTCTGCCCGCGCTCGTGCACGCCGCCGTCCTGCACCCGCGTCTGAGTCACCCCGCCCGCGGTCACGCGCACGATGGCGCCGATGCCGTCGCGGTTGGAGCGGGTGCCTTCCAGGTCGATCTTGAGCCAGTGGTTGCCGTTGCCGACGTTGCGGAAGAGCTGGTAGCGCCCGTTGTCCGAGGGCAGCCCCAGGCTGCGGCCCATGCTGCCGCCGCTGGCCGTCAGGATGTCCAGGAAGCCGTCGCCGTCGATGTCCGCCGTGGTGACCGAGTCGCCCACGCCCGCGAGCAGGCCCGCCGCGCCGCCGGCGGCGCGCACGACCTGGAACTTGCCCTTGCCGTCGTTGAGCAGCAGGCGGTTCGGGGTTTTGCCCGCGTCGCCCGAGCCGAGGATGAAGATGTCCAGGTCCATGTCGTTGTCGAAGTCGCCGGCGACCGCGTTCACCGCCGCGACCGGCACCGCGTTCACGCCGCGCTTGTCGCCTTCCTCGACGAGCTTGCCGTCGCGGTTCATGAAGAGGCGCTGCGGCGCGGTTTCGTCCCTGGCGCCGTCGCCGAGCGCTTCGACGTCGTCGATCGCCTCGGTCGAATGGATGCGCACGTGGACATGGCGCGGCTTCGCCTTGCCGCCAAAGACTTCGGGGCGGGCGTGAAATTCGAGCTGCCACTGGCCGGGGCGCGTGCTGCCGATGAGCACGGCGGGGCGGTCGCCGCCCGGGGGCTGGGGCAGGCCGCGCGCGCCCTCGGGGGACAGTTCGAATTCCAGCGCAGCCGGGCTGGCGCCCGCCTGGCCGAGCTTCACGTCCGCCACATCGAGTTCGCCTGCGTGCTGCCCGGCCACCGTGACACGCAGGGTGCCACGGCTGTTGAAGCGGAACGCCTTCGGCTCGGCGGCGTTTCTGGCGCTCAATTCGATCTGCGCCGTCAGCGCCTTGTCGCCGCTGCGCGCCAGCGCGACCCGGCCGCCGGGGTTCTTGCGCGCGAGGAAGAGGTCGATGCGGCCGTCGTTGTCGAAGTCGCCGGCAACGATGTCCTCGAACGCGGTATCGGGCAGCAGGTCGAGCGTTCGCGCGGGCGAAACCGAGGTATCGAACACCTGCACCGGCCGGCCCTTGCCCATCAGGCGGCAGACGACTTCGGGGTGGCGGTCGCCGGTGAGTTCGGTGAGCACGCAGAAGGGCGCCGCGCGCGAGGCGGGCTGGAGTTTCGCCGTCGCGTCGGCAAAGCGGCCCGCCTGCTGCGCGAACAGGAAGGGCGGCGTCAGATCGTCGAAGCGCGCTTCCGCCCCCTGAAACAGATCGAGCTTGCCGTCGCCGTCGACGTCCAGCCACAAGGGCATGCGGGTGCGCCCCGGCGGGTTGTCGACGCCGAGTTCCACCGCGCGCTCGACCAGCTTGCCGCCTGCGTTGACGAACAGCCGCTTGGGTTCTTCGCCCACGCCCTGGATCGCCCCGGTCAACTGCGCGAGGTCGGGCCGGCCGTCGTTGTTGAAATCGGCCCACGCCGCGCCGTGCTTGTCGCCGCCCAGATCGTTCGGCGCAAACAGTTGTCCGGTCACGTCGGCAAAGCGGCCGCCGCCCAGGTTGCGAAACAGCATCGCCTGCTTGAGGTGGTTGGTCACGTACAGGTCGGGCAGGCCGTCGCCGTCGTAGTCGCCCCACGCGGCGCCGTGGGTCATGCCTTCGTAATTGGCGAGACCGGATTGGGCGGTGATGTCCACGAACACCGTCAACTCGCGTTCGGCCGGGGCGCAACTTGCCAAAGCGAGGGCAGCGCAAAGGGTGAAGAATCGGGCGGGCGCGATCATCGTGGAATCCTCAACGGCATCGGTGGCGTTCGGGCAGATTTTTCATGTCAGACAAACCGGCGAAGCAAGGGCCAGTCGCGCACGCGCCGGCGTGCCTCGAATGCCCGCCGTGTGAGCCAGCCCGGCCGATCGGGTACGCGCTGCAGAATGCCTTGCAAGCGGTGCGCCAGTGCATCCGGGTTGAACGTGTCGGACGCGGCGTGGCGGCGCGCCCGTTGCGACAGGTCCCGGTAGTGTGCGGTGTCGCCAAGCACGCTCTCGATCGCCGTGACCCAGGCATCCACGTTCTGGTAGTCGTCGACCAGCAGTCCGCCGTCGCCGACGGCCTCGGGCAGCCCGCCGCGCCGGCTCGCGATGACGGGTATGCCACATGACGCGGCCTCGAGCGCCACCATGCCGAAACCTTCTTCCCAGCGCGACGGCACGATCAGCAGGCGGGTTTGGCGATACACGCCGCGCATGTCCGACACCCGGTGGGCGAAACGTACATTCGGCAGGGCTGCCAGACGCTCGCGAAGGTTGGCCAGCGCTGCCGCGTCGAGTTTCCAGGATTCCTGCAGCAGGAAGTTCACGGCAGGCAGCCGCCGTGCGATTTCGATGAAGGTATCCAGCCCCTTCACCGGGTGGGGGTTGATCATCGTCACAACGCCATTCGGGTCACCCGGCGTGTCGAAAAAAAGCTCTGCCGGCGGGTAGAGCACTTCGGCATGGTGGCCAGTCACCTGCAGAATCTTCCCGGCCAGAAAGCGACTGCTTGCCACCAGGTGGCAATCGAAGGAAGCGATTTCGCGCATTTCATTCGGGTCGAACTCGGCATCGTGCACATAACACAGGCCTGTCACTCGATGCCGGTGCGCGGTTCTTAGCACGGGCAGCGCGCCTTCAAGCTGTGACCAGACCAGGTCGGGGCGGGTGCGCTCGATCTCGGCAGCGAGCGATGGATAGAAGTTCGGCAGCAGCCGGACGCGATAGCCGCAATCGAGTTCGCACCGAGCCGGGTCGACTGAATGGATACCAAGCGCGCGGTGGTCGGCCGTATCGGGAAAGCGCCAGGGCGTGACCGGGTAGTCGCGCGAGCCGACTGCTTCGCAAGCCATATCCGGCATGGCGGCCATCCGCACCAGCAGCATGTGCGCCGCACGTGCGGCGCCACCCAGAAAGAAAGGGTAAGGGGGGCGTTCGCTGGCGTAGAGAATACGCATGGTGTTTGTAGTGGCCGGCCTAACCATCAATGAGGGTCGTGGTTTCGGGAAATGTTGTCAGCTTGTCCGTATGGCGCGCTGCGCATTCAATTCGGGATGCGCGTGAAACTGGCGTTCCTTTATTCGCCAGGTCGCCGGTATATCGAGCATCCGATGGCTATCCTCCTTGGCTTCATATGCGGGAGAAGTTACTTTGAACGTACTCAGGTTGTCCCCGATGAATATCGCGCGCCTATCCTTGTCGTAAATCGCGAATCTCAGACAGTAAGTGCCAGCGGCGAGAGGATATTGCTGGAAGGTGACATCGACCTCGTGTATGCCCACCTCAAAATCGGGCCGTGCATCCAATACCGCGGTTGATGACGCCGTCAGATAGAAAAAATCTGTCGTATGCGTGCCAATGATCAGTTCCGGTTTTTCAAGTGGCACATCGAGGCGAAAACGCACACGTACCCGCAATGGGGCACCAACACGTATCTCGTCGACGGGGTCGTTGTTCTTGTCGACAACATGAATCGACAGGAATTCTGCTTCACCCGACGCACGCACGCGGGCTCGGCTGGTCTTTACCGTGTCTTGGGCGATCTTTTCATTACTGCCGCTGAAAAATTTCTCGCATACGTCTGACACCGAACCGTCCGCCGCCAAATGACCATGGTCGAGCATAAAGGCGCGTGTGCAGATTCGCTCGATCTGCCTGATATTGTGGCTCACTATCAACACGGCGCGGTTTTTATCGCGAATCAATTCCATCATGCGACCAAAGCTTTTACGCTGAAAAGCCAGATCACCCACCGCCAGCACTTCATCCACGATCAGAATTTCCGACTCGATGCTGGTGGCCACGGCAAAGGCAAGCTTGACCTGCATGCCCGAGCTGTAGCGCTTGACCGGGGTATCGATGAATTCCGCCATCTCGGCAAAGTCGACGATCTCGTCGAACTTCTTGTCGATTTCCTTTTTCGACATGCCGAGGATGGCGCCGTTGAGGTAGACGTTTTCCCGCCCGGTGAAGTCGGGCACGAAGCCGGCGCCGACTTCGATGAGCGGCGCGATGCGGCCGTTGACCTTGACCGAGCCGCGGGTGGGGGTGCTGATGCGGGCGAGCATCTTGAGCAGGGTGGATTTGCCGGCGCCGTTGTGCCCGATGATGCCGACGACTTCGCCCTGTTCGATGGAAAAGCTGATGTCGTCCAGCGCCTTGAACATGGGGCGCTCGGGAATGTCCTTGCCCATGAGCCGCGCGCCGGCGTTGAGCAGGGTCTGCTTCAGGCCCTGCAGGGCGCCGAGGCGGTATTCCTTCGTGAGGTGGCTGACTTCGATGACGGGCATGGGATTGGTTGTCAGTGGGTAGCGGGGTCAGTCGGCAGGATTTGCGATACGTTTGCGCCAATACCCGGGCTCGCGGTGGCTGTGCATCAGCGCGATGATGAGTATGTAATCGGTTTCAACCGAGTAGAGCACTGCGTAAGGAAAGACGCGGGTAAGGCATCGCCGAATATCCTCTTCCAGCACCGGCCAACGCTCGGGCGATTCGATAATCTGCTGGATGACATGTTCGACGGCAGCAATGAACCGAAGCTCCAGCCCTTTCTGACACCCCGCGTAATAACGGGCGGCATCTTCGTATTCGGCGAGCGCCTCCGGGTGAAACTCGAATCTCATCGTGTGACCGATTTCCGAACGCGATCCAGCGCTTCCTGACCGGGAACTGCTTTGACCAGGCCAGTTCGGACGTCATCACGGCGGGTGCGCGCTTCCGCAATCCAAAGCTGCCGTATATAGCCGTCCTCCAGTGGGTCGAGACTTTCTACGAGGCGATCGGCAAGCAAAGCCCGCGCCTCGCTGGGGAGAGAAAGCGCTTCTTCGGCGATTTGTTCAATTGTGAGTCTCATTTTCAGGGCTCCTTGATGTTGGGAAGTATTCCTTGGTGAGGTGTCGACTTCAATTATGGCCACGACTGGGGACTCATATTACGTCGGCGAAATAGCTTTCGGCGCGCTTGAAATAGAGGTAGCTCAGCGGCAGCAGGATTGCGATCGCCACCGCACCCGGGATCATGGCGTTGAGGTCCGGCGCCGCGCCGCGCAGGACGACGTTCTGGAAGGCGTCGATGATGCCGGCGAGCGGGTTGAGGGTGTACAGGGTGTAGAGCGCATTCGACCATTCGCCGGCGGCCTGTTGCACGAGCAGCTTGTCTTTCACCAGTTGCAGGGGATAGATGACCGGCGAGGCGTACATCAGCAGCGAGAGCAGCACGGGCAGCGCCTGGCCGATGTCGCGGTAGTAGACGTTGACGGCGGCGCCGATGAAGGCAATGGTGAGGGCTGCCAGGATGGTGTAGGCGATGATGAGCGGCACCCACAGGATGTAGACAGTGGGCATCATCCCGTACCAGGCCATGAGCGCGGCGAGGATGACGAAATTGATGCCGAGTTCGACGAGCTTGGTGAGCACGGCGGTGATGGGGAAGATTTCGCGCGGGAAGTAGATCTTTTTCACCAGCGCGGTGTTGCCGACCACGCTGTTGACGCCCTCGGAGGTGGATTCCTGGAAGAAGGTCCAGGGCATGAGCGCGGCGAACACCAGCACGGGATAGGGAATGTCGCCGCTGTCGATGCCGACGAAGCTCTTCACCAGGGTGAAGATCAACATGAGCATGACCGGCTTGAGGATGGCCCAGGCGATGCCGAGGTAGGCCTGCTTGTAGCGCATGGCGATGTTCTTCCACGCCAGCGTGGCCATCAGTTCGCGGTAGTCGTAAAGGTTCTTGGCGATGGTGAGCATGCTTGTCGGGCGCTTGGCTGTTGAGCCCGTTTCCTTCCCCCTGCCTGCTTTCCAACGTACAGCGTTGAAAAGCGGCCAGCTATGACGACATCCCGGCTTCGGCGCGGGATTTGTTTATCTGAATGATGAACCGCGTTTCCCTGGCCGCTGGTGACATGGTCATGTTGACCGGAGCCCCGGGAAAAGCCGCGATCGGTTCGCCTATTGTAAGGCCACCTTGTGACAGCAAGGCGTGTGCCAGTGGGAGGCTGCCATGGCGCGGCGAACCGGAGTGCCCGGTGCGGGTGTTGTCGGGCGTCAGCTGTCGAGCCGCACGCTCCGCCGCCGCGTCACGGTGTCGACCAGGGTGCGGTAGAGCGGCGCGGGCAGCAGGCTGGCGACGAGGTGCTTGAGGTCGCCGGCTTTCCAGTTGGCCTTGCGGAAGGCGCGGCGGAACAGGCGGCGGGCGGAGTCGGTGTCGTTGCGCCAGTGGCAGCGGTAGGCCTCGCGCAGCAGGGGATCGTGGATCAGGGCATGCAGGCGGGCCGGGGGGATACGTTCGACCAGTTCGGGGTGGTGGTGGACGAAGTCGCGCCGTACGGCGACGCTGTCGAACACCTGGCGCCAGCGCGGCACGCCGGCACGGCCGCGCAGATGGCGGCGGCGGTAGGCGAGCACTTCGTTGACGCGCGCGAGGCGGGGGCCGCGCGCGAGCAGGCGCAGCCACAGGTCGTCGTCCATCGCGGTGGGGAGTCGCTCGGAAAATCCGCGCGCCTCGTCGACCAGCGGGCGGCGTACCAGCACGGCGTTGATCGGCCAGGCGCCGTGTTCGAGCAGGTGGCGCGCGGCGTCGGCGGCGTCGAGGTCGGGCAGGCCGTGGGCTTCGGTGTCGGTCGCGGCTTCGCCGAAGTCCTGCCAGTTGCAGGTGGCGAGGTCGGCGCCGGCGGCCTGCAGGGCGTGGTGCAGGCGGGCGAGCGCGTCCGGGTGCCACAGGTCGTCGGCGTCGAGGAAGGCGACGAAGTTGCCGTGCGCGTGCACCAGCCCGGCGTTGCGCGCGGCGAAGGGCCCGGCGCGCACCTGGTGGACGAGGCTGAGGCGGTCCGGGTGCTCGGCGGCCAGCCGCTGCAGGATTTCGGTCGAGCCGTCGGTCGAGCCGTCGTCGACGACCACGAGCTCGACCTGCGGGTAGGTCTGTCCCAGCACGCTCGCGACCGCCTCGGCCACGGTCGTCGCGGCGTTGTGGCAGGGCATGACGACGGAGATGCGCGCGGGGTCGAAGTGGTCCATGCGCCGCCTACCGGGGCGATCGCGCCCTGAGCCGCACGCTGGCGGCGGCAATCCGCTCGATCGACACGGGCGGCATGACAGCAAGGTCGGGGGCGGGGCGGGCGTACATGCGGGGATTATGGGCGCGCGCGGGCCGCGATGCAAAGCGGTGCCGGCCCGGCCGCCGCGGGCCAGGCCGGCCGGACAATTCGCCGGCGGGATCGGGAGGCGGGTTTCTCGCCGGGCGCTCAGCGCAGGCGCAGGTGCGTGGGCGTATCCACGCCGAAGATCGCCGTGAGGGGGTCGGAGGCGCGCTGCTTGAGTTCGCGTCGATGGATGAGGCGCGCCTTGGCGAGGCGGTAGACGTCCTCTTCCTCGGCGGTGTGCTGCAGGGTTTCTTCGTGGGCTTGCCGGATGCGCAAGACGAGGTAGATCGCCGCAAACGCGGCCACGGCCATCGCAAGGGAGGCCCAGATCGCCAGGGTCAGTACCATGATGTCGGCGCCTTTCGGTAGGGGACGGCGGGGTGCCAAGGGTTTTATCGGCGAGCGTCGGGGTTTCAACAGGTCTGCCGGGTTTTCATGCGCGGGTTTCCGACGGACGGCCGTTTTCCGGCGGCGGCGGGCGCGTCGAGGGCGTTTGGGTACAATCTGGAAAAGTTGACCCTGCCTGGCCTACTCATGCAAACCCTCAGCGTCGATCTCGGCGACCGTTCCTACCCCATCCACATCGGCCCCGGCCTGCTCGGCCAGGCAGACCTGATCGTGCCGCACCTGGCGCAGAAGCGCGTGATGGTGGTGACCAACACCACGGTGGCGCCGCTGTACCTGCCGCGGCTGACGTCGACGCTCGAAGGCGCCGGGGTGAAAGTGGCGTGCGTGGTGCTGCCTGACGGCGAGGCGTACAAGAACTGGGAAACGCTGAATCGCATTTTCGACGCGCTGCTCACCGAGCGCGCCGAGCGCAAGACCACGCTCATCGCGCTGGGCGGCGGCGTGATCGGCGACATGACGGGCTTTGCCGCGGCGTGCTACCAGCGCGGCGTGCCCTTCCTCCAGATTCCCACCACGCTTCTGTCGCAGGTCGATTCCTCGGTGGGCGGCAAGACCGGCATCAACCATCCGCTCGGCAAGAACATGATCGGCGCCTTCTACCAGCCCAAGGCCGTGCTCGCCGACACCGACACGCTGAAGACGCTGCCGGCGCGCGAGCTGTCCGCGGGGCTTGCCGAAGTCATCAAGTACGGCCTCATCCGCGACGCCGGTTTCCTCGCCTGGCTGGAAGCCAACATGGCAAAGCTGCGCGCGCTCGACCCGGCGGCGATCGCCCGCGCGATCTACCGTTCGTGCGAAATCAAGGCGCAGGTGGTGGGCGAGGACGAGCGCGAGGGCGGCATACGCGCGATTCTTAACCTCGGCCACACCTTCGGTCACGCGATCGAGACCGGCATGGGCTACGGCGTCTGGCTGCACGGCGAGGCGGTGGCCGCCGGCATGGTGCTGGCGGCGCAGGTGTCGCAACGCATGGGCTGGCTCTCGGCAGCGGACGTCGCCCGCATACGCGCGCTCATCCGCGCGGCGGGCCTGCCCGACGTCGCGCCGGACCTGGGCGTGGAGAAGTACCTCGAATACATGGGCCACGACAAGAAGGTCGAGGCCGGCAAGATGCGCTTCGTGCTCTTGAAGCAACTGGGCGAGGCGGTGATCACGGGCGAGGTGCCCACGGATGTGCTGGCTGGCGTGCTGACCGCGCCGCATTGAGGACCCCGGCATGGAATCGTCGCTCGCTCCCTACGCCGCCCATTCCAGCCAGTCGCGCGGACGCCGGCATCCCGAGCCGCCGGCCGCGCCGCGTTCCGAGTTCCAGCGCGACCGCGACCGCATCATCCATTCCACCGCGTTCCGCCGGCTCGAATACAAGACGCAGGTGTTCGTGAACCACGAGGGCGATCTGTTCCGCACCCGGCTCACCCACAGCCTGGAAGTCGCGCAGATCGGCCGCACCATCGCGCGCCTGCTGAATCTCAACGAAGACCTGGTCGAGACGCTGGCGCTCGCGCACGATCTCGGCCACACGCCCTTCGGCCACGCCGGGCAGGACGCGCTGAACGCCTGCATGCGCGAGCATGGCGGTTTCGAGCACAACCTGCAGTCGCTGCGCGTGGTCGACCTGCTCGAGGAGCGCTACGCCGAGTTCGACGGCCTCAATCTCACCTTCGAGGCGCGCGAGGGCATCCTCAAGCATTGCTCGCGCGCCAACGCCGAGAAGCTCGGCGACGTCGGGGCGCGCTTCCTCGAGCGGCGGCAGCCCTCGCTGGAAGCGCAAATCACCAATCTCGCCGACGAGATCGCGTACAACAACCATGACGTCGACGACGGCCTGCGCTCGGGCCTCATCACGCTGGAACAGCTCGAAGGCGTGCCGCTCTTCGCGCGCCACCTCGACGCCGTGCGCGCGCAGTACCCGCGTCTCGCCGGCCGCCGCGTGGTGACCGAAACCGTGCGCCGCATCATCAACACACTCATCCTCGATCTCGTCGACACCACGCGCGCCAATATCCAGGCCAGCGGCGTCGCGAGCCTCGACGACGTGCGCGCCGCGCCGCCGCTGGCCGCCTTCAGTCCCGCGCTGCTCGACGAGCACCGCGAACTCAAGCGCTTCCTCCTGCATCACCTGTACCGCCACTACAAGGTCGCGCGCATGAGCGCCAAGGCCAGCCGCATCATCAGCGATCTCTACACCGCTTTTACCGGCGACGCGCGCCTCTTGCCGCCCGAGCACCAGGCGCGCGAATCGCTCGAAGGCGCGCGCGCGGTGGCCGACTACATCGCCGGCATGACCGACCGCTACGCCATGCGCGAGCACCGGCGCATCTTCGCGGTGGAGGAAATCCTCGGCTGAGGCCGCGGGCGCTCAGGCCGGCTCGCCCGGCGGCAGCGCCCGCGCCACCACCCAGCAGTCCACCTCGGCCGCGCCGGCGCGCTTGAGCGCCGCCGCCAGTTCGTCGAGGCTGGTGCCGGTCGTCATCACGTCGTCGACGACGGCGACGCGCTCGCCGCCAAGCTCGGCGCTACAGGCGAACGCGCCGCGCAGGTTGCGGCGCCGCGCGTCGTGCCCGAGGCCCCTCTGCGGCGGGGTGTCGCGGATGCGGCGGCAGCTGTCGAGATCGAGCGGCAGGCCGAGCCGGCGCGTCACGCTGCGGGCGATTTCGGTGGCGTGGTTGAAGCCGCGCTCGCGCAGGCGGGCGGGGTGCAGCGGCATCGGCACGACGCGGTCGGGCCGCGGCGCCCCGGCGAGCACGTCGGCAAGGCAATCGCCGAGCGCCGGGGCGAGGGCGAGCTGGCCGTGGTACTTGAGCCGGGGAATCATGCGGTCCGCCGGGAAGCGGTAGACCAGCGCCGCGGCGGTGCGGTCGAAAGCCGGCGGATGCCGGAGGCAGGCGCCGCACGGCTGGCCGTCGGGGACGGGCTGCGCGCACTGCGGACAGGCCGGCGCGCGGTGCCAGGGCAGGTCGGCACGGCAGCCGGGGCACAGCGGGCCGGTCGTCGTGGCCGCGCCGCACAACAGGCAGGCAGACGGCAGCAGGTGATTAAATATTGATCGAATGTTCAATTTATGGCTGCAGAGCGTTTGACAGCCAAAGCGCCGGCCCCGACAATGGCGCCATGCGAGCCAAACGCGTCATTTCCGCCTCCTCTTCGCGCTTTGCGGCGCAGTTGTTCAACCTCATCACCGTCGCGGCGTTGCTGATTTCGCTGACGGCGCTGCTGCTCGGCAAGCTGCTCGCCAGCCACAACATCGGCTTTCTGCCCTTCGTGCTGTCGCTGCCGCCGATCATGATCTGGCTCGGCGCGTCGATCTTCGTCTACGCGAGCATCGCGCACCACCCGAATCCGCGCACCGTGCATTACAACAAGTGGGCAGGCTACCGCTTTTACGGCGTGATGGGCAGCATGGTCGTGTTCGGTCAGATCCTCTACGGCCTGCTGGGCGGCTGGCAGGGACTGATGCTGGTGCTCGGGATCGCGGTCGCGATCATCGTGCCCTGGGCGCTGGTCGACATCGTCAAGGCCGCGCGCGAGCCGTGGGAAGACATCACCCTGGACGTTGCCATCAATGAATGACATGACACCCCCCGCCGTGCGCCGCTCGGTCGCCGACATCGAGGCCTTGTTCGCGCTGCCCTTCGCCGACCTGCTGTTCCAGGCGCAGACCGTGCACCGCGCGCATTTCGACCCCAACCGCGTGCAGCTGTCCACGCTGCTGTCGATCAAGACCGGCGGCTGCCCGGAGGACTGCGGCTACTGTCCGCAGTCGGCGCGCTACGACGCCGGCGTCGAGAACCAGGGCCTGCTCGACCTCGACGCCGTACTGGCCGCTGCGCGTGCCGCCAAGGCCGCCGGCGCGCAGCGCTTCTGCATGGGGGCCGCGTGGCGCGGCCCGAAGCAGCGCGACCTCGAACCGGTGCTCGACATGGTGCGCTCGGTGCGCGCGCTGGGGCTGGAAACCTGCGCGACGCTGGGCATGCTGAAGGACGGCCAGGCCGAGCAGCTGAAGGCGGCCGGCCTCGACTACTACAACCACAACCTCGATACCGCGCCCGAGTTCTACGGCGAGATCATCACCACGCGCGACTATCAGGACCGCCTCGACACGCTCGAGCGCGTGCGCCACGCCGGCCTGCACGTGTGCTGCGGCGGCATCGTCGGCATGGGCGAATCGCGCACCCAGCGCGCCGGGCTCATCGCGCAACTGGCGAGCCTCGATCCGCAGCCGGAGTCGGTGCCGATCAACCTCCTGGTGCAGGTCGAGGGCACGCCGCTCGCCGGCACCGAGGCGCTCGACCCGCTCGAGTTCGTGCGCACGGTTGCGGTGGCGCGGATCTGCATGCCGCAGAGTTTCGTGCGCCTGTCGGCCGGGCGCCAGCAGATGAGCGACGCGGTGCAGGCGTTGTGCTTCCTCGCCGGCGCCAACTCGATCTTCTACGGCGAGAAGCTCTTGACCACCGGCAATCCCGCGTGGGAGCGCGACCAGCGGCTGTTCGAGACGCTCGGCCTCACGCCGCTTTGAGGTGATCCGGCGATGCGCTTTGCCGGACTGAGCCGCCTGCAGCGGGGGCTGGCGCAGTTGCGGGACGAGCATCTCGTGCGTCGCCGCCGCGTGCTCGACGGCGCGCAGGGCGCGCATGTCATCCTCGACGGCCGTCCCGTCGTGTCCTTCTGCAGCAACGACTACCTCGGCCTTGCCGCCGATCCGGCGCTGACGGCCGCGGCGCACGCGGCGCTCGGGCAGTGCGGCGTCGGCGCGGGGGCGGCGCATCTCATCACCGGCCACCACCGCTTTCACGGCGACTTCGAAGCGGCCTTCGCGCGCTTCGTCGGCAAGCCGGCGGCGCTGCTGTTTTCCGCCGGCTACCTTGCCAATCTCGGCGTACTGACGTCGCTCGCCGGCAGGCAGGGCGAAATCTTCGCCGACAAGCTCAACCACGCTTCGCTGATCGACGCGGCGCAGCTGTCGGGCGCGCGTTGCCATCGTTACCGGCATCTCGACCTGGCGCAACTCGAAGGCCAGCTCGCGGCGAGCACGGCGGCCGACAAGCTCATCGTGTCGGACCTGGTATTCAGCATGGACGGCGACGTCGCGCCGGTCGATGCCCTGCTCGACCTCGCCGAGCGCTACGACGCCTGGCTCTATCTCGACGACGCCCACGGCTTCGGCGTGCTGAACGGCGGCCGCGGCGGGCTCACCGAACGCGCGCGCGCGAGCGAGCGCGTGATCTACCTCGCCACGCTCGGCAAGGCCGCGGGCGTAGCCGGCGCCGCGGTGGCGGCGCACGCCGACGTGGTCGACTGGCTGGTGCAGAAGGCGCGCCCCTACGTCTACACCACCGCGTCGCCGCCGCTGCTCGCCGCGTGCCTCACGGAGAGCCTGCGCCAGATCGAGGCGGGCGATGCGCGGCGCGCGCGGCTGGCGAACCACGTCGCGCATCTGCGTGCGGGGCTGGCCGATCTGAACGTCGGCGCGCTGTTGCCGTCAGACACGCCGATCCAGCCGCTGGTCGTCGGCGCCAACGACGACGCGCTGCGGTTGTCGCAGGCCCTGCTCGAACGCGGCCTCCTGGTGCCGGCGATCCGGCCGCCGACGGTGCCGGCGAACACGGCGCGGCTGCGCATCTCGCTGTCGGCGGCGCACAGCGAGGCCGACCTCGCGCGCCTGGTGGAGGCACTGCGTGACCTCGCCTAGGCCGGTTCTCACGCTGCTGCACGGTTGGGGCATGAACGCGCGGGTGTTCGATGCCTTGTCGGCGCAACTGGCGCAGGATTTCGACGTGCGCGCGCCGGATCTGCCCGGCCACGGCGGACGCGGCGCCTTGCCGGACAACACGCTCGCCGCGTGGGCCGACGACCTGGCGCGCGGGTTGCCGGACGGCGCGATCGTCGCCGGCTGGTCGCTCGGCGGCCAGGTCGCGCTGCGCGCGGCGCGCGATTGGCCGCACAAGGTCGCGCGCCTGGTGCTGTTGGCCACCACGCCGAAATTCCTCGCGACCGACGACTGGCCGCACGGCATGGCGCCGGACGATCTCGACGCCTTTGCCGGGGCGTTGCGCGCCGATCCGGAAAAAACCCTGCTGCGTTTCCTTAGCCTGCAGACGCGCGGAGCGGCCGACCAGAAGGCCCTCATGCAGGCACTGCGCGAACGCCTGTTCGCGGCGCCCGCCGCGAGCGACGTCGCGCTCGCGGCGGGTCTCGCGATCCTGCGCGACACCGATCTGCGCGCGGCCGCCGCGACGGTCGCGCCGCCCGCGCTGGTGGTGCAGGGCGCGCTCGATACGCTGACGCCGCGGGGCGCGGGCGCCTGGCTGGCGGCGACGTTGCCGCGCGCGCAGCTGCTGGAGATTCCGCGGGCGGCGCACGCACCGCATCTGTCACACGCGCCGGAGGTGGCGGCGGCGATCCGCCGTTTCGCACATGGCTGAAGCGCACGACTCCCCCTTCGCGCCGGATGCGCTCGATCTTGGCGAAGTACGGCGCGCGTTCGACCGCGCCGCGGCGAGCTACGACGCGCACGCGGTGCTGCAGCGCGAGGTATGCGACCGCCTGTTCGAACGGCTCGATTACATGACGCTGGCGCCAGCGCGCGTGCTCGATCTCGGCTGCGGCACCGGCCATGGCCTCGTGCGGCTGCGCGAACGCTACCCGGCGGCGGGCCTGCACGCGCTCGACATCGCGCCGGCCATGCTCGCCGCGGCGCGCGCGCGACTGCCGCAGCCGGGCTGGGCGCAGCGTGTGATGCAACGCATCGCGCCGCCCGCGAGCGCGACGCACCTGGTGTGCGCCGACATGGCGCGGCTGCCGCTGGCGGCCAACAGCATGAATCTCGTCTGGTCGAGCCTCGCGCTGCAGTGGGCGCAGGATCTCGAGGCGGTGCTCCAGGGCGTTCGGCGCGTGCTCGCGCCCGGCGGGCTGTTGCTGTTCGCGACTTTCGGCCCCGACACGCTGAAAGAGCTGCGCGCGGCGTTCGGCACCATCGACGACGCGCCGCACGTCAACCGCTTCACCGACCTGCACGACATCGGCGACATGCTGATCCACGCCGGCTACGCGAACCCGGTGATGGAAATGGAAATGCTGACCCTGACCTACGCCGACCTCAGGACGCTGATGCGTGATCTGAAGGCGATCGGCGCGCACAACGCCGCCGCGGCGCGGCGGCGCGGCCTGTTCGGCAAGTCGGCGTGGGCGAAGCTGGAGGCCGCCTACGAGACGCATCGCGTGAACGGCCGCCTGCCGGCGACGTTCGAGGTCGTCTACGGCCACGCCTGGGCGGGCGACAAGACGCGGCGCGAGGACGGGCGCCAGGTGATCCAGATGAAAATCCACAGCAGGAAGGCTGGACGGTGAGCCTGGCTGCGCCGCTGCGCGGGTATTTCGTCACCGGCACCGACACCGGGGTGGGCAAGACGCGCGTGGCGGTCGCGCTGGTCCACGCGCTGCGTGCGCAGGGCCTGCGCGTCGCCGCCATGAAGCCGGTGGCGGCAGGGCACGCGCCGGGCGAACCCAACGAAGACGTCGCCGCGCTGATGGCGGCCTCCAACGTGCCCGCCGCCGTGCGCGACGTCAATCCCTACGCGTTCGAGCCGGCCATCGCGCCGCACATCGCCGCGGCGCAGGCGGGCGTGCGCATCGATCTCGATGTGATCCGCGCGGCGCAGGCGCGGCTGGCAATGCGCGCCGACGCGGTGGTGGCCGAGGGCGCGGGGGGCTGGCGCGTGCCGCTCAACGAACACCAGGACATGGCCGATCTGGCGCAGGCCTTGGGGCTGCCGGTGGTGCTGGTGGTGGGGCTGCGCCTGGGCTGTCTCAACCATGCGCTGCTCACGGCCGAGTCCATTGCCCGGCGAGGCCTGGCATGGGGTGGCTGGGTCGGCAACGCGATCGATCCGGCGATGGCGTGCCGCGATGAAAACATCGCCGCGTTGCGGGCCCGTCTCCCCGGACCCTGCCTGGGGATATTTTCCTACCAGCCCGAAGGGCCGGCGCAAATGACGACCGCCCCATCGCTCGTCCTGCCTGATTCATGAGTATTTCAGAATACTCGCGAATAACGATATTCTATCGATAAATCAATAAGTTAACCGCGCGTATCGTCTTGTTCCCGGGCCCGCGCCCGTGCTATCGTCTGCGACAGAATGCCGCAGCGGTCCCGCCATGTCGGATAGGAATCAGGTGACTACGGAAGACTGTGGAAGTGAACCGGCAGGCGCCTACGTTTTCAGGTCGCGCCCCAACCGGTCGCTGACGCGTCCACAGCAAGGGCTCTTTTTCTGGAGCGTGGCGGGATTGTGCTTGATGACGGCGAGCGCGTTCGCGTTCCTGGGCTACTGGCTGGTCCTGCCGTTCGCCGGCCTGGAAATCGGCTTGCTGGCCTGGGCCTTGAGTGAATTGCGCAGGCATGAAGGCGACTACGAGTCGCTCGTGATCGACGGCGACGTGGTGGTGCTGGAATGGATGCGGGGCGGGCAGTCCGGACGCCGCGAGATGAACCGTCGGTGGGTGCAGGTGAATTGCGGTTGCGTGACCCGGGGCAGGAACTGCCGGCTGAGCGTCAGTTCTCACGGGCGCGCAACAGAAGTTGGGCAGTACCTTGGCGACGAGGCGCGGCTGCAACTGGCGGCCACGCTCCGGTGCCGGTTGCAGGCATGAGACGACGCGCAGCGACCGCGGCCAGGACGGACGCAAGCGAACACCAATAAATGGATAGACGAGGACGGGGGATACGATGAAAAAGCAGTGGCATCTCGCAGGGATCATGGGCGCGGCGCTGGCGACGAGCCAGTCCGTTTTGGCGGACTGGGCGTACAACCTGCAGCCGCCGGCCAGCCCGGTCGCGCAGCACGTGTTCGACCTGCACAACCTCATCATGCTGGTCTGCCTGGGCATTTTCGTGGTGGTGTTCGGCGCCATGTTCTGGTCGCTCATCAAGCACCGCAAGGCGGCCGGCCATCAGGCTGCGCACTTCCACGAGAACACGACCGTCGAGATCGTGTGGACGGTGATCCCCTTCCTGATCCTGATGGGCATGGCGTATCCCGCCGCCAAGGTGGTGATCGACATGAAGGACACCTCCAACCCCGATCTCACCATCAAGGTCACCGGCTACCAGTGGAAATGGGGTTACGACTATCTCAACGAAGGCGTGAGCTTCTACAGCAACCTCGCCACACCGCGCGAGCAGATCGAAAACACCCAGCCCAAGGGCGAGCATTACCTGCTCGAGGTCGACGAGCCGATGGTGGTGCCGGTCGGCAAGCGCGTGCGTCTGCTGATCACCGCCAACGACGTCCTCCACGCCTGGTGGGTGCCGGCGCTCGGCGCCAAGCAGGATGCGATCCCCGGCTTCATCCGCGACAGCTGGTTCAAGGCCGACAAGATCGGCACCTACCGCGGGCAGTGCGTGGAGCTCTGCGGCAAGGACCACGGTTTCATGCCGATCGTCGTCGAGGTCGTTTCGGAAGCGGATTACGCCGCCTGGGTGGCCAGGAAGAAGGGCGCGGCGCAGGTCGCCGCCGCCGGGGCCGCGCCAGCCGCGGATGCTGCCGGGGCCGAGGCCGCCGCCCCCGCAGCGCAGTAAAACGACTATCAAGAGGAGAGCATACGATGTCTGATGCCGCACACGCACACGACGATCACGGCCATGGCCATCCCACCGGGATCATGCGCTGGCTGACCACCACCAATCACAAGGACATCGGGTCGCTGTACCTGATGTTCGCGCTGATCATGCTGTTCGCCGCGGGATCGATGGCGCTTTTGATCCGCGCCGAACTGTTCCAGCCCGGTCTGCAGGTGACGAACCCGGACTTCTTCAACCAGCTCACCACGATGCACGGCCTGATCATGATTTTCGGCGTGATCATGCCGGCGTTCTCGGGGTTCGCGAACTGGCAGGTGCCGCTGATGCTGGGCGCGCCCGACATGGCGTTCCCGCGCATGAACAACTGGGCGTTCTGGCTGCTGCCGGTCGCCGGCCTCATGCTGCTGACGTCCTTCCTGCTCCCCGGCGGCGCCGTGGCGGGCGGCTGGACGATGTATCCGCCCTTGTTCATCCAGGGCGGCATCTCCTACGACCTGACGATTCTCGCCGTGCACATCATGGGCCTGTCGTCGATCATGGGCTCGATCAACAT
>DYFW01000241.1 GCA_020725005.1 Thiobacillus denitrificans
TGGTTCTCGTCGCGCGAGCCGGCGCACTGGATGAAGGCGACGTTCTTCGCCTCCTTGCCGTCCGAGGGGCGCAGCAGCCTGCCGCCGGTGGGGCCGTGCGGGTCGGCCAGGCGCTCGAATTCGACGCTGGTGATGACGTTCTTGAAGCGCCCATAGCCGTAGGGCTGGATCTTCGCCGCGTCGTACGGCTGCCAGCCGGTCGCCCACACCACCGCGCCGGCCTTGACCTGGATCGTCTCCTCTTTCATGTCGAGGTCGATCGCGCCGTACTTGCACGCCGCCTTCGCTTTTTCGGCGTCGGGCGTGCCGAGGATCGCCGGGTCGAGCACGTAGCGCTGCGGGTAGGCCATCGCGTTCGGCAGGTAGGCCGCCTTGTGCTGGCCGAGCTTGTAGTTGAACGGGTCGGCGACGGTCATGTCGACCGCGCGCTCGCAGTCGCCACAGGCGGTGCAGTTCTCGTTGACGTAGCGCGGCTTGACCGTGACGGTCGCCGTGTAGTCGCCCGCGCTGCCGGTGATGCCGGTCACCTCGGCCAGCGTCAGCACGCGCACGCGCGGATTGTTCTTGAGTCGGCGCAGGTTGATTTCCAGGCCGCAGGTCGGATGACACAGCTTGGGAAAATAGCGGTAGAGCTGGGACGTGCGTCCGCCCAGCGCGGGATTCTTCTCGACCAGGACGACGTTCTTGCCGGTTTCGGCCGCCTCGAGCGCGGCGGTCATGCCGGAAATCCCGCCGCCCACCACGAGAATCGTCTCGTTGGTCGCAACATGCTCCGTCATCGTTGTGTCCTCCATCCGATGGATGCCAAATATTTCGACACCGCCCGGAAAGCGCTCCCGGACAGCCGGGTCTCAACCCGGAATTGAACCCATGAAATGGTACTCCGAAGGCCCTGCCCGCCGCCATGACCCGGCGGGCAATCTCAATCGAAGTTTTCTATGCGGGAATAAGGAAGTGTCGATCGCCGTGTCAGACGTGCGGCGTCACCGGCGGCAGGATCGACGCCGGCGCGGCCTCGACGGCGACGATGTCGAACTGCATCGTCGCGAGGTCGGCCATGACGTAGGTCGGCGGGTTGCCGACGCCGCCGACGGTGCCGGGGTTGACCAGCCAGGTGGTGGTGCCCTTGACGGTGGCGACTTGGGAGATGCTCGACCTGTGGTCGTGGCCGCAGCACACGAGGTCGTAGTCGCCGGTGCAGGCGAGCGCGTGCGCGTAGTGGGGATAGTGCACCAGGAACAGGTTGCGGTCGGCCAGCGTGATCGCGGCGTCCTGGCCGTGGTAGCGGATCACGCTGTTCGGCTCGGCGGCGAGCCGTGTCATGTTGTAGAGGTCGCCGGTGTTGTTGCCGTGGATGACGTGCACCGGCAGTTCGTATTTCTGCAGCACCCTGAGCGTGGTCGGCGCGACCACGTCGCCGCAGTGCAGCACCGCCTCCGCCCCGTGCGCGCGGGCGTGCTCGACCGCGGCGCCGAGCAGGCGCCGGTTGTCGTGGGAGTCGGAGAGGATGCAGATTTTCATGGGTTGGCTCAGAACGCAGGCTTGTCCTTCGCGTTGCGATAACGCTCGACGCCGGCGAGGATCTCGGCGCGCGCGTCGTCGACGCCGACCCAGCCCTCGACCTTGACCCATTTGCCGTCTTCGAGATCCTTGTAGTGCTCGAAAAAGTGGGCGATCTGCTGCAACAGCAGCGGCTGCAGGTCTTGCGGCTGGTTCACGCCCTTGTACAGGCCGCACAGCTTGTCGACCGGCACCGCGAGAAGCTTGGCGTCCACGCCGGCCTCGTCGGTCATCTTCAGCATGCCGATCGGGCGGCAGCGCACGACGACGCCGGTGATGAGCGGTATCGGCGTGATCACGAGCACGTCGACCGGATCGCCGTCTTCCGACAGGGTGTGCGGGATATAGCCGTAGTTGCACGGGTAGTGCATCGCGGTCGACATGAAGCGGTCGACGAACATCGCGCCGGATTCCTTGTCGACTTCGTACTTGATGGGTTCGCCGTGGGCAGGGATTTCGATGATGACGTTGAAATCGTCCGGCAGGTTGCGGCCGGAACTGACGCGGTCGAGGCTCATGGGGGTCTCAGCACAGAAAACGGAAAGCCGGGCATTATACCCGCCCGCGCGCGGCGCCCGTGCGCCCGTATAATCCGACTTTTTGCATGCTGTTTTCCCCCGCCGCCCCTCCTGCCGGCCGCCGCCAGACCGGCCTTGCCGGCGCCGCCGACGCGCTCTATCTCGCAGAGCTGGCGCGCCACGCCGCACCACAGCTGGTGGTGTGCGCGAGCGCGTGGGAC
>DYFW01000035.1 GCA_020725005.1 Thiobacillus denitrificans
CTCGGCGCGCGGATGCGTGTCTCGGCATGTACGCAAACTTATGGGTTGAGGTACTCGTGTGGCGTTGCACGCTATCCAGAACATAAAACCGCGTCTTTTCGTCCATGGCTTCGTTGCAAATCCTCGCAATAGTCGAACTATTGCTGCGGTTTGCGCCTCGCCCTGAACAAAAATCCATCGGTTGTATTTGTCCCGTCAAGCGTGCAACACCACACTAGAAGCGCGAGCCGGGCTGTTCCAGGAATTCGGTTTCCGCGGGCGTCGACACGCGGCCGAGGATGGCGTTGCGATGCGGAAAGCGGCCGAAGCGCGCAATGACGTCGCGATGCCTGACGGCGTAATCGAGAAAATTGTCGAACAGCGCGCGCTCGTCCGCTGCGGCCTCGTTCGCCAATGCCGCGAACAGCTCCACTGCGCGTTCCTGCATGGCCAGCGACTCGGCGTGCTCGAGCGGCAGATAGAGGAACACGCGCTCGATCGGGCTGAGCTGCCTGTCTTCGCCAGACGCCAGCGCGGCGAGGCTCAACGCGAGCGCCTGCGCATCGGTGGCGAAGGCCTGCGGCCGGCCACGGTGGATGTGATGCGGAAACTGGTCGAGCACGATCACCAGCGCGAGCCGGCCGCGCGGCGTCGCCGTCCAGTGCCCGAGCCGGCCTGCTGTTGCATCGATGAGCGTATCGGCGAAGCGGCTGGCGACTGCCTGGTCGTTGGCGGCCGACTTGCCGAACCAGAGCCTGCCCTGCCGGGCGGCAATCCCGGCATTGTCGCCCGGCGGGCCAAACCAGAAGTCGAGGATGTCATCGGCGGACACGGGCATGGGCAGGCCGGGAACGGGGGGGGCAGACATCTCAAGGATAACGCAGGATATGGCCGGGGCACGGGGGAGGGTGTCCGGCCCGACGCGCGGTTGTGTTAATTTTGTCCACTGCACAACCGATCGACATCGCATGAACGCGTACGTGGAAGAAGGCATGCTCTTGCAGCTTCTGGAGTCGCTTGCGCAGGTCGCTTCCGGCGACGACCTGCTCGCGTGGGTGCGGCAGGATTTTCAGCAGGCCTTGCCGCACGGCGCCTTTCTTTGTGGCTTCGGCCGGATACATCGGGCGGGCATCTCCTTCGCCAGGATGTATTCGTGGAACCTTCCCGCGGCGTATCTGCGGGAACAGCAGCAGGCCGACGGGCAATATGTCTGTCCCATCGTCAGACGGTGGCTCGACAGCGGCGACGTGCAACTCGTGGAGGCAGCGCGCGCGGCTGGGATCGACCCCGTCTGGCTCGCCCGCTTCGAGGCGAGCGGACTGCAAAACGTCGCGGCGCACGGCATGTACGATTTTTCGCGACACTACGCGTCTTATTTCAGCTTCCACCGGATCCCGGGGCCGCTGGGCGAGCGGCACCGCTTTCTCCTGCGGATTTTCTGTCCGTCCCTGCACGCTGCGTTGTTGCGGATTCTGCATGCCATCAAGGCAGAGAGCAGCGCGGCGCGCAAGGGGCGCGCCCTGACCGCGCGCGAACTCGAAGTGCTCGGCTGGGTGTGCGAAGGCAAGACCAGTTCGGAAATCGCGTCCATCCTCGGCATCACGCAGAGCACCGTGCGCAACCAGATCCAGAGCATTCTCGTCAAGCTGCGCGTCAACACCCGTGCGCAGGCCGCCGCCAAGGCGATCAAGAAGGGGCTGGTCGTTCCACGCCAACCCGATTCCATCTTCGGCAATTTCTGAGGGCGAGGCATGGGACTGGGCAAGCGCTGTCGAGCGTGGTCCCCGGCCCGTGACCCGATAAACCAAGAAGCCGATGCTGGCGTCCTGGCGGGCCCCGGGATCCCGACTACGACTTTAGTCGTAGGGCACTTGCTCTATGGACGCATCGTCAACGAATCCCTAATTTCACTCCCCGGTTCGGAGAAGGGCGCTCGACGACCCGCTCCGGTACATGGCCGCACTTCGTGTGCAAACAATCGTGTCACCGACAGGGGATCAAGATGAAAACCAAGTGTCACTCGCAACGCGGTCAGGGCATGACCGAATACATCATCATCGTCGCCATGATCGCCATTGCGGCGATCGCGGTTTACCAGTATTTCGGCCAGACCGTGCGCAACCAGACCGCCGCCATTGCGCAGGAACTCGCCGGCAACGACGGCACGGCGGCGAAGGGCAATGCCCAGACCGCCTCGGGCCAGGCCGAGACCGTCGGCAACACCAAGAACACCCTCGACGACTACGTCAACCAGAAGGGCAAGTAAGTGTCAGCGACCCGCCCTGCAAGGGGCGGGAACCGATCCGTCCCGAACATGAATCCGCCTCGGAGAGAGCCACAGACCGGCCAGGCCTTGCCCCTGGCCATGGTCCTGCTCGTCGCCGTCGCGGCGATCGTGTTCTTCATGTTCAACAGCGGCCAGCTGGTGCAGGAAAAGATCCGCATCACCAACACGGCAGACGCCGTCGCCTACAGTGCCGGTATTTTCGAGGCGCGCGTGCTCAACTATGACGCCTACACCAACCGCGCCATCATCGCCAACGAAATCGCGATCGGTCACGCTGTGGGGCTGGCGTCGTGGGCGAAATATGCCGGCAAGACGGCGGACACGATTGCACCCTACATGTATCTCATACCCTATGCCGGTCCGGCCATCGCCAATGCGCTCTATGACGTGAAGAATGCCATGGATGCCTACACGCCCTTGCTGGCCGCGACCGTCACCCTGCACGACGCCGCCATCAACGCGCTCGCCGCCTCGCAGCTGGCAGTGCATGGCCTGGGAAACCTCATCGCCCTGGCCAGCAGGAAGGCGTTGATGGACGAGGTGACGCGGAAGAACGACCCCGATGCGAAGGTGGACGTGCTCCCCGTCGCGGACGATTTCGCAGGCTTCACGCAGCGCTACGCCAGCCGGGACGAGCGCAAGCGCATGGGGCTGGTCGTGCATGACGGCCGCGACGCCTTCCTGCGCAGCCGCAACTGGAACTTCGGCCTGGTCGTCCTCTGCACCGGCTTGCAGCTCAGGAAGCGCGGCAGCACGGAACTGATCGACATGGTCGATGGCTGGAAATCGATGGACACACTCTCGGTGCATCAATACCGCATCCGGCGTTTTCGCTGCAGACGATCGGAAAATCCCATCGGCTTCGGGAGCGCGTTCTCCGACGACGGCCTCGACGATGCAGCCTACAGCTATGCCGGCTCGCGCAGCACCAACCCGGAAGCAAGCTATCGGGCGGAATCGACTGTGGCCGATGGCTTCGAACCGCCAACGCTGAGCGGTGGCGCCATCCCGGCCTTTCACGAACTTTCCGAGGCGGCGCTGAAGCAGGACGATCCACGTACCAGCCTGACGATCCGCGTCAGCAAGCCGCGCGCCGCCCAGATCTTTTCAGGGGGCGGCGGCACGGTCCAGCCCATGGGCAGCCTGGATCTGTACCAGGGCGCGTTGGCGAAGAACGAGAGTGCGGCCGTCGCCAAGGTCGAGGTGTATTTCGAACGCCCGGATGGCAAAAACAAGCTGTTCGGCACGGAAGAGACCGGCAGCCTTTTCAACCCGTATTGGCAGGCGCGGCTTGCTCCGGTGACGGCGGGCGAGCGGGCCCTGGCCCAAGTCAGACAGGGTTTGCAACTCCCATGATGAAAGTCATTCCTCCGCGCCTGGCCTTGGGCGCATATCTGGTGGCGGCAGGTTTGCTGTTGGCCGGCCCCGCTGTCGCGCGAACGGTCGATCCCGTCCAGGGGGTGCATGTCCGCCGTCAGGGCGACATGCCCGAGGCGCGGGAAGCCGCGAAGAGAATGGTCAAAGCGCTCCAGGTCCAATGCGATTCGAACACGATGAAGCAGGCTTGCCAGACGATCCTGTCGGATCCGGCGGCCACGCCCAAAGCCAGGGCAGGTTGTCTGCAGATGCGGTCTGGCTTCAAGCTCAGCGGCAACATCCACAGTGTCGGCGAATACGACGTTGACGAATATTACGCCCCCGCACTCGGCCGATCGGCGCGCATTGTCAGGACAACCGCCGTGCGACAAACGGGCGTGTGCACTGCCGTGGTCGAGCAGCAGGAGACAGCCGAGATCGTCCTTCATCGCCCGACTGGCTTTACCCGCTACGAGCGGCGGACCGACAGGCAAGGGCAGCCGTCTTGGATGCAGTTCGAGCACAAGTATGTCCCCGGCCTTGCCGACATGCTGAAAACTGCAGTCGACACCGCGCAGTTGAACGGCAAGCTAACGGCCTCGGCGCCGCAGGGAACCAAGACCTTCGTGCCTGGCCGTCCATGCGAAATACGGCGGATCAACGCAGGCGCCGTGGAGTTCACTTCGTGCATCCATGCCACCGGGCTCCAGTTTCCCTCGCACGTCACTTTCGAAAGCGAGGTCGTGTCCAGCGGCAAGACGCAGCGCGCCGAGAAATTCGTTTCCTATGCCTGGGATGTGGCGCTGTCGAGCGATCTGTTTTTCCCCAAATCCGGGGAAAGAATCACGACGCAAAAGGGGGCACGGTCTGACCCGAACAATCCCATGAACCGCTGGTGTGCCGCAGAAAAGGCCCGCACCGGCGTCGATCCCTGCAAGGATGGCGATGAATAGCACATGCATCGTCTTATCACTGCCGTCGTGCCAGCGCGGCCAGTCGACCGTGGAGTTTGTCGTGCTGGCCCTCGTGCTGGTGCCCCTGCTGCTCGCCGTGCCGCTGATCGGCAAGTACATGGATCTTGCCCAGACCGCGGCAGTCGCCAGCCGCTATGCGGCGTTCGAGGGTACGGTCCGGCATGCCTCCGCCAGCGGCGGCTGGAAGACCGATGCCGAGCTTGCGATGGAGGTCAGGCGGCGCTTCTTCAGCAACAGCGACGCACCGGTCAAAACCGGCGACGCCGCGGGCGACTTCAATGCGCACCGCAACACGCTGTGGTTCGACCACCGGGGCGCCCCCTTGCTGCCCAGGTTCGTCGACAACGTTGGCGTCAAGACCGAACGCGCGACGATAGCGCAGCCTTTCGGCGCGTTTTACGCGGACACGCTCGATCTGCCGCGCGACAACCTTTACACCGGGCGGGTGATGGTCGCCGTCGCCGACGTTGCCGGCTTCCAGCCATTCGACAAGCTGAAGCTGTCCATCGAACGCTCCACGACCGTGCTGGTTGATCCCTGGGCTGCCCGCGGGCCGGGCATGGTCGAAGCAAAAATCAAGCGGGACGGAGCCAGCCCGCTGGGGCCGTTCCCCTACAAGCCGCTCGAAATCCTGGGCGGCAACCCCATCGTCGATCTGGCGCTTACCTTGTTCGAATACGGCGCGCCTCCCCCCGACATTGGCCGGGTCGAGCCCGACCGCGTGCCAGGGGACCGGCTCAAATGATGCGCAAGTACTTTCCGGCCTTTTTGCTCGCCGCGCCGCTGTGTGCCGGCGCAGCGTGGCCGCAGCTTCCTGTTCCACCCCAGGCGCGCATCGAACCGGTCGGGACGGAGATTCGCCTCAACGGGATTCCCATGCGCATGCAGCGGGTGTTGACGGCACGGCAAGCGCAGGAAGTCGCCCGACATTATCGCGATGCGCTGGGCTCGCGCCACGCGTCGGAACGCCTGCCGGACCGGCTGGTGCTTTCGCAGGGGCGTGGCGACTACTTCATCTCCGTCAGCATTCGCCCGCTCGCGCCAGGCCTGACCGAAGCGCTCGTCTCCGTGGCCGACGCGCGGGAGGCCCGGCGGGCTGCCGGTCGGCCATTGGGATTCCGGTTGCCCGCCGATACGGCCGTGCTCTCCGACATGGAGTCGGTGGATGACGGAAAGCGGTCGCGGCAGCTGGTGTTGAGCAACGCGCACACGATCCCGGCGAATCTTCGAGCGATTTCGCGCGAACTGGCGCTCCGCGGCATGCGGCCCGACGGACCGCCGTTGAGGACAACCGGGTCCGAGCACGCACAGCTCTTCAAAGGCGACGGGCGCGAGGCGCAGCTCACCGTGTTGCGCCTCGATGACGGCGCCCGCATCGTTCTCACCATGATCGAGAAGCCATGAAGCCTTCATGTCTGCGCGTAAGCCAGCACGGCCAATCGATGACCGAGTACCTCGTCGCCCTGCTGGTCGTGATGATGATGGTCGGCGTCAGCTTCAGCGGCGAGACGCCGGTCATCGATCTCTTTCTCGCCGCAGTAAAAAAGGCGTTCGACGGACTCAGCGGTTTTCTGTCCCTTCCTCTTTGAAAAGCACCGGATCATGGCCTACAAGCCCAACAAGAACTGGATTATTCTGATTGCCGCGCTTGGCGTCGGCGGGCTCGCTGCCTTCGGCGCAAAAAATTACCTCAGTAACCAGATGGCGGAGATCGAGGCGCGAGAAAGAAACAAGGCGATGGTTCGGCTCGTCGTCGCCAAGGTCGACCTGGAAAAGGGCAGCGTCGTCTCGCCCGAGCATTTTGCGGTGCGGCAGGTGCCCAAGGAATGGGCGCACTCCGGCGCGATCACCCCCGAACAGTTCGGGCGTGCCGAAGGCTCGACGCTTGCCTATCCCGCGAACGCGGGCGAGCCCGTCCTCTGGGCCCAGCTCGAAGGGCAAAAGGCGCCGACCTTCTCGGCGCGCCTGGCACCTGGACGACGCGCCGTTACCGTGCCCGTCGACGAGATCAGTTCGCTGTCCGGCATGGTCGAGCCGGGCGATCTCATCGACGTCGTCGTATCGATCAAGAAGGACAATCGCAATTTCACCTTCACCCTGTTGCAGAGCGTGGCCGTGCTCGCCACCGGCACCAAGGCCTCGCAGCAGGATGCCGATCCAGAAGGTCGCGCACGCCACTTCACCACCATCACCCTCGACACCACCCCGGAAGACGCCAAGCGCGTCATCGCGGCGCGTGAGGTCGGCCGGGTCACGGCGCTGCTGCGCGCGCCCAGCGACGCGAGCCAGGTATCGCGTGACCGCTCGGACGCGCTGGCGCTGCTGGGTCTGTCGGGTGGCTTTGCCTCGCCGGCCAGCTCGGTGCCGGTGATCTATGGCGGCGGGCCGATCACGGCTGGACAGCGCATGGGGCCGCCGCTGCCAAGTGACGCGCTGGGTCAACCCTAGTGTGGTGTTGCCTCTCGATCCTGACGCCGCGGCCGTCGCGGCGTGAATAACACAGAACAAGGGAGTTGGATTTTGAAGTGCCTGATAAGAAAAACTGGCCAGGGCCTGGTCCTGATCGCACTTGGCCTGTCATCGGCACATGCCGTCGAATCGCCCGCTCCGGCGGGGGCGCCTGGACAGCTCGCGATGGAATCGGGCGGTATCCGCCCGGTCATTTCCGGCGATACGCTCGCGCCCGACGTGGCGGGGCAGGCTTCGCCTGCTGCGGCCAGCCGTTCGGTGCGGGGGGCAAAAAACACGCAGCCAGCCGGGGCGCCGGCCGCCGTCGTGCACCGGCCCGGTTTTGCGGCGGAAATCGAAATGTTCGTCGGCGAAACCCGGGTGATCGCAGAGCCCAACGCCGGGCGCCTTGCGGTCGGCAACGGCAAGGCGCTTTCTGCCGCGGTGCTCGACGACAAGGAAATCCTGCTCATCGCCAACGAAGCGGGCGTGTCCTCGCTGCACATCTGGACACGCAATGGGCGCAACCGCCGTATCAAGGTCACTGTCGTGCCAGGCGACACCCCGCGCGTGAACCGCGAGGTCAGCGCCTTCCTCGCCGCGATCCCCAACGCCAGGGCCTCGGTCATCGGCGACAAGGTCATCGTCGAGGGTGACAGCCTTTCCGACCGCGACCTCGCCAAGATCGAAGAGCTGGCCAGACGTTACCCGCAGATCGTCAACTTCACCAACCGCATCGGGTGGGAAAAGATGATCGTGATGGATGTCAAGGTCGTCGAGTTCCCCACCGCGGCCTTGAAGGAAATCGGCCTCAAGTGGAACGCAGTCGGCGGCATGGCGGTGGGCGGCATCTGGATGCCGATCCGGCGAGGCAACGACGGTCCGTACCAGATCAACGTCCAGACCGGTTCGTCGAACGCGCCGCCGATCACGAATCCCTCGGGCGCGGGACTCGGCGTGCCGCTCACCTCCAGCCTCAACATCCTGTCGGTGCTCAACATGGGCCTCAACGCCCAGCTCAACCTGATGGAGCAGAACGGCACCGCAACCATCCTTGCCCAGCCCACGCTCTCGGCGCGCAGCGGCAGCAAGGCCACCTTTCTCGCAGGGGGCGAGTTCCCCTACAGCGTCAGCAACGTCAACGGCACTACGGTCCAGTTCAAGCCCTACGGCATACGCCTCGACATCGAGCCGCGGGTGGACCACAACGGCGTGATCCGCGCCAGGATCATGAGCGAGGTGAGCGATATCGACACCTCGATCAGTACGGCGGCCGGCCCGGCGCTGCGCACCCGCAAGACAGAGACCGAATTCAACGTCATGGAAGGCGGCACCATCGTGCTCTCCGGCCTGTTGCGGCGCGAGACCGCCACCTCGCTCGACAAGGTGCCTTTCCTCGGCGACATCCCCGTGCTGGGCGCTCTGTTCCGCTCGAAACGCTTCCAGAACAACGAGACCGAGCTGGTCGTGTTCGTCACGCCCGTCGCGGTCGACCGCAACACTTTCGAGCAGGGGGAGGCGCTCGCCAGCGCGCTGCGCCGCCTCGATGCCACGCCGCGGGCAGGCAAGCCGGATCTCGACGCCGTGCCCGGGCTGCGCCCCTCGCCATGGGTCGACCCTGATCATTGAGGGGACGCCACGCATGTTCCGGATCCATGTCACCGAGCCAGACAACAAGCAGCGCGCCCACCTGATCGAGGATACGGCCGCGACGATCGGCAAGAGCCGCGAGTGCAGCGTCAGGCTCGCCGGCTGGCGCATCGGCCGCGAGCACGCGCGCATCTACCGTACCAAGAGCGGGCTTTTCATCCAGGATCTCGGCCAGTTCGCCGGCACCTGGGTCAATGGCGTGCGCGTGGAGCAGCACGGCCCCATCGCACGCACCGACGAGATCGTCGTGGGCCCCTATCGGCTCACAGTCGACGACCGGTTCGATTCCGATGCCTCACTTCACTCCCCCGCAGCGGCGCCGGCGGGGGACGCGCCGCCCGTGCCGGGCGCACGTAGCACGGCTCCCGTGCACGAGATCACCCCGCATCGGTTCTGGCGCCGCCGCATCCACGAACAGCTGCTCGACGTCATCGATCTGCGCCGGCGCGATTTGCTGCGCCTGGAAGACGACCAACTGCGCACCGAAACCGAAACGCTCATCCGCGAGATCATCGACGCCGAGACCGCCTTGCCGGACACGCTCGACCGCGATCGCCTGCTGATCGATGTGCTCAACGAAGCCGTGGGCCTCGGTCCGCTCGAAGACCTGCTGGCCGACGACAGCGTCACCGAGATCATGGTCAACCGCTACGACGAGATCTATGTCGAACGGGCAGGGCGCATCGAGCCCTATTCCGCGCTTTTCACCAGCGACCGCGCCGTGCTCGGCGTCATCGAGCGCATCGTCGCGCCGCTCGGGCGCCGCATCGACGAATCCAGCCCCATGGTCGATGCGCGCCTCAAGGATGGCTCCCGCCTCAATGCCGTCATCCCGCCGCTGGCGTTGAAAGGTCCGGCGCTCACCATCCGCAAGTTCGCCCGCCGCACGCTCACCGCCGACGACCTCATCGGCTTCGGCGCCCTGAGCCCCGCGATGGCCGAATTCCTGCGCATCGCCGTGCTGCATCGCAAGAACATCGTCATTTCCGGCGGCACCGGCTCGGGCAAGACCACGCTGCTCAATGTCCTGTCCAACTTCATCCCCGACGGCGAGCGCATCATCACCATCGAAGACGCCGCCGAGCTGCGGCTGGCGCATACGCATCTGGTCAGCCTCGAAGCGCGGCCGGCCAATGCCGAAGGCCGCGGCGCGGTCAGCATCCGCGACCTGGTCAGGAACGCGCTCCGCATGCGTCCCGACCGCATCGTCGTCGGCGAATGCCGCGGCGGCGAAGCGCTCGACATGCTACAGGCCATGAACACCGGCCACGAAGGCTCGCTCACCACGCTGCACGCCAACAGCCCGCGCGACGCGCTCGCGCGGCTCGAAACCCTGGTGCTCATGGCCGGCATGGACCTGCCGCTTGCCGCCGTCCGCGACCAGGTCGTCTCCGCCGTCGATCTCATCGTCCAGCAGGCGCGGCTCGCCGACGGGCGGCGCGTGATCACCGGTATCGTCGAAGTCACCGGCAGCGAATCCGGCAAGGCCCAGATGCAGGAACTGTTCCGCTTCGAACCGCAAGGGCGCGACCGCGACGGCCGCGTGCTCGGCCGCTTCGCCGGCTGCAACGCGATTCCCGCCTTCTACGACGACCTGCGCGAAGCCGGCATCCTGCTCGATCTTGCGCTCTTCGACCGGGTGGGGGACGCATGATCGTCGCCGCCTTCACCTTCGCCATCGCCGCCGCCGTCGCCTTGCTGGTGTGGGCGTTCGCGGTTATTGGAAGCAGCAGGCTCTTTCGAATTCTGGCGGTGACCCTGGCGCTCGGCTTGCCTATCCAGAGTCATGCATTAGAAGTGATTGGCTGGGATGGGTCCATTGTCCACTGTGGAGCCAACTGGCTCACGACAATTGGCGGATTTGAAAAAGCCAAGGATGCTCACGACGCTTGCACCCAAGCGGGGGAAGATCATCCCCGGCATGGCGGGGATAGAAAGAAACTTACCGTCTACGAGAGCAAAGGCGAGCTTAAGAATTATCCGACTGTACGTTGCTTCTTTGAGTCAAAAAATGGGCCGTGCGGACTCATAGGCGTTATAAACCCTCGTTGTCCGGTTGGATCAAGGTACATACCCGAAGCAGACGCATGCTTTTGCGGTCCCTTATCAAAAGAGGCCAACCGAAAATGTCTTCCCGGCATCGATTGTGATGAGATGGTCAGGCGGCTTGAGCAACTCAAGATTGATCGAGACGACCCCCGTTACGGCTTCTATCGGAACCAAACCTGCATAGCAAAGAAAGCTTGCCAAGCACGCCACGATATGCAGGACAAGGACTGGTTGAACAAGGTTGTGCCAGCCTTTGTTAACCCGCTTATCGAAAAGGAGCGTGACTGGAAAACGGTCATGGAGGATTGCAAAAGGTATTCCAAGCTGCCTGGCGGCAGGTTGCTTTGCCAAAGCGATATGGCTGACTACCACATGCGCGTCGATCTTCAAGATGCGTTGAATCGGCATGGCTGCGGCAGTGCCTCCGATTGGCGGAAAGTAGGCGATTTCATAACCAAGTGTATTGACACAGGGGTCGAGAAAGACCTTATGCAGGGAGTGCAATGGCTTGGAAAAAAGATAGCAGATAACGTTGTGCAGCGATCACGGGATGCAGTGCGCGCCAAATGTATGGAAGCAAGAAAAGGGGCATGACTTGATGCGAACATGGCTTTCCCGTTTTCTTGCAGTGCTCATGGTCGCTTCCATGAGTACGGCTCTGCACGCGCAGACCCAGGATCCGCATACGGCCTATTGGAAAAAATACGGTGGCATGCCGCCACTTGATATCCGGGTGAGCCTAAACGGACAAATCGTACCTGGATTGTTCGAACAGGCGCAGGCCGAAAGTAAAGGCATGTCAGGCCGCTCGCTCGACAGCATTACGATCCCGCTCGTCACGGGGCAGCGTGTCAACTTCAAAGTTGAGGTGTCGAAGCGAGACGCCGATCAGTGGTTTGATGTTACGCAGCATGCGAACCTGATTCTGACCAATCCCACAGGGGGCATCCAGATAGAGAAGAAAACAAAGCAGATAAGTGTTTTGGGCGACCCGAAAAACCCGCAAACAGATTTTGGCTATGCGTCCATCAGCATCTATTACACGGATTCCAACCCCGCTGATGAGCAGTTCGGCTTTACACGCCTGTATGTGTATATCGGGATAAAGCCATGAAAGCCTTTTCCCTTCACAGAATCATCCGTATTGGCCTGTTGTCATGGCTGACTGTCGTGCTTGGCTATTTCGCGGTGCTCGCCCTGCTGATCGGCCTGACGAACCTGATTTCTCCTTTACCTTCTTCAAGCCATATGGAGCACCTCGTGTATTCGCTGCTTGGCCTGGGGGGGCTATTGGGGCTGCTTGGACTGTGGGCGGCAGAACTACGCATGGAATGGTTTCGAACAGCCCGCCTACGACGGTTCATTGTCATATTGCTGTTAGCCGGCACGGCAAGCGCGATCACCCTTGTCTATTTTTACCTGAGCCAGATTAGCATTCTCGATTGGGAGGTGCTCGCTGTGGTGGGCGTGATTATCCTACCCGTTTGTTGGGGCGTTTTGCTTGTAATCAAGGCCAAAAGCGCGCGCGCAAACAAGGCTGATGAACGGGGTTTATCGTGATCGTCATCGGCCTCACCCTCGCCATCGCCGCCGCCGTCGCCTTGCTGGTGTGGGCGACGGCCGACCTGGGCAGCAAACTCCTCGCCGCGTATCGCACGCGCTTCACCCGCGACACCCATCACGGCCTGCGTGATCTGTTCCTGTTCGCCGACCCCGCGCGGCTGTATGCGATCAACCTCGCGATCCTGGTGCTGGCGGCCATGGCCGCATGGCTGGTCACCCACAGCCTCGTTCTCGCCCTCGCGGTAGCGGTGCTGCTGGCGCTGGCGCCGCGTCTGGTGTTTGGCCTGCTGCGCCGCCGCCGCATCGAGCGCATCGAGGCGCAACTGCCCGACGCGCTCTTGATGATCGCCGGCGGCGCCAAGGCCGGCCTGTCGCTGGTTTCCGCCGTGCGCCAGGTGAGCGCCGAGCTGGCGCCGCCCTTGTCACAGGAATTCCGGCTCCTACAGCACGAGCAGCGCCTGGGCGTCAGCCTCGACGACTCGCTCGAGAACCTGGCCCATCGCGTGCCCGTGCCCTCGGTCAAGCTCATGGTCTCGGCCATGCGCATCGCGTCCGAAACCGGCGGCGGGCTGGCGGAGACGCTGGAGCGCACCGCCGCCACCCTGCGGGCGCAGCACGCGATGGAACTCAAGATCCGTGCGCTGACCGCGCAGGGCAAGCTGCAGGCCTGGGTGGTGGGGCTCTTGCCGCTCTTCCTGCTGTGGGTGCTGACACAGATGGAACCGGAGGCCATGAGTCTCCTGTGGACCACGCGCATGGGCTGGGGGGTGCTCGCGGCGGTGGCAATCATGGAATGCTTCGGCGTGATGCTCATCCGGCGCATCGTCGCCATCGACGTATGAGTCAGCCCGCATGATCCTGCCAGACTTGCATCCCCAGTGGGTCATCACCGGCTTTGCGCTCGCGGCGGGCCTGTCGTTCGCGCTCATCGCCTGGATCGTGTCGCGGCTCGTCGCCGCCGTGCCCGAACAGGACCGCACCTGGTTCGATCCGCCGCCCGCAGGCTTTCGTCTGGTGTGGTGGCCGCTGCAGTGGCTGGCGCACTACCTCGGGCCGTGGCTGCCCGCCGCGTGGCAGGCGGCCGACCTCACGCGGCTGCGCACCGCCGGACTGGACTTTGCATTGAACCCGGCGCAGTTCCTCGCCGGCCGCCTGCTGTGGGCGCTGATCGGCGGCTTCATCGCCGCCTGGGTGGCTGACAGCTTTCGTCTTGCCGTGCTGTGGCCCTTCGTCCTCGGAGGCCTCTTCGGCTTCGCCTATCCCGCGATCTGGCTGCGCGACCGCATCGCGCTCAGGCGCCGCCAGACCTTGAAGTCGCTGCCTTTCATGCTCGACCTCATCACGCTCGCTGTCGAAGCAGGCTTGAATCTCGCCGGCGCCATCCAGCAGGCGGTGGACAAGGGCCCGGAAGGCGCGCTCCGGGACGAGTTCGCGCGCCTGCTGCGCGACGTGCGCGCTGGCAAGCCTCGCGCCGAGGCGCTGCGCGAGATGGCCGCCCGCATGGACATGCAGCCGGTGGCAAGCTTCGTCGCAAGCCTCGTCCAGGCCGAGGCCACCGGCATGAGCCTGGGGCCGATCCTGCGCGCCCAGGCCGACCAGCGCCGCATCGAGCGCTTCGCCCGCGCCGAGAAGCTCGCCATGGAAGCGCCGGTCAAGCTGCTGTTCCCGTTGATTTTCTTCATCTTCCCCTGCGTGTTCGCGATTCTCATGTTCCCCATCGTGATGAAGTTCCTGGCGTCGGGGGTTTAGGCATGGATGCGATGCCCGCCCCCTGCGCCTCTTTCCGCCTCGCCGTGCGCCGCGCCGACACCTTCCCCGCGCGGCTCAGGGGTCTGCTGTTCGCCCCGCCGCTCAAGCCGGGCCAAGGTCTGCTGCTCGATCCCTGCGCCTCGGTGCATACCGCCGGCATGGCCTATCCGATCGATGTGGTGTTCCTCGACCGCGCCGGCACGATCACCAAGATCGTGCCGCACCTGCCACCCTGGCGCATCGCCGCCTGCCGCAGCGCCACCCGGACGCTGGAGCTTGCCGCAGGCGAAGCCCGGCGTCTGGGGCTCGCCGCCGGGCTGTCGCTCGCCGGCTGTCTTGCGCCGGGTCTGATGGAGGATTGCGCATGAAACGCGGCGGTTCGGCCCCGCGCGCCGCCCGCCCGCGCCGCTTGACCCAACGCGGCGCGACGCTGGTGGAATTCGTGGTGGTGGTGCCCACGGTGCTGTTCCTGCTCCTGAACCTGATCCAGTACGGCCTGCTGTACCACGCCAAGAGTCAGTTGAACTACGCGGCTTTCGAAGCCGCCAGAGCCGGCACGACGCAAAACGCCAGCCCCGCCGCGATCCGCACGGCCTTTGTCCGCGCCATGACGGGCTATTACGGCGGCGGCACGACCACCGCCCAGCTCGCCAAGTCTTACGCCAAGGCCGTTGCCGATGCCACGCCTGCCCACGCCCGTATCGAGATCCTCTCGCCGACGAAGGAGAGTTTCGACGACTACCACTCGCCGGCGCTCGCCGCCAGGCTCAAGACTTCGGCGCGCGTTATCCCCAACACCAATATCGCCTTCCTCGACTGCCCGGTCGATGTGCCGGGCTGCAACCACGATCCGAAGACGAACCGCAGCGGGCAGACGCTCGCGGATGCCAATTTGCTGAAGCTGCGCGTGACCTACGGCATTCCCGAGAGGAAGCAGATTCCGCTGGCGGGGCGGTTCATGAACTGGGCGCTGTCGGTGCTGAACAAGAGTGATGCCGACGCCTTCCGTCAGGGGCTTATCGAGGCGGGGCGGATTCCGGTGGTGGCGCATGTGGTGATGCGCATGCAGTCGCCGGCGATGGAGGCGGGCAACGCGAGTCTGCCCGGTCCGGGCAACGGCGGCAAGCCGAAAGACCCGGGGCCGCCACCCAAGGGCGAACCGCTGCCGACGTGCCCGGCGACGGATCCGGGGTGTACGCCGAAGCCCGAACCGCCGGGTGGCGGGAACGGGAACAACGATGCGCCGTGTCCGGATGGCAGCAGCATCTGTCCAGTGTGCACCGATGAAAGCGGGAAGGTAATCAAGAAACCATGAGCAACAGGCAGCGCAAGACTTTCGCTTTCATCGCATTGGCAGTAATCGCATGGTTCGGGATTGCACAGGCACTCGACGGCATTAGCGTCGTTACCCCGAAATCGCCGTGCAAAAAGAGGCTATGCTTCTTCACGCCCCATGGCAAGGTTGAATACGAGAAGGAATACGACTGCAAATTCAAGGATTGCCACTTGGCCAATGGCGAGGATATCTTTCGATGGGCCATAGGCAAGAAGGAGACGGGCTCCATTTATGGCTACGACAAGCCGGACGAGAACCCTTGCAACGCTGGCAATAACTACTGCGCCGCCAACACCGGAAACCCGGCCTCGGCAGGCCGTAAGAAATTCTATGCAGCAAGCTACGGTACGCATCAGATTACCCTGCCGCTGTTGCTGGGTTGGCTGAACCCGAATGGCAAGACGAAATTCGATCCGTTACCGGATTGCATCCAAAAATGGTTTCTGGACGACAAGAAGATCATGGATTCGCTCAAGGACGCAAAAAAACGGCTTGAATGGGGAAAGAACCTGGTATCGGGCAGAAAGGTGCCCGCTGCCACGGTGGACAAGGACGGCAAGATCACTTATCCGGCTGTGCACGCAACCATCAAGGCGCAAGCCGTGGCCCTCAAAATTCTGATCGAAGGCAATGCAGACAGCGAAGCAGAATGGAAGGAGATGTGGGAACGCATGGCCGCATGGGAACGGCTCAGGCAGATCATCGAGGCGAAGTGGGAGGAGACTAGGGGGGATAAAAGTAAAGCTTGGGCCGAGTTCGAGAAATTAGGAAAATTATTTACAAAGGGCGGGAAAATACCAGCCACTCCCGATGAGAAAGCGTATATCACGCTTCTGACCGAATTAAAAATGACGAATGACGGCCTGAATAAGAGAGGAATCAAGTCCTACATCACTACCAAGCAATGGAACGAAGCCGCCGTGGCATTTGGTAATTACGCGCTGTTCTCCGGCGCGCCAGCCAATCTTTACACCCGCCTGATGGCGTTTTTCGCCAATACGGATTGCCATATTGCGGCGGTCAAGCAGATGTTCCAGTTATCCCGGCATGGCTACGATGGCAAACATGCCGATCCGAGCGACGCCGAAACCGAAAAGTGGGTGAAGAAGGCGGCGGGCGCATGGAACGGGTCTGGCGCGAAAGGCGGATACGCCCAGGAAGTTTTCGCGTACTACAAGACCTATTACGGCAAATATTACGGAAAGACCGAGGTATGCCAATGATGAAACGAATCGCAGCCAACCAAATCGTGGCGCTGTTGTGCCTGATTGCCGGCATAGCCGGCTGCGGCAAGCCGGAATCGCCGCCAAGCCCGGCGGCAGCCCCGGCACAGCCCCAAGAAAGCCAGAAACCGGCAGAGCGCGGCGGCTATCCTCCAGGCGATGTACGCTCGCACTTCGTGGCGAAAGACCAGCCATTGCTCGGCGAAGGTGCACAGGTAAAGCTTTGGGCCGGAAGCCGCGAAAAGGACAAGCCGGAAGTCCTGGTGAAGGAATTGGATTATCCAACACTCGAATACGCGCCCGATGGCACGCTCTACTTCATCGGCGACCATCAGGATGCCATCGTGGCCATCAAGCCGAATAAATCAAGCGAGGTGATCGCAAGGTCGGGGACGTATGCTGGTGCCAAGACGGACGATGGCGAGCCTGTGTACAACACATTCGAGGGACTGAGTTTTACCCCCGATGGAAACCTATTGACGCTTAAAAATGGTGTCTATCCAGCCAAGGTGGATCTTTCGTCAGGCAGAGTGTCATTTCTGAATTTTGTTCTTCCTTCAGGGGAGCGAATTGAAGGTCCCGAAAACTACGAATCATTTTACAAGGAGTATTTCTTTGAGCGTTTACCATACACGGCATCGATCCAAGCGAGTGATGAAGGCCAAATAATAATTGCCGCAGGTGATAGTAAAGTTTCTGGCTGGTTCGCGTTCAAAGCGGGTGAGGCAATCAAGGAGATTCGCGATCCACTGCACTTGCCAATCGATGCATATATGATCAATGCTCAACAAGGGGAACAAAATCTCAGGAATTTCATCCTTGGCCCCGACGGCTACATCTACGCTGTCGAACTCGGCCAAGGCAAGCAAGACCCAGACCGTGTCATTCGCATTGGCGATTCTGGTTTATCCAGCCTGCGCAAAGACGCGACCCGCGTCACCATTGCCGAATTCAAGCACGGCGAGCTGACGGGTTCCATCGCCTTCAGCCCCAAGGGGGAACTGGCGGTGGGCGCTCGTAATCGTATCTACCTCGTCTCGCCCGGTTCGTCCGGCAAGCTGCAACCGGGGAAAATGCCGTGAACCGCCGCGATTTTCTGGGTGCATTGGCGCTGGGATGCGTCTTGCCGGCTTCCGCCAAGATGCTTGTCGGCGAATCGCCGCTCGACGGCGAGCGCCCCCTGAGCACCTGGCTTGCCGCGCAAAAACTCGCTGCGCTCAAGCTCGCCAATGCGGATGCGCTGATCCAGATCATTTTTTTCATCGACCCCAATTGCCCCGCCTGCGCATCGTTATGGTCCTGGTTCGACACCCAACCTCGGCGCAAGCTTGCCAGCCTGTGGGTTCCCGTGGCTTACATGAGGCCGTCCAGCGAAGCCCGCGCCGTTGCCCTGTTGCGCGCTGCGGACCCCTATGCAGCGCTGGCGCACAACTATGGCAAAGGGTTTGATCACCAATCCTGGGAAGGGGCGATTGAACCCGTGCGGGATGTTTCCCCTGCGGAGCAGGCGCGGCTGAAGAGCAATCGCCAGCTCTGGACTGCCTTGTTCGGCGCCACCCCGCTTGTGCTTTACCGGCAAGGCGACGGCACGGTATGGCAGACCGTGGGCCTGCCGCCGGGCGGGTTTGACACGCTCTTGCCCAGGCTGGCTGCTCCGAAACTGCAAGCCTATCCAGGCAAATAATCTCCTCGCACAATCGGCGGCCAGCGCGACGTGCCCTGCGCCTCGGTGCATACCGCCGGCATGGCCTATCCGATCGATGTGGTGTTCCTCGACCGCGCCGGCACGATCACCAAGATCGTGCCGCACCTGCCACCCTGGCGCATCGCCGCCTGCCGCAGCGCCACCCGGACGCTGGAGCTTGCCGCAGGCGAAGCCCGGCGTCTGGGGCTCGCCGCCGGGCTGTCGCTCGCCGGCTGTCTTGCGCCGGGTCTGATGGAGGATTGCGCATGAAACGCGGCGGTTCGGCCCCGCGCGCCGCCCGCCCGCGCCGCTTGACCCAACGCGGCGCGACGCTGGTGGAATTCGTGGTGGTGGTGCCCACGGTGCTGTTCCTGCTCCTGAACCTGATCCAGTACGGCCTGCTGTACCACGCCAAGAGTCAGTTGAACTACGCGGCTTTCGAAGCCGCCAGAGCCGGCACGACGCAAAACGCCAGCCCCGCCGCGATCCGCACGGCCTTTGTCCGCGCCATGACGGGCTATTACGGCGGCGGCACGACCACCGCCCAGCTCGCCAAGTCTTACGCCAAGGCCGTTGCCGATGCCACGCCTGCCCACGCCCGTATCGAGATCCTCTCGCCGACGAAGGAGAGTTTCGACGACTACCACTCGCCGGCGCTCGCCGCCAGGCTCAAGACTTCGGCGCGCGTTATCCCCAACACCAATATCGCCTTCCTCGACTGCCCGGTCGATGTGCCGGGCTGCAACCACGATCCGAAGACGAACCGCAGCGGGCAGACGCTCGCGGATGCCAATTTGCTGAAGCTGCGCGTGACCTACGGCATTCCCGAGAGGAAGCAGATTCCGCTGGCGGGGCGGTTCATGAACTGGGCGCTGTCGGTGCTGAACAAGAGTGATGCCGACGCCTTCCGTCAGGGGCTGGTCAAAGCCGGACGCATCCCGGTGGTCACCCACATCGTCATGCGCATGCAGTCGCCCGCCATCGAAGCCGGCAACCCCAGCAACCCCGGCCCCGGCAACGGCGGCAAGCCCGAAGACCCCGGCCCGCCGCCCAGAGGCGAACCGCTGCCGAGGTGCCCGGCGACCGATCCGGCGTGTGCGCCGGAACCCACGTGCGATCCCGCCATCGATCCCGTCGGCTGCCGCCCGCCCGGCTGCGCCCAGGGCGACCCCAGCTGCGACCCTGGCTGCGGCAAGGACTATTGCTGCCTGCTGAACAAAGGCCTCATCGACGCCGACGGCAACCCGGTCAGCACGGCCCCGGCGCCCGCCCCTTCCTCCAACACCGGCAACCGCTAAGCCATGCGTCTCGTATCCCTTCTTCTCGCGACTACGCTCCTCTTCGGCAACGCCGCGCAGGGCGCCGACCCCGTCACGCCCACCCAGTGCGGCCCGGCCGACTCCGGCACCCCCTGCGATGGCACCGGCCCCGCCAGCCAGGGCAACAGTTCCGGCACCAACCAGGGCGCCGGCAACCCGATCAACGTCATCACCGGCAACAAGTACCAGCAGGAAACCGATCTGCCCGCGCTGCCCGGCGTGCTGGGGTTGGAGATCGTGCGCCACTACAACAGCGCGCTGGCGTCCACCCCGCCCGGCATCCTCGGGCGCGGCTGGCGCCTGAGTTACGAGACGGAGGTCTATCCGGTCGGCAACACCTTGCAGGTAATGCAGGCCGACGGCACGCGCATCCTCTTCATCCGCGATCCCAAGAACCCCGGCCAGTGCGCGAGCAACAACCCCGCTCACGGCCGGCTTGCCATCACCCGCACTGCGCGCGGCGAGGAATACGTCTGGACCTGGACCAACGGCCGCACCCTGAGCTTCAACCATCTGGGCAAGCTCATTCACATCAAGGCGCCAACCGGCGAGTTCGTCACGCTCACGCGCGACCCGGCGGGCCTGCTGATGAAGGTCACCGACCCGCAGGGCCGGTCCCTGGTGTTCGGCTATCCGGCGCGTTCCGCCGGGCGCTTCAACGGCGTGGCGTTCATCGACAGCCCGGTGGGGCGTTTCACGTACACCTACGGCAGCGTCGCGCCCCAGGGCTACGCCGGCAATCCGCGCGAGCTTCTCGCCAATCTGGCCGGCGTGACCTTGCCCGGCGGCGTCCGGCGGCAGTACCACTACGAAGATGCCGCCCGCCCGGCGTTTCTGACCGGCATCAGCGTGGCAGACAAAGACGGCAAGCCCCAGCGCATCGCCACTTGGGCCTACGACAGCCAGGGGCGCGGCATTCTCTCGATCCGGGGCTGGCCCAAACGCCTGGGCCAGGACGGCAAACCCGTCCCCGGCACCGGCATCGAACAGGTCGAACTCAGCTACACCCCCGGCAAGACCCTGCTCACCAACAGCCTGGGGCAGACCACCGTCTACACCCACGCCATCGTCGGCAACGAATACCGCCTGCTGGAGGTGCGGGGCGCCGGCTGCGCCAGCTGCGGCGAGGCGAATGTGCGCTACGGCTACGATGCGCTGGGGCTGCTGACGAGCGAGACGAAGCTGGGTGCGGATGGCCGGCCGCTGGCTACCACGAAGACCGAACGCGATACGCTGGGCCGGGTGGCGCGGGAGTCCCGCATCGACTATGTCAACGGCCGCGCGCAGCCCGCCCGGCTGATCGCTCGCGTCGAGTACGCAGGCCAGTCCAACGCGCCCAGCCTGATCGCCCGTCCCAGCGTCGTCCCGGGCAAGGAGGCCGTCACCCGCATTGTGTACAACGACTACGGCCAACCGCTCTCCATCGCCGAGCGCGGCTTCAGCCCGCTAAACGACAAGGGGCAGGTCAGGCCCACGCCGATTGCCCGCACCACCACCTACGCCTACCGCACGATCAACAACCGCAGCCTGCTGCTTGCCATCGACGGCCCGCTGCCGAATGGCAAGACCAACAGCCCGGCGCATTCGGATGTGACGCGGATCGAGTGGGATGCGAGCGGCAGCCGTGTCGTGGCTCTGACCCGGCCAGGCGAGGGCGCAGACACCGTGGCATACGATGAAGCGGGAAGGATCGCCCGCGTGCGCAATGCCGAGGGGTTCACCACGGTCTTCCAATACGACGGCCGCAACCAGTTGGTGAGCATGGCGAGCGCCGGCGATACCTGGGCGCGGCAGGGCATCGAGCCGGTGATCGAAAGCTATCGCTACGACGAGTTCGGAAATCGCATCGAAACCGGCTCCGGCGGCGTCGGCCGCGATCCCTACCGACCGCGCACTCGCCGCAGCTTCGACGTCGCCGGCCGCCTGCTATGGCAGGCCGAGGCGCTGGGCATTCTCAAATACGCCCGATACGATACCGAAGGCAATCTGCTCAGCAGTACCGTGCAAACGAAGCGCTTCGAGCAGACCGAACGGTACCGCTACGACGCATTGAACCGCCTGGTTCAGGTGGCGGACACCACCGGCAGCGAACGCAGCGTGGTTTATGGCGACACCGGCGACGGCCAGCGCCTGCGCAGCCGATCTGCGTTCCGAATCCTCAAGGACGACTTCGGCCGCACGGTGAGCATGGCCAGTGCCAGCCATGGCAGCGTTCTCCGGCAATACGACGCCGCCGACCAACTCGTCCAGCAGCGCACCGACAAGGGCGACATCCAGACCTACGCCTACGACCTCACCGGCCAGTGCATCCGCCACACCATCCAGCCCCAAGCCGGCGAAGTGGAAACCATCACCTGGCGCTATGAACAGCGTCGCCTGGTCGAAGTCAGTGACCCGGTACAGACCGAGCGCATCCGCTACAACGAGCGCGGCCAGCCCGAAACCAGGACCGTCATCCTCAAACTCGCCAACGGCGCCGAAGCGACCCACGTCACCCGTTACAGCTACACCGCCGATGGCAGTCTGCGAAGCCAGAGCCTGCCCGATGGCACCAGAATCCTCTATGAGCACAACGGCCAGGGCCAGGTCGTGGCCGTCCACCAGCAAACGAGCCCGTGGACCTTCTTCGGCTGGGGCAAAACCACCCTCGTCAAGGACCTGGAGCGCGACCTCGTCGGCCTGCGCCATGTCACCTATGGCAACGGCATCCAGGGCCAATGGCAGCGCAGCAGAGAAGGCGTGCTGGCGCGCGTGGTGTATACCCGGCCCGAGGGCAGGTCGGCGAATCCGTCGCGCGTCGTCGCAGCATCGCGAGCCGCCGTCAGACAAGCCACCCTTGGCAGCATTCTGCACAAATTTCTGCCAGCGGCGCACGCGCAAACACCGCCGCCACAACCAAACAAACTGCCCGGCGCGCTCGGCATTCCCGTCGACCCGCAGGCCTTGTTCGACGCCCGCCTGCTCTACGATGGCGCCGGCAACGTCCTCCTGCAAAAACAGCAAGGCCAGGGCCTGCAACACACCCAGGCCTATGCTTACGATAGGCAATCACAACTGATCGCGGCGCAGACCGCCCCTCCAGCCGCCACGGTCAAGGCATCGAATGCATCCGATACGTCCCGCGTCTGGCGCTACCACTATGACCGCAACGGCAACCGCGTCCTCGCCCAGGAAAACGTCCCCGTCACCGAGATGGGCCACACCCGCAAGGCGAGCTACGACCTCGCCAGCAACGCCATGCTCACCCCTGCGCTCGACCGCGAATACGTCTGGAACGCCCGGGGCCGGCTCATCACCATCCGTCAGGAAAACCGCGAACTCGCCCGCTACCGCTACAACCACCACGGCCTGCGCGTCGGCAAACAGACGGCAGCCGAATCCACCCACACCCTGTACAACGAGGCGCGCCAGCGCATCGCCGATTTGGACGCCGACGGCCGCATCACCCGCCAATACCTCTGGCTGGGCGATCACCTGATCGCCACGCTGGATGCCAGGCAGCCCAAGGCACTGCAAGCCTCTGTGGATGGATTCTGGCAAGAACTGACCCAGACCGCACGAGCCCTGTGGAGCAGCGCAACCGGCCAGACGGACCGACTCGCCTTCGTCCACGTCAACCACCTGGGCGCGCCCATCGCGGTCACCGACGAGGCAGGGCAGATCCTCTGGCAGGCGGAGTATGCGCCCTATAGCGCGCTCATCCGCGCCGCCGCCGCAGGCAAGGGTAAGACTGCTTACACCCTCGCCCTGCGCCTGCCCGGCCAGTGGGCAGACGCCGAGAGCGGTCTCTACTACAACGATTTCCGCTACTACGACCCGCAATCGGGCCGCTATCTCAGCCCCGATCCCTTGGGTCCGCTGGCCGAGCGCCTCGGCAGCCCCAACGCGTATGCCTACGTCAACAACAACCCGCTCAGTTATATCGACCCGTGGGGGTTGATATTGTTTGCGTTCGATGGGACGGGGAATACAAAAGATTCCCGCACAAACGTGTATTGGTTTAGTGAACACTATCTGGATAACGATCCGGACATCGAGGGTGCTGAAGCACCGTATTACATCGAGGGTCCTGGTACGGGATCTATTATCCTTCCCAAACTTGATGGAGGTATTGCCTTTACTATGCGTAGCCGCATCAACCAACAACTTGATAGGCTTGATTTGTACGTCGCGAAAAAGGTAGACAACGTCCTTAACGTCAAAGGCGGCGAGATCAGTCCGGCCAACCCCCTGGTCATTACCCTCGATATCATTGGGTTCTCTCGCGGGGCCGCGGCGGCACGAGACTTTGCCAACACCGTTGTCTCCCGAGCCAATAGTGGCTATTACCGTCAGCTCGACGGGGTGAACGGTGCCTGCGTTCAGGTGAAGCTTCGCTTCATGGGTCTGTTCGATACCGTGCTCAGCTATGCCGTGGGGTCGTTCAACATGGGGGTTCCAGAGGCGGTGGAATATGTCTCGCAAGCGGTGGCTGTGAATGAACACCGCCATGACTTTCCGCTGGAGTCGATTGAACCAAGCTACACGGCCCGAGGGCTATCTTCCAACCGCACTGAACGGGGTTTCGTCGGTGCACATTCGGATATCGGCGGTGGCTATAACTGCACAGGTGGTGCCGCTGGTGGGTGTGACGGTGGCGATTTATCCGATGTGGCGTTGAACTGGATGGTGTCGGAAGCGAAGCGCGCCGGGGTGACAGTGGCCCCACTCCCTGCCGATTTGCAGACCATTTCGAATCCGATTCTGCATAACGAGACCCGCACCACGCCGTTCAAGATATGGGGAACGGGTCAGGATCGGGAGGTGCGCTATCCCGTTGCTTCGGATGCCCCCAACCCTTTGCCCAAGCAGCGAGATGCACCAATCGAGGGCATGACCTATACGGACAGCCTAGCCTGGATCACACGCGATGTAGATCCAACGACCAGTCGCGAAGGGATGGTGGACATGACGGCTTATGGTTCCTGGCTTAAGGCCAATTACGGCATCAATCTTCAATAAGTGTGAACAAGATGATCAAGAAATGGATGGCGGTTATGGTATTCGGTTCAACATGCTTATCCGGCTGTGTTTCTGCTGGTCTATTTAGCCGTGGGGAAAATGCAAGCTATTCGTTCTGGAACAACGCCAGCGAGGATATTGAGAGCGTCGAAATTGTAGGTCTGTATCAGGACCACAAAAAATATTTGATCTCGGCCGCGCGTGTAATGCCGGCGCGCCATAATATTCGGGCGTTCTATGGCGGTTACCAGTACATGTCCGATACCGGCCACAAGGTACCCGAGCAAGTCGAGGTGAGTTGGCGCAAGATGCCGCCGGTCGGTGGCAAACCCTATACCGGTGAATTAATGGGGCCTTATCGGGTAGTGGTGCGTTCGCGTATTCCCGAGGAGGCGCTGAAATTGGCGAGGCGTGGGGACTATAGCATTGGAATCGAGTTCTCCGTAGGCAAGGAACCTGTGATGCTTTGCTGGGGAGTCGTTACGAAAGAAGGTGGCAGCCTACTAGGTACCATCGTGTCCGGCGGCCAATGCAGTCCGGAAGATGTTGCGTGGCGCAAAGACATCGACTGGCGCAAACCGGGCGTATGGTTTCCCGAAAAGAACTAACGCCAATCTTATCGAGCCTCCAAGACAAAGGCCCCCATTTCTCCACGCTCAAATACGCCCGATACGATACCGAAGGCAATCTGAACCGCCCCGGATTTTGAGGAGGCTCTTTTTCCCAAGAGAATGGAGCCATGATGAAGAAACCC
>DYFW01000242.1 GCA_020725005.1 Thiobacillus denitrificans
TGCACCTGTCCCTGCATCTCGCCATCGAGGAACAGCTGTCGATCGACCAGCCGCCGGGCATCCGCGCGCTGTTCGAAACTCGGCGCGCGCGCCACGGCAGCCACCACGAAGCCCTGCATGACATCCTCGAATGCCTCGGCGAAACGGTCTGGCGCGCCCAGCGCGACCGTGCTCCGCCCGATGGCGCAGCCTATCTCGACTGCATCCGGAAAAAGACCTAGGTCTGCGGCACCAGGTCCTGCAGCGGCGGCGCCACCTTCAGCACCTCCTCGATCGTCGTCAGGCCGGCCGCCACCTTGCGCGCGCCGGCGATGCGCAGCGGATGCATGCCGGCCTTGATGGCGCGCTCGCGCAGGGCCGCCAGGTCGGTATGGGCGCCGATCATCGACTTGAGCTCGAGCGTCAGCGGCATGATCTCATACAGGCCGACGCGCCCCAGGTAGCCGGTCATGCGGCATTCGAGGCAACCGACCGGATGGTAAAGCTGTGCCGGCTTCTTGGCTTTCCAGGGCGACACCAGTCCCTGCCAGAGGATCTCGTCTTCGCTGCCGAGCGGCTCGGCACGCTTGCAGTGGGGGCAGAGCGTGCGCACCAGGCGTTGCGCCATCACGCCCAGCACGGTGGATTGCAGCAGGTAGGGCGGCAAGCCGAGGTCGAGCAGCCGGGTGATCGCCGTCGGCGCATCGTTGGTGTGCAGCGTCGTCAGCACGAGATGGCCGGTCAGCGCGGCCTGCACCGCCATGTCGGCGGTCTCGAAGTCGCGGATCTCGCCGACCATGATGATGTCGGGATCCTGGCGCATCAGCGCGCGGATGCCGGCGGCGAAGTTGACGCCGAGCTCGGGCTGCACCTGCACCTGGTTGAAGGCCGGCTCGATCATCTCGATCGGGTCTTCCAGCGTGCAGACGTTCACCTCCGGCGTGGCCAGCTGCTTGAGCGTCGAGTAGAGCGTGGTGGTCTTGCCGGAGCCGGTGGGCCCGGTGACCAGGATGATGCCGTTGGGCCTGCCGGTCATCTCCTGCCAGCGCGCCGCATCCTCGGCAGAAAAGCCCAGATCGGCGAAGTCGCGCACCAGCACCTCGGGATCGAAGATGCGCATCACCAGCTTCTCGCCGAAGGCGGTCGGCAGCGTGGACAGGCGCAGCTCGATCTCGCCGCCGTCGGGAGAGCGCGTCTTGATGCGGCCGTCCTGCGGGCGGCGCTTCTCGACCACGTCCATGCGGCCGAGGATCTTGATGCGGCTGGTCATCGCATTGAGCACCGGCATCGGGATCTGGTAGACCTGGTGCAGCACGCCGTCGATGCGGAAGCGCACGATGCCGAGGTCGCGGCGCGGCTCGATGTGGATGTCGGAGGCGCGCTGCTCGAAGGCGTATTGCCAGAGCCAGTCGACGATCAGCACGATATGCTGGTCGTTGGCGTCGAGCGATGCCTTGCCCTTGCCCAGTTCGACCAGCTGCTCGAAATTCGAGATGCCGGTGCGTGCCACGTCGCCGCGCGCCAGCGCGCCCTTCACCGACTTGGCGAGGTTGTAGAACTCGACCTGGTAGCGCGCGATGTCCTCGGGGTTGGCGATCACCAGCCGGATGTCCTTCTTGAGGATCGGCTTGAGCTCCTCCTCCCAGCCGCGGATGTAGGGCTCGGCCGTGGCGATCACGACCTCGGTCGCGCGCACCTCGACCGGCAGGATGCGGAAGCGGCTCGCATACGCGGAGCTCATCACGTCGGTGACCGCCGCCAGATTCACCTTGAGCGGGTCGATATGGTAGTACTGCAGCCCGACCCAGCCCGCCAGCCACTCGGTCAGCGTTTCGAGATCGAGCAGGCGATGCGGCGGGTCGGGCGATTTCCAGCGCTGCTCGGCAATCACCGAGAGCGGATGGGCGGCGCCACGGAAATAACGGCGCTCCTGGCGGAACTTCTCGGCCTCGGCGCGCGGCACCTTGCCGGCCTCGAGCAAGGCATCGACGACCTCGACCAGCGCGAGGCGGCGCGCGCCGTTGTTCTGTTTGGCATTGGCGTCCATGAGCCACGACTATACCGCCAAATCAGCGCGCGCCTCCCGTCCCGCAACATGACGCGAGATGCCGCGGCACCCTGCAGATCCCTAATCAATAGCCGAATTGGCCGTGTTTGCCGGCCTTTACCCGCCTTACCCGAAAGGGTGACTATGCTCAAATGTATATTTGTGTATATTAGTTTTCTAATGTTCTAGGGGGACCCACATGCCACAACTCACGATCGCCCAGCGGCTTTGGCTCTGGGCTTCCTTCGCTACC
>DYFW01000243.1 GCA_020725005.1 Thiobacillus denitrificans
CGAGCGCATCAGCACCCTGGTCCTGCAAGAGTAACCGCAGCACTGAAACCCGAAACAGAGGCTCACGATGAACGCACTGCCTAAATTTGTCCGACTGATCCGTTACGTGTTTGGGATCGTCCTCTTCACCGGTCTGGTGTCGCCCCTCGCCGCCGCCACGAATACGCCGCCCACGGCGAATGCGGTTGAAAGCATCGATACCGCGACGCTCCCTGGCGGCAAGGTGGTGGTCCGTGTCAACCTGAAGCACCCGCTTACCGCGACGCCGGCCGGTTTCACCGTGGGCAACCCGCCGCGCATCGCACTGGATCTGCCCGATACCGGCAATGCGGTCGGACGCAATACCGTCGCTGCCAATGTCGGGCCGTTGTCGAGCGTGAACGTGGTGCAGGCAGGCACGCGCACGCGCCTGGTGCTGAATCTCAGCAAGTCGGTCGAGTACGACACCAGGATCGATGGCAAGTCGCTGGTCATCGCGCTGGGAGAAGTCGGTGCAGGCGTGGCCCCGGTCAATGTCAGTCCGCAGTTTGCCGAAGCCGGGCCGAGCAAGGCGCGTCACAGCATCCGCGACGTGGACTTCCGCCGCGGCGATACGGGTGAAGCGCGCATCGTCACGTCGCTGTCCGACCCGCAGGTGGGCATCAACATCCGCCAGCAGGCGGTCGGCATCGTCGTCGACTTCATCGGCACCGACCTGCCCAATGCGCTGCAGCGCCGCATGGACGTTTCCGACTTCGGCACGGCCGTGCAGGCGATCGAGACGTACACCCTGGGCGGCAACACGCGCATGGTGATCCAGCCGCGCGCCGGCTCGGAGTATTCCGCCTACCAGACGGACAACAGCTTCATCGTCGAGGTCAAACCCGCCGACGATAGCCAGAAAAAGACCGCGGACGGCAAGGTCAAGTACGTCGGCGACAAGCTCTCCCTGAATTTCCAGAACGTCGAGGTCCGCTCGGTCCTGCAGGTCATCGCAGACTTCACCGGACTCAACATCATTGCCAGCGACACCGTGACGGGCAGCCTCACGCTGCGCCTGAAGGACGTGCCCTGGGACCAGGCGCTCGACCTCATCATGCAGACCAAGGGGCTCGACAAGCGCCAGAACGGCAACGTGATCTGGGTGGCGCCCAAGGATGAGTTGCTGGCGAAGGAGAAGCAGGAGCTCGAAGCCAAGTCGGCCGTCGTCGACCTGGAACCGCTGGTGACCGAGTATATCCCGCTGAGTTACATGCGGGCGGATGAAGCCCAGTCCATGCTCTACGGACGCAGCGCGTCCGGCGTCACCTCGGCGGGAAATACCGCGGTGAGTTGTGCGGCGCAGTCGCAAGGCTTGGGCGGCACGACTCCCCAGACTTCACTGCAGGGCGCCACCAATACGGGCGGTACGTCGGGCGCCGATCAGAAAATACTGACCAAGCGTGGGCGCGCAACCTACGAGCTGAAGACCAATACGCTCATCATTACCGATACGGCGCGCAAGATCCTCGAAATCCGCGAATTGCTGACGCGCCTCGACGTTCCCGCGCGTCAGGTGATGATCGAGGCGCGCGTCGTCGTGGCGACCGACGGCTGGAGTCGCGATCTGGGCGTGCGCCTGGGCTTCCGCGCAAGCAAGGATTTTGGGGATTACCGGCTGGGCGGGGCGAACGGCACGGGAGACGCGACGGGGAGCGGACAGGCCCTGCCGAGCGTTTCCACGGCGGCCAACCTGGCGCTGGGGTTGTTGAACCTCAACAACGGCAACCTGCTCAGCCTCGAATTGCGGGCGCTGGAGGCCGACAACCGGGGCAAGGTGATCTCCAATCCGCGCGTGCTGACCTCCAACCAGAAGCCTGCGGTCATTCTGAACGGCACGCAGATTCCCTATATCACGCCGCCGACAGCGAACTCCCCCGCGACGGTAACGTTCAAGGACGCCTTCCTGTGCCTGCTGGTCGATCCGCAGATCCTCAACAACGATTCGGTCATCCTGACGGTCGAGGTACAGAAGGATGCGCCACGTGCAATCCAGGGCATCAGCGACCTGGCGATCGACACCAAGCGCATCAAGACACAGGTGCGCGTGGGCAATGGAGAAACGCTGGTCCTGGGCGGGATTTTCGATGGCGACGAGAGCACGACCGTGAGCAAGGTGCCGTTGCTGGGTGATATCCCCGTGTTCGGGAACCTGTTCAAGACCACGAACAATGCCAACAGCAAGACCGAGCTGATCATCTTCCTCACGCCGCGCATTCTCGACGAGCGCCTGTCGCTGCGCTGATTGCGCAGGTACGC
>DYFW01000036.1 GCA_020725005.1 Thiobacillus denitrificans
AGCGCCAGCAGGTGCAGGTCGTGGTTGCCGAGCACGCAGACCGCCGCGTCGCCCAGGTCGCGGATGAAGCGCAGTACGGCGAGCGAATCGGGGCCGCGATTGACCAGATCGCCGACGAACCACAAGCGGTCGACGGCGGGATCGAAGCGGATGGCTTTCAGCAGGCGCTGCAGGGAATCATGGCAGCCCTGGAGGTCGCCAATGGCATAGGTGGGCATATAAAATAGCGGCGTTTGCGTTGTGTCCCGAATCATAGCGCGCCCGCCCGACCCTACTGTGACGCCTGCGCCATGAGACCCCTGATCCGCCTGTTCTTCCGTACCGTTCGACTCGTCCTCACGCCCTTGCTGCTTGCCGCCAACCGGCTCACCCAGCCCCGCGGCGTCGTGCGCCCCCCCGCGGCCCAGGCCGCGGTCGACGCCCGCACCCGCTCGCTGGCGCTCTATCACTTCCCGGCCTGCCCGTTCTGCATCAAGGTGCGCCGCGCGATGAAGCGGCTGTCGCTCGACATCGAGCTGCGCAACGCCCAGCACGACGCGGCCCACCGCGACGCGCTGGTGGCCGGCGGCGGCAAGCCCCAGGTGCCCTGCCTCCTGATCAAGGCCGCGGATGGCAGCGAGACGTGGCTGTATGAATCGGACGCGATCCTCGCCTATCTGAACCGCGAATTCGGCGCGGCATGAGCCTGCTTTCCGCGCTCAACCCGCCGCAGCGCGAAGCGGCGAAATACCTCGACGGCCCCTTGCTGGTGCTGGCCGGCGCCGGCTCGGGCAAGACGCGGGTGATCACGCACAAGATCGCCTACCTCATCGGCGAATGCGGCTACAAGCCAGGCTCGATCGCGGCGATCACCTTCACCAACAAGGCGGCGCGCGAAATGGCGGAGCGCGCCACGAAGCTCACCCAGGGCGTCAACACCAAGGGGCTCATCGTCACCACCTTCCACTCGATGGGCTTGCGCATGCTGCGCGAGGACGCGGCCTTCGCGGGACTGAAGCCAAGCTTCTCCATCCTCGATGCGGCCGACGCCGCCGGCATCGTCTCCGAGATCCTCAAGACCACCGACAAGCAGGAAATCCGCCGCGCCGTTTCCCGCATCTCGCTGTGGAAGAACGAGCTGACGTCGCCCGCCATTGCGTTGCAAACCGCCGAGGACGACAACGCCCGCGTCTACGCGAAGATCTACGACCGCTACGACGCCACGCTGCGCGCCTACCAGGCGGTCGATTTCGACGACCTCATCCGGCTGCCGGCCGAACTGCTGGATACCCATGCCGAGCTGCGCGAGAAGTGGCAGAACCGCCTGCGTCACATCCTGGTCGACGAATACCAGGACACCAACGTCGCGCAGTACCGCCTGCTACAGAAGCTCACCGGCGTGCGCGCGGCGTTCACCGCGGTCGGTGACGACGACCAGGCGATCTACGGCTGGCGCGGCGCCTCGGCAGACAACCTGCGCCAGCTCCGCGAGGACTATCCGCACCTGCACGTGGTGAAGCTGGAGCAGAACTACCGGTCGACGGTGCGCATCCTCAAGGCCGCCAACAGCCTCATCGCCAACAATCCCAAGCTGTTCGAAAAACGGCTGTGGAGCGACCTCGGCCACGGTGACCCGATCCAGGTGCTGCCCACGCGCGACGACGAACACGAGGCCGAGTCGGTCGTCATGCGCCTGTTGTCGCACAAGTTCCAGCACCGCACCGAATGGCGCGACTACGCGATCCTGTACCGCGGCAACTACCAGGCGCGCGTGTTCGAGCAGGCGCTCAGGAACGAGAAGGTGCCGTACCAGCTCTCCGGGGGCCAGTCGTTCTTCGACAAGAGCGAGATCAAGGATGTGATCGCCTACCTCAGGCTGATCGCCAACGGCGACGACGACCCGGCCTTCATCCGTGCCGTCACCACGCCGAAGCGGGGCATCGGCGCTGCGACGCTGGAAAAACTCGGCCAGGTCGCCGCCACGCTGCACACCAGCCTGTTCGACGCGGTGTTCTCCGCCGCCGCGGCGGCGCAGATCGGCGAGCGCCAGCTGGCGCCGCTGATCGAATTCTGCACCTTCATCAACCGCTTCGAGGCGCGTGCCGCGCGCGAACCCGCCGGCGAGGTGCTGAACGACCTGTTGAAGGCGATCGGCTACGAAAACCACCTCTTCGACCAGGACGACCAGCGCGCGGCCCAGAACCGCTGGGACAACGTGCTGGAATTCGCCGCGTGGATCGCGAAGAAAGGCGAGGCGGACGAGAAGAACCTGCTGCAGCTGACGCAGACGATCGCGCTCATCACCCTGCTGGAGGGTCGCGAAGACGAAGCCCCCAACGCCGTGCGGCTGTCGACCCTGCACGCTGCCAAGGGGCTGGAATTCAGCCATGTCTTCCTGGTCGGCGTCGAGGAGAACATCCTGCCGCACCGCGACGCGGTCGACGAAGGCCGGCTCGAAGAAGAACGCCGGCTGATGTACGTGGGCGTGACGCGGGCGAAAAAATCGCTCACGCTGTCCTACTGTGCGCGTCGCAAGCGGGCGCGCGAAAGCGTGGCCTGCGAGCCCTCGCGCTTCATCGACGAACTCGGCGACGACGTGCGCCTGCCCGACCGGCCAGCCGACGCCGACAGCAAGGCGAGCGGCAGCGACCGCCTGGCGGCGCTCAGGGCGATGCTGGGCTGAGCGCCGCCGACTCAGGCGGCTATAGCGTCAGGATCCATTTCGCCAGCGCCTGGGCGTCGGCCGGCGCGACTTTCTGCGGCGGCATCGGGATCTTGCCCCACTTGCCCTTGACCCCCTTGACGATGCTGTCGGCGAGCATGGCCTCGGCAGTCTTGTCACCCTTGTATTTGGCGCCTATCTCCTTGAATGCGGGGCCCAGCGCCTTCTTGTCGACCTGATGGCAGGTCATGCACTTGCTCTGGGTGGCCAGTTCGACGCTGGCGGTGGCGGGCAACGCGGCGAACGACGCAGCGAGGGCGGTCAGAACGACGAGGGTTTTCATCATGGGCTCCTAGGTTGAACAGGACAACACTATCCGTAGATCATTCTATGGTAGCGAAAGTGCGCTGTCCAGCACGGCGAAATCTCTCCGGCGATAAAAAAGGGACGCCGCAGCGTCCCTTTTCGTTCGGCGCCTGCCCGAAGGATCAGTTGACCTTGGGGGCCAGCTCGCCCGACTCGTAGCGCTTGACCATCGCCTCCAGCGAGATCGGCTTGATCTTGGAGGCGTTGCCGGCGGTGCCGAAGGCTTCGTAGCGCGCCTTGCAGATTTCCTTCATAGCCTTGGTCGAGGCCATGAGGAATTTGCGCGGGTCGAATTCCTTCTTGTTCTCGGCAAGAAACTTGCGCACCGCGCCCGTGGACGCCATGCGCAGGTCGGTGTCGATATTGACCTTGCGCACGCCGTGCTTGATGCCCTCGACGATTTCCTCGACCGGCACGCCGTAGGTTTCGCCCATGTCGCCGCCGTATTCATTGATGATCTTCAGCCATTCCTGTGGCACCGACGAGGAACCGTGCATCACCAGGTGGGTGTTGGGGATGCGGGCGTGGATTTCCTTGATGCGGCCGATGGCGAGGATGTCGCCCGTGGGCGGACGCGTGAACTTGTACGCGCCGTGGCTGGTGCCGATGGCGATCGCCAAGGCGTCGACGCCGGTTTTCTTGACGAAGTCGGCAGCCTCCTCGGGGTCGGTCAGCAGCTGGCTGTGGTCCAGCGTGCCTTCGGCGCCGATGCCGTCTTCCTCGCCGGCCTGGCCGGTCTCGAGCGAGCCGAGGCAGCCGAGTTCGCCTTCGACCGACACGCCGCAGGCGTGGGCGATCTCGACGGTGCGACGGGTGACGTCGACGTTGTATTCGTAGGACGACGGCGTCTTGCCGTCCTCCAGCAGCGAGCCGTCCATCATCACCGACGAGAAGCCCAGCTGGATCGAACGCTGGCATACCGCCACCGAGGTGCCGTGGTCCTGGTGCATGCACACCGGAATGTGGGGCCATTCCTCGATGGCGGCCAGGATCAGGTGGCGCAGGAAGGGGGCGCCGGCGTACTTGCGGGCACCGGCGGAGGCCTGGACGATGACCGGCGAGTCGGTCTCGTCGGCGGCTTCCATGATGGCGCGCATCTGCTCGAGGTTGTTGACGTTGAACGCCGGCACGCCATAGCCGTGCTCGGCAGCATGGTCCAGCAGTTGACGCAGGGAAATCAGGGCCATTTCAGTCTCTCCTAGGTTGAAAAAGTCGCTTCGGAATTCAGGGTTTCTTGGACGCGCCCACGCGGACGATCTTCATGGTGTTGGTGCCGCCCGACTGGCCGATCGGCTCGCCGATGGTCAGGAGTATCAGGTCGCCTTCGCGCACCGCACCGCGCCGCCGCAATTCTTCCTCGGCTTCCGCGAGCAGGCCATCCCGGTCCTTGTTCGCCGTCTTCAGGTTGATCGGGTAGACGCCGCGGAAAAGAGTGACTTTTCTACGGGTTTCGACCTGGGGTGTCAAGGCGTAGATCGGCACCCGCGTGGAGAGCCGGCTCATCCACAGGCAGGTGTTGCCCGATTCGGTAAGCGCGGCGATGGCCTTGATGTTGAGGTGCACCGAGGTGAACACCGCCGACATCGCGATCGCCTCGTCGGCGCGCAGGAAGCTGTGGTCGAGGCGTTCCTTGGTGAACACCGGCTCGGCTTCCTTTTCCGCCTCCAGGCAGACCCGGTCCATCGCCTGCACCGCCTCGACCGGGTATTGGCCGGCCGCGGTTTCGGCCGACAGCATCACCGCATCGGTGCCGTCGAGCACGGCGTTGGCGACGTCGGACACCTCGGCGCGGGTCGGGATCGGGCTCGAGATCATCGACTCCATCATCTGCGTCGCCGTGATGACGACCTTGTTGCGTTCGATCGCCATGCGGATCATGCGCTTCTGCAGCGCCGGCACCGCGGCGTCGCCGACTTCGACGCCGAGGTCGCCGCGCGCGACCATGATGGCGTCGGACGCCTCGAGGATTTCCTCCAGGTGCGCGATCGCCTCGGTGCGCTCGATCTTGGCGACCAGCTGGCTCTTGCCGCCGGCGGCGCGCAAGAGCTCGCGCGCCTGGCGCATGTCGGCGCCGGAACGCGGGAACGACACCGCCAGGTAATCGGCGGAGAGCGCGGCGGCGGTCTTGATGTCCTCGATGTCCTTCTCGGTCAGCGCCGCGGCGGACAGGCCGCCGCCCTTGCGGTTGATTCCCTTGTTGTTCGAGAGCACGCCGCCTTGCACCACGCTGCAGTGGATTTCACTGCCCCGGACCTCCTCGACCCAGAGTTCGATGCGGCCGTCGTCGAGCAGCAGCGTCACGCCGCGGCTGACATCACGGGGCAAGTCCTTGTAGTCGAGGCCGACCCGTGTCTGGTCGCCCAGCGTGCACTCGGCGTCGAGGATGAAGCGGTCGCCGCGGGCGAGCGTGATCTTGCCGTCCTTGAACTTGCCGATGCGGATTTTCGGTCCCTGCAGGTCGACCAGCACGCCGACGGCGCGGCCGCGGGCGCGCGCCAGCGACCGCACCAGTTCGGCGCGGTCGATGTGATCCTGCGCGGTACCGTGGGAAAAGTTGAGACGCACCACGTCGATGCCCGCCTCCATCATCCGGTCCAGGGTTTTGGCATCGGAGCAGGCGGGGCCGAGGGTGGCGACGATTTTGGTTCTGCGGATCATTGTGTGGGTGAGGCGTTAGGGGTGAGGGGTGAGGGGAGGCCAAAGAGGTTACGCCTGACGCCTAACCCCTCACGCCTCACCGAACGGCGTCAGCCGTTCGCACGCTCCTCCAGGATCGCCACGGCGGGGAGCGTCTTGCCTTCGAGATATTCGAGGAAGGCGCCGCCGGCGGTCGAGATGTAGCTCACGCGGTCGTAGATGTCGTACTTCTGGATCGCGGCGATGGTGTCGCCGCCCCCGGCCAGGGTGAAGGCCTGGGTCTCGGCGATCGCCATGGCGATGGTCTTGGTGCCTTCACCGAACTGGTCGAACTCGAACACGCCGACCGGGCCGTTCCACACCACGGTGCCCGCCTGCCGGATGATGTCGGCGAGCTGCTGCGCGCTCTTCGGGCCGATGTCGAAAATCATGTCGTCGTCGGCGACGTCGTCGGCGCTCTTCAGCACGGCGGGTTCGTTGGCGTCGAATTTCTTGCCGACGACCACGTCGACGGCGATGGGGATCGAGGCGCCGCGCGCGGCCATTTTCTCGATCAGGGCCTTCGCGGTCGGGATGAGGTCGTGCTCGCACAGCGACTTGCCGACGTTCTTGCCCACCGCGGCGAGGAAGGTGTTGGCGATGCCGCCGCCGACCACCAGCTGGTCGACTTTTTCCGACAGCGCCTCGAGCACGGTCAGCTTGGTCGACACCTTGGAGCCGCCGACGATGGCGACCATCGGGCGCGCCGGGTTGGCGAGCGCCTTCTCGAGCGCCTCGAGTTCTTCGGCGAGCAGGATGCCGGCGCAGGCGACGGGCGCGAACTTGGCGATGCCGTGGGTCGAGGCCTCGGCGCGGTGCGCGGTGCCGAAGGCGTCCATCACGAACACGTCGCACAGGGCGGCGTATTTCTTCGCGGTCTCGTCGAGGTTTTTCTTCTCGCCCTTGTTGACGCGCACGTTTTCGAGCACGACCAGCTCGCCGTCGGCGACGTCGAAGCCGCCGTCGACCCATTCGCGGATCAGGCGGATGTTCTTGCCCAGTTTCTGCGCGATGACGTCGACCACGGGTTTCAACGAATCCTCTTCCTTGAATTCGCCCTCGGTGGGGCGGCCGAGGTGCGAGGTGACCATCACCTTGGCGCCAGCCTTGAGGCAGTGCTCGATGGTGCGCATGGAAGCCGTGATGCGGGCGTCGGAGGTGACCTTGCCGTCCTTGATCGGGACGTTCAGGTCGGCGCGGATGAAGACGCGCTTGCCGGCGAGGTCGAGATCGGTGACGCGTTTGAATGCCATGGTGCTTTCTCCTGAGAAGTAAGGTTTAAGGGTTGGCGCGGGGTGCCGCGCCAGGCCTTAAAGCTCAACTGCGGGGAGGGGGAGGCGTCAGGGGTGAGGAACGGGCGTCCGTTTCCTCACCCCTTCCCCCGCTCGCCTTACGGCCTTACTTCGCCACGTGTTCGACGAAGCGGAGCATGTTGCAGGTGTAGCCGTACTCGTTGTCGTACCAGGACACGACCTTGACGAAGGTGTCGTCGAGCGCGATGCCGGCTTCGGCGTCGAAGATCGACGAGTAGCCCACGCCGCGGAAGTCGGTCGAAACGACTTTCTCGTCGGTGTAGCCCAGCGTCTTGCTGATGTCGCCGGATTCGGACGCCTTCTTCATGGCGGCACAGATGTCGGCGTACTTGGCGGGCTTCTCCAGCTCGACGGTGAGGTCGACCACGGACACGTCGGAGGTCGGCACGCGGAACGCCATGCCGGTCAGCTTGCCGTTGAGCGCGGGCAGCACCTTGCCGACGGCCTTGGCGGCGCCGGTCGAGGACGGGATGATGTTCTCCAGGATGCCGCGGCCACCGCGCCAGTCCTTGGCCGAGGGGCCGTCGACGGTCTTCTGGGTGGCGGTGGCGGCGTGCACGGTGCTCATCAGGCCGCGCTTGATGCCCCAGTTGTCGTGCAGCACCTTGGCGATGGGTGCGAGGCAGTTGGTGGTGCAGGAAGCGGCAGAGACGATGGCCTGGCCGGCGTAGGTCTCGTGGTTGACGCCATACACGAACATCGGGGTGTCGTCCTTGGACGGGGCCGACTGCACGACCTTCTTGGCGCCGGCCTTGAGGTGGGCCTGGCAGGACTCGGTGGTGAGGAAGAAGCCGGTGCAGTCGATGACGATGTCGGCGCCGACTTCGTTCCACTTCAGGTTGGCGGGGTCGCGCTCGGCGGTGAGGCGGATCTTCTTGCCGTTGACGACCATGTTGCCGCCCTCGACCTTGATGTCGCCGTTGAAGCGGCCGTGCACCGAGTCATACTTCAGCATGTAGGCGAGGTAATCGGCGTCGAGCAGGTCGTTGATCGCGACGATCTCGATGCTGGGGAAGTCCTTCGCGACAGCGCGGAACACCATGCGGCCGATGCGGCCAAAACCGTTGATGCCAACTTTGATTGCCATGTGTCAGTCTCCAGTGAGTTGAAAATCTTGTTGTGGTGCGGCGTGAGGCGATAGGCGTGAGGCTGCGACACCTCACCCCTGACGCCTAGCGCCTCACGATTTACAGAACGCCCTTCACCGCGGCCACGACGGCTTCGGCGGTGATGCCGAAATGCTTGAACAGCACCGGCGCCGGGGCGGATTCGCCGAAGCGGTCGATGCCGACCACGGCGCCGTCCAGCCCCACGTACTTGCGCCAGAAGTCGGTGACGCCGGCCTCGACCGCGACGCGCGGCAGACCTCGGGGCAGCACGCTTTCACGGTAGGCGGCGTCCTGGCGGTCGAAGGTGTTGGTCGACGGCATCGACACCACGCGCACGGGAATGCCTTCGGCGGCCAGCGCTTCCTGCGCCTTCAGCGCCAGCTCGACTTCGGAGCCGGTGGCGATGATGACAGCCTTGGCACCGGCGGCGTCCTTGAGCACGTAGCCGCCCCGGACGATGTTGGCGATGGTCGCGTCGTCGCGCTTCACGAAAGGCAGGTTCTGGCGCGAGAGGATGTGGCAGGTGGGGCCGTCGGTGCGCTCGACCGAGTGCGCCCAGCCGACCATGGTCTCGACGGTGTCGCACGGACGCCAGACGTCGATGTTGGGGATCATGCGCAGGGTCGCGGTCTGCTCGACCGGCTGGTGGGTCGGGCCGTCCTCGCCGAGGCCGATGGAATCATGCGTGAACACGTGGATCACGCGCTGCTTCATCAATGCCGCCATGCGGATGGCGTTGCGCGAATATTCCGAGAACATCAGGAAGGTGCCGCCGAAGGGCAGGATGCCGCCGTGCAGCGCCATGCCGTTCATGATCGCGGCCATGCCGAATTCGCGCACGCCGTAGCTGATGTAGTTGCCGGGGTTGCCGTGGCGCACCGGGTGGCAGCCTTCCCAGTTGGTGAGGTTGGAGCCGGTCAGGTCGGCCGAGCCGCCGACGAACTCGGGCAGCGCGGGGGCGAGCGCGTTGATCGCGATCTGGCTCGCCTTGCGGGTGGCGACGGTTTCGGCCTTCGCGTTGATCGCCGCCAGTTTCTCGGCGACGTGCGCCTTCCAGTTGGCGGGCAGTTCGCCCTTCATGCGGCGCTCGAACTCGGCGGCTTCAAGAGGGTAGGCTTTCTTGTACTCGGCGAACTTGTTGTTCCACAGCGTTTCGAGCCCCTGGCCGCGGGTCTTGGCGTCCCAGCCGGCGTAGATGTCGGCCGGGATTTCGAACGGCGGGTGGTTCCAGCCCATGTGCTTGCGGGTGGCCTCGACTTCCTCGTGGCCCAGCGCGGCGCCGTGCACGTCGTGGGTGCCGGCCTTGTTGGGCGAGCCCTTGCCGATGATGGTCTTGCAGCAGATCAGCGTCGGCTTGTCGGTGCTGGCCTTGGCTTTCTGGATCGCGGCCTCGATGGCGACGACGTCATGGCCGTCGACGTTGGGCACGACGTTCCAGCCGTAGGCTTCGAAACGCTTGGCGGTGTCGTCGGTGTACCAGTGTTCGATGTGGCCGTCGATGGAGATGCCGTTGTCGTCCCAGAAGGCGATCAGCTTGTTCAGCTTCCAGGTGCCGGCGAGCGCGCAGGCTTCGTGCGAGATACCCTCCATCATGCAGCCGTCGCCCATGAAGACGTAGGTGTGATGGTTGACGATCTCGTGGCCGGGCTTGTTGAATTCGGCGGCGAGGATCTTTTCCGCCATCGCCATGCCGACGGCGTTGGTGATGCCCTGGCCGAGCGGGCCGGTGGTCGTCTCGACGCCCGGGGTGTAGCCGTATTCGGGATGGCCCGGCGTCTTGGAATGCAGCTGGCGGAACTGCTTGATGTCATCGATCGACAGATCGTAGCCGGTCAGGTGCAGCAAGGCATAGATCAGCATCGAGCCGTGGCCGTTGCTCAAAACGAAACGGTCGCGGTCGGCCCATTTGGGGTTGGCGGGATTGTGGCGCAGATGGTGGTTCCACAGCGTTTCGGCGATTTCCGCCATGCCCATGGGGGCGCCGGGGTGGCCGGATTTGGCTTTTTCGACGGCATCCATCGCCAGGGCGCGGATGGCATTGGCCAGGTCGTTACGGGTAGGCATTGCGTTCCCTTCTGCTAAGTTGAAAACCGGTCGCACGTCCCGCCCCGGAAAGCCGTGCTGCGACAGCTTGGGCAGAATATGCAAAAACCCTGATTATCCGTCAGCAGGCCGGCCTTCGGCAAGCCAAGGGACGGGGCGCCGAAAAAGACGGTGCGACAAGGACTTGGCCCGGCAAGCTCACACGCGGCCTGAAAAGCCGGACCCTAAAATCTTTTTATTCGGCCGCCGCTGCGGTTTATGCGCCGGCCGCACGCAGCCAGTCGCGCCACAGCGCGAACAATTCGGGGCTCGCCGAGGCGACGACCGAACGCTCCCACACGCTGGCGATGTCGAAGCTGCCCGACAGGCAGGCCAGCCGCCCGCCCGCCTCTTCGAGGATCAGCGCACCGGCGGCGTAGTCCCACAGCTTCTGCCCGCCGTGCAGGTAGACGTCGAAGCGGCCCGCCGCGGTATAGCACCAGTCGAGCGTCGAGGCGCCGAAATTGCGCTGCGAGGCATACGGGGGCCACGACGCGAGCCGGCCGGCGAGTTCGCGGTCGATGCGCTTCATCTCCACGCCGGCGAGCGCGCGGCGCAGCTCGGCCACCGGCCGGCGCAGCGGCAGCGGCTCGCCATTGAGGTGCGCCCCAAGGCCACGCTCGGCGGTGAACATTTCGTCGGCGACGGGATCGTAGATCACGCCCAGCTGGCGCTCGCCCTTGTAGAGGTAGGCGACCGAGACGGCGAAATAGGGCACGCCGGCGACGAAATTCGACGTGCCGTCGATGGGGTCGACGCACCACAGGCCGTCGCGGCCGGCATCCCAGGCGTCACGCTGCTGCTGTTCGGTCATTTCCTCGCCCAGCACCGGCACCTGCCTGATCCGCGGCAATCCCGCCTCCAGCGCGGCCTGCGTCGCCGCGTCGGCCTCGGTGAAGAGGCTGCCGTCCTGCTTGTGGCTGTGCGCGACCTTGAGATAACGCGGCAGCACCTCGCGCCGCGCGACTTCCCTGACCAGCGCCTTGACGTCTTCGAGCATGATTCAGACCCGCATGCAGTAGCAATACACGAATTCCTGGTCCTTGCCCGCCGGCGTGTAATGAACCTCGGTCTGGTGGCCGAGCAGGCGGAAGGCGGCGCCGAACGCTTTGTGCAGCGCGCCGGGGTCGTAGCGCACGACGTCGAGGCCAGAGCATTGCAGCGGGCCGCCGGGGCCGAAGGCGGCGACGATGACGTGGCCGCCCGGTTTCACCGCGCGCAGCACCTGCGCGACGTAGCGCGCGCGGTCGGCGGGGTCGGTGAGGAAGTGGAACACCGCCCGGTCGTGCCACACGTCGTAGCGCGCGGCCGGCAGGTCGGCCCGGGTGATGTCGCCGGCGATCCACTCGACCTGGCCGGCGCGTTCGCCGAGCCGCGCCCGACTCGCCGCCAGCGCCGATTCGGCGAGGTCGAGCACGGTCACGTGCCGGTAGCCGGCGTCGAGCAGGTCGTCGACCAGCACCGAGGCGCCGCCGCCGACGTCGATCACCTGCGCCGCCGGTCCGGCGCAGCGCGCGATCAGGCGCAGCGAGGCGGCGGCGTGCGGCTGGAACCAGCTGACCGCGTCAGTGGGTTTGTTCTGATAGACGGCTTCCCAGTGCTCGCGGCGGTCGACCATGTCATGCCTCTTTCCACTTGATCGAGCAGCCCATGCCGGGAATCTGCTCGGCCGGACCGCGCTGGGTCTGCGCGATCTCTTTCATCGCCTCGAACAGGTCACGGCGCGCGCCCTCGGGCGCGGTTTCCTTCTTCGACGCGTCGAAGCGGCCGCGGTACTGCAGCTCGAAATTGCGGTTGAAGCCGAAGAAGTCCGGGGTGCACACCGCGCCGTAGGCCTTGGCGACGGCCTGCGTTTCGTCGATGACGTAGGGAAAGGGAAAATCGAACTCGGCCGCGACGCGCTTCATGTTCTCGAAGCTGTCCTCGGGGTACTCGACCGGGTCGTTCGACATGATCGCGATGGCGTGGATGCCGTACTGGCGCAGCTCGGCCAGGTCGCGCACCAGGCGCGGACGGATCGCCTTGACGTAGGGGCAGTGGTTGCAGATGAACATCACCAGCAGACCGTTCGGCCCCATCGCGCCGGCCAGCGTCCAGGTCTTGCCGTCGACGCCGGGCAGGCTGAAATCAGGGGCCTTCCAGCCGAATTCGCACACGGGGGTGGTGAGGGAAACCATGGAACGCTCCGGAAAAAGAGTGCCTACCCCTGCATAATACCAAGATGACCCCGCCCCGTTTCTACCTCGCCCAGGCACTCGCCCCCGGCGCCCGCCTCGACCTGCCACCGGGCCCGGCACGCCACGCGGCGCGCGCGCTGCGGCTGGCGCCGGGCGACACCGTCACGCTTTTCAACGGCCGCGGCGGCGAGTACGCCGCGCGCATCGAGCGCATCCACAAGGACGAAGTCGCGGTCGCCATCACCGGTTTTTCCGACGTCGAGCGCGAATCCCGCCTGCGTGTGATGCTGGCGCAGGGCATCTCCAGCGGCGAACGCATGGACTACACCCTGCAGAAAGCGGTCGAGCTGGGCGTCGGCGCCATCCAGCCGATCGCCGCCCGGCGCAGCGTGGTCAAGCTTGCCGGCGAGCGCAGCGAGCGCCGCGTCGCGCACTGGCAGGGCGTAGTCGCGAGCGCGTGCGAGCAGTGCGGCCGCAACCAGGTGCCGCTGGTCGCGCCGCCGCTGTCGCTGGCGGACTGGCTGGGCACACAGCCGCGCGTCCGCCTGCTGTACCTGTCGCCGCTCGCCGAAGCGCGGCTCGCCGACCTGCCGGCGCCCACCGGCGTCGACTGCCTGGTCGCCGGCCCGGAGGGCGGCTTCGAGGCCGACGAGATCGCCATGCTCGTGGCGGCCGGCGCGGTCCCGGTGCGCCTCGGCCCGCGCGTGCTGCGCACCGAAACCGCCGCGCTGGCGGCGCTGGCGGCGATGCAGACGCTGTGGGGCGATTTCTAGGCGTTCGCCCACGCGCCCGGTGCGCACCGCCGTAGACATTTCGCTACGCCTCGCCGCGTCCAGCGCGGCGCGCGCAACCGAACATCACGCAATACCTGCGCGCGGCGGGGCTTTTCGGTATCCTTGCCCGAACCCATACAGTTCAGGCGCCCCGCGGTGAAAGACACGACCGATTTCGTCCACTGGTTCCGTTCCGCAGCCCCCTACATCCACAGCTTTCGCGGCAAGACCTTCGTCATCGCCTTCGGCGGCGAGCTGGTCGCGGACGGCGGCTTCGTGCAACTGGCGCACGACGTCAACCTCTTGAACAGCCTGGGAGTGCGGCTGGTGCTGGTGCACGGCGTGCGGCCGCAGGTCGAGGCGCGGCTGACCGAGAACGGCACCGCGATCCGCTACGTCAAGGGCCTGCGTGTCACCGACGACGCCGCGCTCGCCTGCGTCAAGGAAGCCGCGGGCACGGTGCGGGTCGAGATCGAGGCGCTGCTCTCGCTCGGTATCGCCAACACGCCGATGGCCGGCGCCGACATCCGCGTCGCCTCGGGCAACTTCGTCACCGCGCAGCCGCTGGGCGTGCGCGACGGCGTCGACCTGCTGCACACCGGCGAAGTGCGCAAGATCGACGCGGCGGCGATACGCCGGCGGCTCGACCAGCACGACATCGTGCTGCTGTCGCCGATCGGCTATTCGCCCACCGGCGAGATCTTCAACCTGAGCCTCGAAGACGTCGCCACCCAGGCCGCGGTCGAGCTCGCCGCCGACAAGCTGATCTTCCTCATGGACACCGAGGGCGTGCCGGCCAAGGGGCGTGCCATCCACAATGCGCTCACGGTCAACGAGGCGCGGCAGGTCCTGGAAAAAGCCGCACGCGCCAAGACGCGCAAACTGCCCGAGGACGTCGCCTACTATCTGCCGTGCGCGATCACGGCCTGTACCCAGGGCGTCAAGCGCGCCCATCTCATCAGCCGCCATCGCGACGGCGCGCTTTTGTCCGAGCTGTTCACCCGCGAGGGCGTCGGCACGCTGGTGACCCCGGCGCCGCTGGAGACGCTGCGCGCCGCGACCATCGACGACGTCGGCGGCATCCTCGGCCTGATCGAGCCGCTCGAGCGCGAAGGCATCCTGGTGCGGCGCTCGCGCGAGCTGCTGGAAATGGAGATCGACCGCTTCCTGGTGCTCGAATCGGACGGCATCATCGCCGGCTGCGCCGCGCTCTACCCCTTCCCCGAGGAAAAGGCGGCCGAACTCGCCTGCCTCGCCGTGGCCAAGGATTTCCGCGGCCGCGGCTTCGGCGACCGGCTGCTGGCCGAAGCCGAGAAGCGCGGCAAGCAGGCGGGTTTCAAGAAGCTCTTCGTTCTCACCACGCGCACCGAGCACTGGTTCGAGGAACGCGGCTTCGTCGACAGCAGCCCCGACAACCTGCCGCGGCGCAAACAGGCGCTTTACAACTACCAGCGCCGCTCCAAGGTGCTGGAGAAGACGCTGTAGCCCGTCCCCGGCCTGGCCGGGGCGCGGTGATAAAATGGCGCGTTGTTCCAGAGGAATTCCGCCGTGCTCACCGCTTCCAACATCACCCTCCAGTTCGGCGCCAAGCCGCTGTTCGAGAACGTCACCGTCAAGTTCGGCGACGGCAACCGCTATGGCCTCATCGGCGCCAACGGCTGCGGCAAGTCGACCTTCATGAAAATCCTCGCCGGCGAGCTCGAGCCCACCTCGGGCAACGTCTCGCTCGACCCCGGCGAGCGCATGGCCTGGCTACGCCAGGACCAGTTCGCCTACGAAGACCAGCGCGTGCTCGACGTGGTCATGCAGGGCCACGCCGAGATGTGGCGCGTGATGCAGGAAAAGGACGCGATCTACATGAACCCGGAGGCGACCGAGGAAGACTATCTGCACGCCGCCGAGCTGGAAACGAAGTTCGGCGAACTCGGCGGCTACGACGCCGAGGCGCGCGCCGGCCAGCTGCTGCTCGGCGTCGGCATCCCCATCGAGCAGCACCAGGGCACCATGAGCCAGATCGCGCCGGGGTTCAAGCTGCGCGTGCTGCTGGCGCAGGCCTTGTTCTCCAACCCTGACATCCTGTTGCTCGACGAGCCGACCAACAACCTCGACATCAACACCATCCGCTGGCTGGAGAACGTGCTGAACGAGAGCACCGCGACCATCATCGTCATTTCGCACGACCGCCACTTCCTGAACCAGGTCTGCACCCACATGGCCGACCTCGACTACGGCACGATCAGGGTGTGGCCGGGCAACTACGACGACTACATGCTGGCATCGAGCGAGGCCAAGGCGCGCCAGGCCGCCGCCAACGCGCGCGCCAAGGAGAAGGTCGCTGAACTGCAGGAATTCGTGCGCCGCTTCTCGGCCAACAAGTCGAAGGCGCGCCAGGCCACCAGCCGCATGAAGATGATCGACAAGATCAAGATCGAGGACTTCAAGCCGAGCTCGCGCCAGAACCCCTATATCCGCTTCGAGCCCGAGAAACTGCTGCACCGCCGCGCGCTCGAGGTCGAGAACCTCTCGTTCGGCTACGACGGCGCGCCATTGTTGTCCGGCCTCGGCTTTTCGCTGGAAGCCGGCGAGAAGCTCGCCGTCATCGGCGGCAACGGCGTCGGCAAGTCGACACTGATGAAGCTCTTGATGCACGAGCTCACGCCACAGGCGGGTGAAGTGCGCTGGAGCGAGAACGCCAACATCGGCTACTTCGCACAGGATCACGCCGCCGACTTCGATTCCGACATGAACCTCACCGACTGGATGCACCAATGGGCGCGGCCGGGCGACGACGAGCAGGTGATCCGCGGCATCCTCGGACGGCTCTTGTTCTCGGGCGACGAGGTGAAGAAGCCGGTGCGCGTGCTCTCGGGCGGCGAGAAGGGCCGCATGCTCTACGGCAAGCTGATGCTCGGCCGCCACAACGTGCTGGTGATGGACGAACCGACCAACCACATGGACATGGAATCGATCGAGTCGCTCAACCTCGCGCTCGATCTGTTCAAGGGCACGCTGATCTTCGTCTCGCACGACCGCCAGTTCGTCTCCAGCCTCGCCACCCGCATCCTCGAAATCGAGCCGACGGGCGTCGAGTTCTACCTCGGCACCTACGACGAGTACCTGCACTCGAAAGGACTCGAATGAACGAAGTCATCGTCATCGGGCTGGGGCAATTGGGCCGCGTGTTCGCCGGCGGCTTCCTGCGCAGCGGCCACACGGTAGTGCCGGTCAACCGCGGCGACGACCTGTTCACCGTGGCGCACGCGCATCCCGACCCCGCGCTGGTGCTGGTCGCGGTCGCCGAGAACGATCTTTCCACCGTGCTCGCCGCGATGCCCGGGGCGTGGCGGCCGCGCGTCGCGCTGATCCAGAACGAACTGCTGCCGCGCGATTGGGAAAAATACCGCTACGCGCACCCGACGGTGATGTCGGTGTGGTTCGAAAAGAAGAAAGGCACCGACGCCAGGCCGCTCCTCCCCTCGCCCGTCGCCGGCCCTGGCGCCGGGTTGCTATGCGAGGCGCTGAGCGCGATCGAGCTGCCCTGCCGCGAGGTGGCGGCAGGCGACGCGCTGCTCTTCGAACTCGTCCGCAAGAACGTCTACATCCTCACCACCAACATCGCGGGACTCAAGACCGGCGGCACGGTATCGCAGCTGTGGGCGCAGCACGAGGCCTTTGCGCGCCAGGTGGCGAACGAGGTGATGGATATCCAGGATGCGCTGACCGGCAGGCAGCACGACCGCGCGCGGCTCATCGCGGGCATGCTCGAAGCCTTCGACGGCGACCCGGATCACGTCTGTACCGGACGCTCGGCGCCGGCGCGGCTGGCGCGCGCGCTGGCGCACGCCGACGCGTTCGGGCTCGCGGTGCCGACGCTGCGTTCGCTGGCGGCCTGATTCGGGAAGCGATCAGCGCAGCTCAGCGAGCAGCCCGCCGATCATCCGCTGTGCCTGCGCCGCGTAGCCGCCGCCGAACAGGTTGGCGTGGTTGAGGACGTGATAGAGGTTGTAAAGATGCTTGCGCACCGCGTAGCCCGCATCGAGCGGCCAGGCCTCGCGATAGGCGGCATGGAAGGCGGGCGCGAAGCCGCCGAACAGTTCGCTCATCGCGAGGTCGCACTCGCGGTCGCCGTAGTAGACCGCGGGATCGAAGATCACCGGCGTCCCATCGTCGAGAAATCCGTGGTTGCCGCCCCACAGGTCGCCGTGCAGCAGGGAAGGCGGTGGCCGGTAGGCACTGAAGAAACCGTCCAGCCGCGCCAGCAGCGCTTCGCCGTCGCGTTGCAGCGCGCCGCCGTAGCCGTTCTGCGCGGCAAGCGCCAGCTGATGGCCCAGCCGGCGCGCGCGCCAGAAGGCGACCCAGTCGTCGAGCCAGCCGTTCGGCTGCGGCGTCGACCCGATCCAGTTGTCGCGCGCGCCGCCGAAGCGCGCCGTGGTCACCCGGTGCTGCTGCGCGAGCTGGTGTCCGAGCCGGGCGGCGTCCCCGCGGCCGCCCAGGGGCAGCGCCTCGAGCACCAGGTAGGCGCGCCCGCTAACGCTGCCATACGCGACCACCGCCGGCACGCGCACCGCCTGCGCCGCCGCCAGTTCGGCGAGCCCCGCCGCTTCCGCCTCGAACATGTCGAGCCTTGCCGCGGGCTGCGTCTTCACGAAGAAACTGCGCGTGCCGTCACTCAGCGTGAAGGCGTCGCTGATGTCGCCGCCATGCGCGGTGCGTGTCGATTGCGGCGCGAAAGGCGTGCCGGTGGCAGCCGCGATGGCGTCGGCGAGTGCGTCGAGGAAAGGCTTCATGGCTCGATGCAGGGCTGGATATCGACCGTCAGCGCAGCATGCGCGGCGCGCAAGGCGACTTCGGCGGCCTCAGGGGTGGCGGCCCGGCTGAAGACGAAGCCGAGATAACCGGCGCCTTCGGGCGGCGGCGCGACAAGCTGCCCCGGCTGCGCGGTGATCTCGACGTCCGTGATGCCGGGCAGCGCGCGCGCGGTATCGACGCCGTCGATGCCGCGAAAAATGCCGGCGGCGGGGATCGGGATCATCATCACCCCCGCCGCGGCGCCAGGGCCGGATGGCGGCAACGGCTGCCCGAGCGCGTGGCGCAGCACGATCTCGGCCGAGCTCATGCCGAGCGTGGCCGTGAGCACGCGCCCGCACAAGCCGCCGATGCCGCGCGGCGCGATTTCGAGCAGCCACACGCCGTCGTCGTTGACACGCGCCTCGGCGTGGATCACGCCGTCCGTGACGCCTGCCGCGACGCAAATCTGTTCCACCGAGGCGGCGAACGCCGCCTGCGTCGCGGCGGGCAGGCGCGAGGGCGTAATGAACAAGGTTTCCTCGAAAAAAGGCCCCTCGAGCGGATCGGGCTTGTCGAACACGGCGAGCACGCTGAGTGCGCCGTCGCGCAGCACGCCGTCGAGCGCCGCCTCGACGCCCGGAATGAAGCGCTCGATGAGTAGCGGCGCGCGCTCGCGCTGCGCGCGGGCCTGGATGCGTTGCACCCGCCGCAGGGCTTGCGCGAGCCCGGCGGCATCGTCGGCACGGATCACGCCGCGGCTCGCGTTCAGCCGCCGCGCCTTCACCACCACCGGAAACGCCGGCAGCGCCGTGAGATCAGGCGCGTCCGCGCTGACGACGGCGAACGCCGGGCATGGCAGCCCGAGCGCCGCCTGCAATTCGCGGAAGCGCAGCTTGTCGGTCAGCGTGGCCACGGCGTCGGGCGGATTGCCCGGCAGGCCGAGCGCGGCACGCAGCCGCGCGGCGAGCGCCTGGCCGTGGTCGTCGACCGCGAGCACGGCATCGACCGGCTGCGTCAATGCGGCCAGCACCTGCGGCAGCGCGATATCGGGCCGGTCGAAGGGCACGCTCATCAGCGGCGGCAGGCCCCAGCCCGGCGCGAGCTGATGGCAGTAATCGGCGCAGGCGACGATGTCCACGCCCAGCTTCCCTGCGGCAGCCCTGAAATCGGCATTGGCGTAGCCCGCGGCGGGCAGCAGGAGGAGCAGGCGCGGCATCGTGCGTCAAAAGCTCGCGAGCTGGGTTTCGGTCGGCTCGGCGCAGCAGTACCAGGGTTCGGAATGATGCGGGATGGGCTCGCCGAACCATGCGGGGTCGATTGGCGGCGCGGCCTCGCCGAGCGCCGCGTGGGTGCGCGACCAGATGTCGGCGAACACTTCGCTGCGCGGCAGGTTCTGCTTGTCCGCCTCCATCGCCCACGCCATGATCTCGGCCTGCAGCGCATCGACGCGCGCGTCGTCCGCCTGCCACGGGTAACCCAGCATGGCCTCGTCGAACGCGCCGACGCGCGCGGCGAAATCCGGCAATTGCATGAGGTGAGACCCCTGCGGCACCAGCAGGCGGATCGCCAGCTGCACCGGCGGGACCGCCGCGACGAGACGCAGCCGCAGCAGCGTGGCGAGCAGGTCGCGATAACCGGCGAGTGTCGTCCACGGCGTGAATGGCACGAAGGTCGGCGCAAGCGCGAGGCCGAGCGCGCGGCAGTGCGCCAGCGCCGCTTCGAAACCGGCGCGGGTGTGTCCCTTGGCCAGCCGGTCGAGAATGGCGTCGTCGACCGACTCGACCGCGGTGACGACGAACAGCAGTCCGCAGGCTTGCAGGCGCGGCAGCAGGCCGGCGTGATCGCGCAGGTGCTCGACCTTGATCGTTGCATCCCAGGTGAGGCCGGGAAAACGCGCGTGCAGCGCCTCGGCGACCTTCAGCGCATGCGTCGGTCCATTGAGGAAATCCGGGTCGCCGAAACTGATGTGCGCAGCACCCGCTTCGACCTGCTGCGCGACGTCGGCGACCACCACGTCGACCGGCACCACGCGGAATTTGCCTTCGTACACCGGCACCACCGGGCAGTGCCGGCACAGGTGCTTGCAGCCGCGGCTCGCCTCGGCGAAACCGACGATCTTCTGCGTGCCATCCGGCAGGTTCAGTTTCGCGTAGCGCGCAAGCGGCGGCAGGCCGCTGCGGTCGGGCAACAGGAAGTCGATCCGGCTGCGGCGGACGACGGGTTCGGGAGGCACCTCGCCGCCCTGCGCCCAGGCCAGCAGGTCCGGCTCGGATTCGCCGCCGAAAATCGCCTCGACCCCGAGCGACTTCAGCCATGCCGCGTTGACCGGCGCGTAAAGACCAAAGGCGGCCAGGCGCGCCTGCGGCGCGAGGCTGCGGATCTTCGGCAGCGCGGCGGCGGCGATGCGGGTGGCGGTGTGCATGCCGAGATAGAGCGCGACGTATTCCACGTCGGCGAAGGTCGCGGCGTCGAGTGTCTGCTGCGACAGGTCGACGCAGGCGACATCGATGCCCGCACGCGCGAACCACGCGGCGGGTTCGGCAAGGTTGAACGGCTGGCGGCCGAGCTCGTAGGGGCTCACCAAAACAATGCGCGCCCCGGAGGGCGCGCGTGGCGTACCGGCCGGCATCGGGCGGGCCTTACTTGCCCTTGGGGCGCTGCTCGAACATCTTGGCGATGCCGGGGTCGCGCGAGGCGCCGGCGGCCTCCATGCGCCTGAGGTATTCCGCCCACAGCGCGTCGTGGTTGACGCCGAGGTCGTACAGGTATTCCCAGGAATAGATGCCGGTGTCGTGGCCGTCGGAAAAGAAGAAATTGATGCCGTACAGGCCGACCGGCTCGGCGGCGTTGATCAGCACGTCGCGCTTGCCGACCTGCAGCACCTCCTGGCCGGGGCCGTGGCCGCGCACCTCGGCGGACGGCGAGTACACGCGGAGGAACTCGAACGGCAACTCGAAGCGCGCGCCGTCGGAAAACGCGATCTCCAGCTTGCGCGAGGCCTGATGAAGCTTGATTTCGGTAGGCGTGGGATTGGCCATGGTTGCGATACTCGGAATGAACGGCGGTGCGAAGTTTACCCTCGCGGGGCTGAGAATAAACCCCGCCGAAACAAGGGGCTGGCGATGCCCCGGGAAAACAGGCGCCGCGGCGGGTTGAAACTGCGCACGGAAAGAAACTAGCCGCCATCAATGACGCGCCGGGGCTCGATTGTTATTGATCCGAAACGCGGCGTGGCTTTCCGGCGTATCCAGTATGTTGGTGTCGGTTGTTCTTCAAGCTCGAAAGTTTCGGATCAATAACCAAGCCCGCCCGACATGTTCATGATAGTGTATCAGCGGTCTGCGCAGCCACGCCACTGAGTGGCCGGGAGCGACAGGACGGTCTCCCCCGGATGCGCGCTGGCGCCGTGCTGATTCCAATGTCGCCACCGCCCGCATCAGCGGCGCCATCCGGTGAACGACGCACCCGCGCCGGCGAACATGCTGCGCCCACCCTTGGAAGACACGACGCTCATGCACGCGCTACAGACCCGGATCTGATGGGGGCCGCGCCACCTCGCCGCGCAGAGGGGGAACGGCACGATACAAGGCAAACCAGCCGCGGTTACGCAAAGACCCGCAGCATTTTTATAGTGTGCGCTTGAGCAGACGCTGCAACGCCGCCAGCGACCGCGTATTGAGTACGTCGTCCTTTTCCAGCCACCCGCGCCGGGCCTGCCCGACGCCATACTTGAGATTGGCAAAATCAATGGTGCTGTGGGCGTCGGAATTGACGCTCACCAGAACGCCTTCCTCCTTGGCCACCTGGCACTGGCTGTCCAGCAGGTCGAGGCGCTCGGGATGGGCGTTGAGTTCGAGAAAGCAGCCTCGATCCCTGGCATGGCGGATGATGCGCGGCATATCGACGTCGTAAGGCTCGCGCCTGCCAATCAACCGGCCGCTCGGGTGCGCCAGCATCGTGAAGTGCGGATGATCCATCGCACGCAGGATGCGGTCGGTCTGCTTCGCGCGCGACAGGTGGAACTGGCTGTGCACAGCGCCTACCACCAGGTCGAGCCGGCCCAGCACCTCATCAGGCAGGTCGAGACTGCCGTCTTCCAGGATGTCCACCTCGATGCCCTTCAGCAGTGTGATGCCGTCGAGTTCCTGGTTGAGGCGATCGATCTCTTCGCACTGCCGGGCCAGCCCAAGCGGGTCGAGGCCGTGCGCCACCGCGAGGTGGCGCGAATGATCAGTAATGGCGAGGTATACCAGTCCCAGCGCTTTTGCTGCCAGCGCCATGTCGCGCAGGCAGTCGTGGCCGTCGGTTGCCTTGGTATGGGCATGCAAGTCACCGCGCAGGTCGGAAATTTCCACCAGGCGGGGCAGGCGGCCGGCGTGCGCTGCCTCGATCTCGCCGCGATCTTCGCGCAGTTCCGGCGGAATAAAGGGCAGCCCGAGACTCCGGTAGACCGAGACCTCGTCCTCGCCGGCGACGCGTTCTTCGCCGCGGAACACGCCGTATTCGTTGACCTTGAGGCCAAGCTTCTGAGCGATGCGGCGGATCGCGATGTTGTGGGCCTTGGAGCCGGTGAAGTAGCAAAGCGCCGCGCCGTAGGACTGTCGTTCCACCACCCGCAGGTCGACCTGCAGGCCGCCTTTGAGGACGACGCTGGCACGCGTGCCCCCCGCCGACAGCACCTCGGCCACTTCGTCGCAGGCAGTAAAGCGCTGGATCACCGGGCTGCCGGCAGCGGCGGTGACCAGGATGTCGAGATCGCCTACCGTCTCGCGCATGCGGCGGAAGCTGCCGGCGACGGTCACCTGCACGACACCAGGAACGGCGCGCAGGAAAGCGGTGAGCGTATCGGCGTACTGCGCCGCCACCGCCAGCTTGAAGCGGCGCGTCTGGCTGGCATGTGCCTCTACCGCCTGCAGGATATTGCGCTCGGTCTTCTCGCCAAAACCAGGCAGGGCGCGGATGCGGCCGTCGCGCGCCGCCCGGGCCAGCTGCTCGACCGTCTGCACCTCGAGCTCATGATACAGCGCCCTGACCCGCTTCGGCCCCAGGCCGGGAATCTGCAGCAGCTCGGTGACCGCGGGGGGCAGCTCTCGCCGCAGGCGGTCAAGCAGGCTGCAGCGGCCGGTGTCGACGATCTCGCGGATTTTCGCCGCGAGATCGTCGCCAATGCCGGGCAGTCGGGTCAGATCCTCGCCTTTTTCCAGCAGTGTGCGCGCCTCTTGCGGCAGTTCGTCGAGCGTTCGCGCAGCGTTGCGATAGGCGCGGATACGGAACGGGTTGGCACCCTGGATTTCCAGGTAATCGGCAATTTCATTGAAGCGGGCGGCGATGTCTGCGTTGTGGACGGGCATGGTGTGTGGCGAATGCGTTTGCCCTTGGTTTCCAAGCATAGGGTGTGCGCGGCAGACTGCAAAGGACCTGATGCAGTTCAGCGCTGAAAGCGCCGGCCTTTTTCGGTTGATTGAGCTTGATTGCGTGACAAGGAGGCCCCGGGTGAAACACATTCGCCCGGGAGCATTTTCATATAGGAGGACACAGCGGCACCGGGGCCGTTGCAGCCTGCAGGCGAAACGACGAGCGACTGGCGCGGGAAATCGGACTTGCCCGCGGTTCCCACACGCCGATCAATCGGAATCGTCTTTATGGCGCGGTCATTGCAGCAGAAAGCAGATTCCGTGACGGCATTCAGGCTCATGTCGTCTATATTAAAAAAGGATTTGCCACTCTTTTTTTCAACAAAGCTATCAGGAGACGTAGATGAAATTGAAACATTGGCTAGCCACGCTCATTTTTATATCTTGTAACCAGCCCGTCCTCGCTGGCTACACCGCGCTTTATGCTTTCGGGGACAGCCTTTCCGACAGTGGCAATCTTTACAATCTGGTGTATGCGGCCAGCGGCGGCACGGTGCAGGTGCCACCCCCACCCTATTACCAAGGACGGGCCTCCAATGGGCCGGTGGCGGTGGAGTACCTCGCCGCTGCACTGGGGCTTGCCGTCCAACCGGTGATCACCCCGGACGGCAATCTCAATCCGGCGGGAACGAACTTCGCAGTGCTAGGCTCGGCCACCGGTCCTGTGAACCAGTCGAGCGCCACTTGGAGCAATTACATGCCGTTCCGCTACAACCCGCTTCTCCCCGACGTGGGCATGGGCGAGCAGGTGACGGGCTTCAGCGTCCTGACGGGCGGGTTGGCGGATCCCAATGCGCTGTATTTCCTGTGGGGCGGGGCGAATGACGCCTATCTGGCTCTGGAAGACCCGGCTATCGATCAGACCGACGCCATCAGCATGGGCTCTCTCTCCCAGAGCGCCGCCACGACGGCAGTCGACAACATGGGCAATCTTATCCGGGCATTGGCCGGCATGGGCGCCCGTAATTTCCTGGTGCCCAACCTGCCTGATCTGGGCAGAACGCCTGATGCCCTGTCCGGCGCCTATGGCAGTGCCTATGCCGGGGCGCTGTCCAATTACACCCGGTATTTCAACAGCACGCTGTCACCCCGCTTGCAGGCACTGAATGCGGATCCACTGATTGAGATCATCCCCTTCGATGTAGCCGCCCTGTTCGATGACCTCAATACCAGCGGGCTGTACGACGTGACCACGCCCTGCATCCTGAACCCCCTGTGCGATGCGGATAACACGCTGTTCTGGGACGGGGTGCATCCCACCACAACCTTCCACGCGGAACTAGGGTTTAGGATGGCTCGGGCCGTACCCGAGCCGGACGTCTTCTGGCTCATTGCACCCGGTTTGGTCTTCCTCGTCGCGCGCCGCCGCATCACGCGTCGTCAGTCGTCTATTTCGTAGGCCGTGCCTCCATAAGGATTTATTCAGGATATTTTTTAACCCCACAAAAGAGCTAAAATTCATCCTGTACAATGTTATGGTTGCATTAATGTCCTTGTAAAGGCATTTATGTCACCCTGTGTGCATTTTTTATTTGGGGGAACGTCGTGATCAGTTGTCACTTGTCCAGGTTCATGGGTGAGCGAAAAATGAAAATCATCGATGTCGCCCGCGAGACGGGGTTGCATCGGAACACGATCACACTGCTCTATAACGAGACCGCGACCCGCGTCGATTTGGGAACGATCGATAAGCTCTGCCGATTGTTTGGATGCGGGGTCGGGGATCTCTTCGAATACGTCGCGGATAGCGGCGAATCCTGAGGCGGGCACGGGAAGCACTCGTCAAAAAACGTTACGCCCGCCCGGCCTACCTTTGGGGCAGGCACGAACAAGGCACAAATTGGGCACGGGATGGTCACAGACGGAAATGGGCCAGACCCGGAAGGTCTAACCCATTGATTTTTGGCGCGCCCGGCGCGATTCGAACGCACGACCCCCTTCGGAGTCCAGACCGGTCTACCAGTCGC
>DYFW01000037.1 GCA_020725005.1 Thiobacillus denitrificans
CGGATCTCGACCTCGTCTTCCTCTACGAAGACGACCATCCGCGCGCGCAGGAGGTCTATGCGCGGCTGGCGCAGCGCATCAACACCTGGCTCGGCACGCTCACGCCGGCCGGCATCCTCTACGAGACCGACCTGCGCCTGCGCCCCGATGGCGCGTCGGGCCTGCTGGTAAGCTCGACCGCGGCCTTCCGCGACTACCAGCTGCACCATGCCTGGACCTGGGAGCACCAGGCGCTGACGCGGGCGCGCTTCGTCTGCGGCGACGCGGCGATCGGCCAGGCCTTCGAGGCGCTGCGCCGCGAGATCCTCGCGCTGCCGCGCGATCCGCAGAAGCTGCGCGAGGACGTGCTGGCGATGCGCGAGAAAATGCACGCCGGCCACGTCAACGACAGCGGCCTGTTCGATCTCAAGCATGACGCCGGCGGCATCGTCGATGTCGAGTTCTGCGTGCAGTACCTGGTGCTGCGCTACAGCGCGTCCCACCCCGAGCTCGCCGACAATGTCGGCAACATCGCGCTCCTCCTGCGCGCCGGCGCCGCGGGCCTGGTCCCGGCCGACCTCGCCAGGGCCGCCGCCGACGCCTATCGCGAGCTGCGCCGCCAGCAGCACGCGATCAAACTCGCCGGCGCAGCCCACGCCCGCGTGCCGCCGGACACCGCGCAAACGGTGCGCGACGCCGTGCGGGCGCTGTGGTCATACGTCATGATGTAAATATCCGATTTTTCTGCCAAGATGACGGCGTCGCGACCGTGGAGACCGCAACTTGAGCTCGCCCCCCTGCCCTGCCGCCGAGGCCCTGCGCCAGTTCCGCGTGATTTTCGGTGCCGTGCGCCAGCACTTCCAGGCGGTCGAAAAGGCCTGCGGCGTCAGCGGTGCGCAGATCTGGGCGATGGCCGTCCTGCAGCAGTCCCCCGGCATGCGGGTCTCGGCGCTCGCGCAGACGATGTCCATCCATCCCTCCACCGCGAGCAACCTGCTCGACAAGCTCGAACAGGCCGGCCTGGTGCGACGCGAACGCGGCCAGACCGACCAGCGGGTCGTCACCGTGCATCTCACCGACGCCGGCCGCCGGGCACTGCAGAAGGCGCCGCAGCCGCTCACCGGCATACTCACCCACGCCCTCGGCCAGCTCTCCGACGAGACGCTGTGCCGGCTCAACGACGACCTGGCGGAATTGATCGCCCACATGGGCGCGGTCAACGTCCGCGACGCCCAGTTGCCGCTGTCGGAAACCTGAACCGGCTTCAGCGTCGGGCGCGCCGTGCCTTGCGGCGCTGCCAGGCGCGCACGATGCGCAGCCGCCAAGCCCAGTGCACGGCAAAGTACGTAATCACCGACAGACAGACCGCCAGCGTCAGCAAGCCCACCGCCAGCGGTATGCCCACCGTCGCCAGCCGGTCCATCCACAGCGCGAGCCCGGTCGCCGTCTCGGCGGCGACGTGCTGCAGGTCCACCGGATCGACCGGCACGCTGGCGGTGTCGAGCATCCACACGCCCAGGTGATAGGCCGCGTAGTACACCGGCGCGAAGGTCACGGGGTTGGTGATGAGGGTGCTCGCGACCGCGGCCGGAATGTTGGCACGGAAAAAAAGCGCCGCCAGCGCGGCAAACAGTATCTGCGCGACCGGCATGAGCAGGCCGAAGAAAATGCCGATCGCGATGCCGAGGGCGATCCCACGGCGGTTCACGTGCCACAGGCGGGGATGGTGCAGCCACGGCGCGAGCCAGCGCAGCGCCCGGTGCTGGCGCAGCGTGTGCGGGTCGGGCATGAGGCGGCGGAAGCGATCGAACATGGTGGGGGTCAGGAGACGGCTTGCGTAGAAGAAAGATTTAATGCCCGCAAGGCCGTTCGCGCAACTATGCCAGAATGAAAACACTGCGTGGCCTTCTCACGGAGCATCCATGGATAATCCCAACGCACCGCCGGCCTGGCACAGCCTCCCGGTCGATGCCACCCTCGCCAGACTGGGCGTTACGCGCAGCGGCCTCACGCCAGACGAAGTCCAAGCCCGACGCGCGCGGCACGGCGCCAACCGTCTGCCGCCGCCGCCGCGGACGCCGGCGTGGAAGCGCTTCCTGCTGCAGTTCCACAACGTGCTCATCTACGTGCTGCTGGCGGCCGGCGTCGTTACCGCGCTGCTCGGCCATACGCTCGATGCCTTCGTGATCTTCGGCGTCGTGGTGATCAACGCGATCATCGGGCATATCCAGGAGGGTCGCGCCGAACAGGCGCTCGACGCCATCCGCGACCTGCTGTCGCCGCACGCCATCGTCACGCGCGCCGGCACACGCCACGAGGTCGACGCCGCAGACCTGGTGCCCGGCGACATCGTCCACCTCGCCTCGGGCGACCGCGTGCCCGCCGACCTGCGCCTCATCGAGGTCAAGAACCTGCGGGTGATGGAGGCGGCGCTCACCGGCGAATCGCTCGCCGTCGACAAGCAGGTCGATCCCGTCGCCCCCGACGCCGCGCTCGGCGACCGCGCCAGCATGGCGTGGTCCGGCACGCTCGTCACCTACGGCCAGGCGACCGGCGTGGTCATCGCCACCGGCACCGCCACCGAGCTCGGCCGCATCAGCACCCTGCTCACCAACGTGGAACCGCTCACCACGCCGCTCCTGAAGCAGATGGCGCATTTCGGCCGCTGGCTCGCCGCAGTGATCCTCGCGGTGTCGGCCGCCGTGTTCGCGTTCGGCGTGTGGGCGCGCGGCTATTCGGCGAACGAGATGTTCCTCGCCGCAGTCGGGCTCGCCGTCGCGGCGATACCCGAGGGACTGCCGGCGATCATGACCATCACGCTCGCCATCGGCGTCACGCGCATGGCGCACCGCCACGCCATCATCCGCCGCCTGCCCGCGGTGGAGACGCTCGGCGCGGTCAGCGTCATCTGCTCGGACAAGACCGGCACGCTCACCCGGAACGAGATGACCGTGCAGACCGTGATCGCGGCCGACGCGACAGTCGCGGTCAGCGGCAGCGGCTACGCGCCCGAAGGCGGTTTCAGCCGCGACGGCCAGCCCCTCGATCCGGAGAGCGACTCCTTGCTGCAGGAGCTCGCCCGTGCCGCGATCCTCTGCAACGACGCCGACCTGCGCGAGACCGGCGCCGGCTGGGAACTCGCGGGGGACCCCACCGAGGGCGCCCTGCTCGCGCTGGCGATGAAGGCCGGTTTCGACCCGCGCCAGGTGCGCGCCGATTTCCGCCGCACCGACGTGATTCCCTTCGAGTCCGAGCACCGCTTCATGGCGACGCTCAACCACGACCACGCCGGCCACGGCTTCATCTATCTCAAGGGGGCGCCGGAACGCGTGCTCGCGCTGTGCACGCACGCGCGCGGCGCGGGAGGCGATGGCCCGCTCGACGCCGGCGTCTGGCACGCGCGCATGGACGCTGCCGCGGCCGAGGGCATGCGCCTCCTGGCGATCGCGGTGCGCAACGGCGACACCGAGACCGATCTCAACTTCGCCGATATCGAGGATGGCGGCTTCACATTGCTCGCCGTGCTGGGACTGGCCGACCCGCCGCGCGAGGAGGCGATCCGCGCGGTTGCCACCTGCCGCGCCGCCGGCATCACGGTGAAGATGATCACCGGCGACCATGCAGCCACCGCGCAGGCGATCGGCAGGCAACTCGGCCTCGACGACACGGTGCAGGCGATGACCGGTGCCGAGATCGAGGCCATCGACGATGGGCGCCTGCGCGAAGTCGTCGACGAAATCGACGTGTTCGCGCGCGCCAGTCCCGAACACAAGCTGCGCCTGGTCGAGGCGCTACAGGCCCGCGGCGCCGTCACCGCGATGACCGGCGACGGCGTCAACGACGCGCCGGCGCTGCGCCGCGCCGACATCGGCGTGGCGATGGGCAAAAAGGGCACGGAAGCCGCCAAGGAAGCCGCCGAGATGGTGCTCGCCGACGACAATTTCGCGTCGATCGCGCACGCAGTCGAGGAAGGGCGCACCGTCTACGGCAACCTGAAAAAGGCGCTGATCTTCATCCTGCCGACCAACGCCGCGCAGGCCGGCATGGTGGTGATCGCGATCCTGCTCGGGATCACCCTGCCGGTCACGCCGGTGCAGATCCTGTGGGTCAACATGGTCACCGCCGTCACGCTGGCGCTCGCCATCGCCTTCGAACGCCCGGAACCGGACGTGATGCGGCAACCGCCGCGCGATCCACGCGAGCCGCTGCTGACTCCCTTCATGCTGTGGCGCATCGTGTTCGTGACCGTGTTCCTGGTTGCAGGCGCGCTCGGCCTGTTCCTGTGGGAACTCGAGCGCGGCATGCCGCTCGAGGTGGCGCGCACTGCCGCGATCAACGCGCTGGTGATGGGCGAGGTTTTCTACCTTTTCAACTGCCGCCGGCTCACCGCGCCGGTGATCGGCTGGCCGGGCTTCACCGGCAATCCCGCGGTGCTCATCGCCATCGCCGTTCTCGTCGTGCTGCAGGCGGTTTTCACCTTCGGGCCCGTGCTGCCGGACCTGTTCGACACCGCGCCGCTCGACGACGCCACCTGGCTGAAGATATTCGTGTTCGGGCTCGTCGTTTACAGTGTGGTCGAAATCGAAAAGGCGTTGATCCAGCGCCGTGTACCAAACACACGCTGAAGTAGGGACGGGCCCGATCGGGTACCCTACGGGAACGGACGACAGGACACGCCGATGTACGAGCCCTATGCCGAATTCGCCCTCCTGCTGATCATCGCCGCCGCGGTCAGCGCACTGGCCGTGCGCCTGCGCCAGCCGGTGCTGATCGCCTACATCGCTGTCGGCATCCTGGTCGGGCCGTCGGGCCTGGGGCTGGTCACCGCGCATGCGCAGATCGACCTCCTGGCGCAGATCGGCATCACCGTGCTGCTGTTCGTCGTCGGTCTCAAGCTCGACCTCAAGCACATCCGCCACATCGGCCCGGTCGCGCTCGCCACTGGCCTCGGCCAGCTCGCCTTCACCATCCTGTTCGGCTTCTTCATCATCGTCGCGCTGGGCAAGGGCTGGATGGAAGCGCTGTACGTCGCGGTCGCGCTCACCTTCTCCAGCACCATCATCATCGTCAAGCTCCTGTCCGACAAGCGCGAGCTCGATTCGCTGCACGGCCGCATCGCGGTCGGCTTCCTCATCGTGCAGGATCTGGCGGTCGTCATCGCCATGATGGTGATGAGCGGGCTCGGCGGCATGGGCGAACACGGGACCGGCGGCGGCGTGCTGATGCTCACCCTGCTGGCGCGCCTCGCCGGCGCGGCGCTGCTGCTCTTCATCCTGATGCGCTACCTGCTGCCGCGCATCGTCGACACCCTCGCCCGTTCGCAGGAACTGCTCCTGATCTTTGCCATCGCCTGGGGCACCGCGCTCGCCGCCGCCGGCGAATACGCCGGCTTCAGCAAGGAAGCGGGCGCCTTCCTCGCCGGCTTCTCGCTCGCCTCGACCGCGTACCGCGAGGCGATCAGCGCGCGGCTCGCCAGCATCCGTGATTTCCTGCTCTTGTTCTTCTTCCTCGATCTTGGCGCCAAGCTCGATTTCTCCACGCTCGGCGACGAGATCGGCACCTCGATCGCGCTGTCGCTGTTCGTGCTCGTCGGCAACCCGCTCATCGTGATGGCGATCATGGGCTACATGGGCTATCGCAAGCGCACCGGCTTCCTCGCCGGCCTCACCGTCGCGCAGATTTCCGAGTTCTCGATCATCTTCGTCGCCATGGGCATCAGCCTCGGCCACGTCGGCGCGAGCGCGCTCGGGATCACCACCCTGGTCGGCCTCATTACCATCGCGCTGTCGTCGTACATGATCCTCTACTCGCACCGCCTCTATGCCTGGGTCGCGCCCTGGCTGGGCGTGTTCGAACGCAGGCATCCCTTCCGCGAACTCGCGGTCGAGCACGCGCGCGACACCGGTGTGCGTCCCGACATCCTCGTGTTCGGCCTCGGCCGCTACGGCGCCCGGCTCGCCCGCACCTTGAAGCAGCAGGGCATCAACGTCGTCGGCGTCGACTTCGACCCGGAAGTGGTGCGCGCGCAGCAGAATCATGGCATCGACGCGCGCTTCGGCGACGGCGAGGCCCCCGACTATGTCGAAAGCCTGCCCCTTTCCGGCGTGCCCTGGGTGATCAGCACCCTGCCGGATTACGCCTCCCACCGCGCGCTCATCCATGCGCTGCGTGAACGGCATTACGATGGCCACATCGCCGTCGTCGCGCGCGACGAGGACGATGCCACCCGCCTCCATGCCCTCGGCAGCATCGAGGTGCTGCATCCCTTCAACCAGGCGGCCGATTTCGCCGCGCTCGATCTGGCCGCGCGCATCGCGGCGGCCGAACTCGCCCCCGCCAAGGAGCCGACATGACCCGCACCCTGCTCGCCGCCACCGACTTTTCCGCGCCCGCGCGCCATGCACTGGAACGCGCCGCGCAGCTTGCGCAAGCCACTCCCGGCGCGCGCCTCACCCTCGCCCACATCGTCAGCGCCGGCGCGCTCGACGCGTTGCGCCGGCTGCGGCCGGCCGACGCAGACAGGATGCAGGCCACGCTCCTGTCCCACGCCGAGCAGCAGCTTGCCGATCTGGCAGCAAAGCTGGCCGCGCGCCACGACTGCCCGATCGACACGCTCGTCGCCACCGGCAATCCGCTCAACGCGCTGGCCGAACTCGCCGACACCCGCAACGCCGACCTGCTGGTGATGGGTGCGCGCGGCGCGCATTTCGTGCGCGAGCTCCTGGTCGGCTCGACCACCGAGCGCCTGCTGCGCAAGACGCGCCGCCCGCTGCTCGCGGTGAAGCAGCGGGCGCAGGCGCCCTATCGCCGCGTGCTCGCGCCGGTCGATTTCTCCGACCATTGTGCCGCCGCGATCAATGCCGCCCACGGCTGGCTGCCCGACGCCGAATTCGTGCTGCTGCACGTGTTCGCAGTCGAGCTCGAATCGACCTTCCGCCTCGCCGGGCTGGACGACGACACCATCCATGCCTACCGCGCCCAGGCACGCGACGCGGCGATCGCCGCCATGGACGGCTTCGTCGGCAAGCTGAACGTTCCGGCCGATCATCTCACGCGCCAGTTCGTCCACGGCGCCGCCACGCTGCGTATCGTCGAACACGAGCAGTCGCTCGACGCCGACCTCATCGTCATGGGCAAGCGCGGCCAGTCGGTGATGGAGGAACTGTTGCTCGGCAGCGTGACCAAATACGTGCTGGCGCACGCAAGCTGCGACGTGTTCATCGCCAGCCACATACAATAGATCACCTGCCCATGCATCCTGTCACGCCCACGCCGCGCAATCCGCACCTGCTGCGTTATCTGCTGATCGGCTTTTTCACCGTCGCCCCGCTGTGGGTGACGTGGCTGGTGTTCAATTTCGTATTCGGCCTCCTGGCGAGCACCGGCGAACCCTTCCTCCGGGGGCTCGCCGCCCTGCTGCGTCCGCTCTCCGACACGCTCGCCCACTGGCTGCTCGACAGCGGCGTGCAGACCGGCGTCGCCGCGCTGTTCACCCTGGCCCTGCTCTACGCCGTCGGCGTGCTCGCCTCCTTCGTCGTCGGCAAGAAGCTGATCGGCGTCGCCGAGGCGCTGTTGACCCGGGTGCCCGGCGTGCAGACGGTGTACCGCGCCACCCAGCGCTTCCTGCAGACCGTCAGCAAGCCGCCGGTTGAGGGCCAGCGCGTGGTGCTGATCAGCTTTCCCTCGCCCGAGATGAAGGCGGTCGGCCTCATCACCAAGGTGATGCGGGACGCCGGCAGCGGCGAGGAACTCGCAGTCGTCTACGTGCCGACCTCGCCCAACCCGACCTCGGGCTACATCGAGATCCTGCCGCTCGCCGACGTGGTAATGACCGACTGGACCATGGAAGAAGCGATGAGCTTCGTCATGACCGGCGGCACCAACGCGCCCGACACGGTGCGCTTCGGCAATCCGCCGCATGCGGCAGCGGAGGCGCCGGTCAAATGAACATCCGGCGCGCGACCGTGCGGGCCGTGCTGTGGCGCGGCGTGCTGTTCGCGCTGCTGTGGTGGGCGCTGACCGACGGCCGCCCCGGCAGCTGGGGGGTGGGTGGCGTCAGCGTCGCGCTCGCCACCGCCGCCAGCCTGGCCCTGCTTCCGCCGGTCGGGACCTGCGTGTCCCGCATCGGCCTCGTGCGTTTTCTCGTTTTCTTTTTCGTGCAGTCACTGCGCGGCGGTGTGCAGGTCGCCGCGTTCGCGCTGCGCCCGCGGCCCGGCCTCAGGCCCGGCTTCCATGACATTGCGCTGCGGCTGCCGGCGGGGCTGGGGCGCATACTGCTCGCCAATACCCTGAGCCTGCTGCCGGGCACGCTGAGCGTGGAACTGGACGGCGATCGCCTGTGTCTGCATGTACTCGACGAAACGGCGCCGACCGAAAGGGAGGTGCGCGTGGTGGAAGACCGCCTCGCGCACATGCTCGGCCTCGAGCTCGACACGACCGCATGACACTGACCTTCGCCCTCGCCATCTTCCTGCTGTTGAACCTGATCGTCGCGCTCGTGCGCGTCGCCCGCGGCCCGACGCCGGCTGACCGCCTGCTCGCGGCGCTGCTGTTCGGCACGACGGGAAGCGCCATCCTGCTCTTGCTCGCCGAGGCGATGGGGCAACCGTCCCTGCTCGACACCGCACTGGTGTTCGCGCTGCTGGCGGCGATCACCGGAGTGGCGTTCGCGCGCCGCGCCTGGCGCGAGGAGGCGCCCGACGATGAGCCTCGCTGAATTGCTTGGCGATGCGCTGCTCGTCGCCGGCGCGGCCTTCTTCTTCGCCGGCACCGTCGGTCTGTTGCGGTTCCCCGACGTCTATACGCGGCTCCATGCGCTCGCCAAGGCCGACAACCTCGGCCTTGGCCTGATCGTGCTGGGCCTCTTGCTGCATGCGCCGGGCTGGGCGACGGGCATCAAGCTGGTGCTGATCTGGCTGTTGGCGCTCGCCGCCAGCGCGACGGTCGGCTTCCTGATCGCCCGCCGCGCGCGCCGCCACGGCATCGCGCCCTGGCGGGCGGGAGACGGCGAATGAGCGCGACGCTGGCGTTCGATCTCTTGCTGATCGTGGCGCTGGTATGGAGCGCGGCGCGCGCGCTCACCGTCGCCGACCTGTTTCGCGGCGTGGTGCTGCTCATCGTGTTCGGGCTCCTGATGGCGCTGGCGTGGGCGCGGTTGGGCGCACCCGACATCGCGCTCGCCGAAGCCGCGATCGGCGCCGGGCTGACCGGCGCGCTGCTGCTCGACGCCGTCGGCCACCTGCGCGCGAAGCGGGAGCCCGGGGCATGAAGCGCGCACTGCCGGTTGTCATCGTCGCGCTCGCGGCACTCCTCGGCGCGGCGCTCGCCGCGGCGATGCTCGACTTGCCGCCGCACGCGGTGCGCCTGCCCGGCGCCGTCGCGGCAAATCTCGCGGCCAGCGGCGTGGCGCACCCGATCACCGCGGTACTGCTGAATTTCCGCGGCTACGACACCCTGCTCGAAATCGCCGTGCTGCTGCTGGCCTTGTTCGGCGTGCTGGCGCTGGTGAAGCCGCACGCGGCAGGCGCGGCCCACCCGGCGCATCCGCTGCTGCAGACGCTGGCGCGCCTGCTGGCGCCCTTGATGGTGCTGGTCGCGGGTTATCTGCTGTGGATCGGCGCGAGCGCGCCGGGCGGCGCCTTCCAGGCCGGCGCGGTGCTCGCCGCCGCCGGCGTGCTGCTGCGCCTCGCCGGGCTGTTGCCCACGTGGGCGGCGCCCAATTTGCTGCTGCGCGTCGGGCTTGCGCTGGGCCTGCTGGTATTCGTCGCGGTCGCCGCGGCGGTGCTCGGCCACGCCACGCTGCTCACGTATCCGCCCGCGCTGGCGGGCGGCCTGATCCTCGTGATCGAGGCAAGCCTCACGCTGTCGATCGGACTCATCCTCGCCGCACTTTATCTCGCCAGCACCGAGGTGCGGCCATGAGCGTCGGCCTGCTCTACGCGCTGGCGGGGGCGGCACTGTTCGCGATTGGCCTCGCGGGCCTGCTGGCGCTGCCACATCTGCTGCGAAAAATCCTCGCCTTCAACATCCTCGGCAGCGGCGCCTTCCTGATCCTGGTCGGCCTCGGCCAGCGCGACGGCAGCGTCGACCCGGTGCCGCAGGCGATGGTGCTGACCGGCATCGTCGTCGCCATCGCCGCCACCGCGCTTGCCCTCGCGCTGGCGCGCCAGCTGCTCGAACGCACCGGCCGCATGCAGCTGCCGGAAGACCGGCCCGACGCGGAGACCGACGATGCGTGAGACGGTTTACAGACCGGCGAAGGCGTCGGCCGGCCGGCGCGTCACGAACACCGTGCCGAGCCGCTCGTTCAGCCCCATCACCGGCACCACCAGCAGCAGCGTGCCGTCGGCCTCGCTGCGCACCGTCACCTGCGGCAACGCCAAGGCTTCCGGCGCCACCAGCGTGCTCGCCTCGACCCCCAGATGGCGGCGGTCGGTCGACACCTTGACCTTGCCGTCGGCACCCGCCAGCAGCGCGCGTTCGGTACCGGGCAATTTCACGATCTCGGTGAAGAACTGGTCGACCTGGTCGAGGTTGTTGCGGATCATCTCGCCGCGCACCGCCCACGCCAGCGCCGTGCCGAACTCGCGCAGCGACGCCTCGGAAGCGTTTTGCGCCCGCTCGCGCAAGGTCGCCAACAACGCCTGGCGATCCGCCTCGGCCTGCGCTGTCATCGCCGCGCGCTCGGTATCCAGTTTCGCCTGCAGCCGCTTCTGCGCCAAGCCCTGCCAGGCGACGCTGACCGCCCACAGGATCACGAGCGCGAGGCCCACCCACAACGGTAGCTTGACGGTGGTGAGCTTGGACATGATGCCGGCGGATGAAGAAACGTTGGTGGAAAAGTCATTCGGTGCGGACATCGGGTTCTCCTCGAGAGGGGGTGAAACGGACAGCCTGCAAGTGTCGTTCAGTATGGCAGAAATTGTATGACGGATGGTTTCGATCCCCTGCCCTGGCTGATCGTGCTGCCGCTCGCGTGGGGCACGCTCGCCTTCGTGCTGGGCCCCGGGCGCGGCGCACGCCTCGCCATCGCCGCGCTGGCCGTGCAGACGCTGCTCGCGCTGCAACTCGCGGGGGAGCTCGTCGACGGCGGCGCGCGCGCCTACGCGGTCGGCGGCTGGGGCGCGCCGCTCGGCATCGACCTCTACGCCGATGGGCTCGCCGGCGTGATGCTGCTGTTGACGCAGGCGGTCGCGCTGCCGCTGGCGGTCTACGCGCGCGGCTATTTCGCGGCGACCCCCAAAGGACGCGACGTGTTCTGGCCGGTCACCGGGCTGCTCGTCGCCGCGCTCAACGCGCTGTTCGTGTCGGCCGATGTGTTCAACATCTACGTCACGCTGGAACTGCTGGGGCTCGCCGCCGTGGGCCTGGTCGCGATCGCCGGCGGCACTGCGCCGGTGACCGCGGCACTGCGCTACCTCCTGGCGACGCTGCTCGGCTCCGGCGCATATCTCTTGGGCGTGGCGCTGCTCTACGGCACGTACGGCAGCGTGTCGCTGGAGGTGCTGGCGCCGTTGATCGACGGCGACGCGCCGCGCGCGGTGGTGCTGGCGGCGGCCCTGATGCTGGCGGGCCTGATGCTGAAGACCGCGCTCTTCCCCTTCCACTTCTGGCTGCCGCCCGCGCACGGCGGCGCGCCGGCGCCGGTGTCGGCCTTGCTCTCGGCGCTCGTCATCAAGGCCTCGTTCTATCTCGTCGTGCGGCTGTGGCTGGACCTGTTCGAGCCGCTCGTCACGGCCGCCGCAGCGCAGCTGATCGGCGCGCTGGGCGCGGCCGCGATCGTCTGGGGCTCGCTCCTGGCGTTGACGCAGACGCGGCTGAAAATGCTGGTCGCCTATTCGACCGTCGCGCAGATCGGCTACCTGTTCCTGTTGTTTCCGCTCGCCACGCTGGTGCCGCCGGCCGCCGCCGACAGCGCCCTGCAGGGCGGGGTGATGCAGGCGCTGGCGCACGGGCTCGCCAAGGCGGCGATGTTCGCCGCCGCCGGCGGCATGATCGTCGCCACCGGGCGCGACGACATCAACCGCCTCGGCGGCGTCGGCGCGCGCCTGCCGCTCACGCTCTTCACCTTCGGCCTGGCCGGCGTCACGCTGATGGGCCTGCCGCCGTCGGGCGGTTTTTCGGCCAAGTGGCTGCTGCTGCAGGCCGCGCTGGAATCCGGCCAGTGGTGGTGGGTCGCGGTGATGGTCGCGGGCGGCCTGTTGACCGCAGCCTACGTGTTCAAGGTGCTGCGCCGCGCCTTCCTGCCGGTGGCCGAGGGCGACAGCGTCACGCCGGTGCCGCGCGTGCTCGAAGTGAGCGCCTTTGCGCTGGCGCTGGCGGCTATCCTGCTGGGTCTCACCGGCGCGCCAGTGATGGACCTGCTCGCGGTCGGGAGGGGCGCATGATCGCCGACACCTGGTTGCCGGTCGCGGTGGTGCTGAGCTCGCTGGTGCCGGGGCTGTTCATTTTCTTCCTCGCCGAATCGCGCGTGCGACTGCGCACCACGCTCAACCTCGCCGGCGCCTTCGTCAAGCTCGCGCTGATCGGCGTCATGCTGTGGGGCGTGCTGCGCGAGCACGCGTACGTGTTCACCCACACCGTGCTGCCCGGTGTCGAGCTGGTGTTCAAGGCCGACGCGCTGGCAATGCTGTTCGTCACCCTGTCGGCGGCGCTGTGGCTGTTCACCACCGTGTACGCGATCGGCTATCTCGAAGGCGCGCCGAACCGCAGCCGCTTTTTCGGCTTTTTCAGCCTGTGCGTCACCGCTACCGTCGGCGTCGCGATGGCAGGCAACCTGTTCACTTTCTTCGTCTTCTACGAGCTGCTGACGCTCGCCACCTATCCGCTGGTGGTGCACCGCGGCACCGAGAAAGCGCTGCGCGCGGGCCACATCTACCTGGCCTACACGCTGGGCGGCGGCGCGCTGCTGCTGATCAGCACGGTGTGGCTGTATGGTCTGGCCGGGCAGGTCGATTTTGCGCCGGGCGGCACGCTGTCCGCGCTGCCGCCGGCGATGGCCGGCCAACTGCAAATCATTTTCCTGCTGCTGATCGCCGGCGTCGGTGTCAAGGCCGCGCTGGTGCCGCTGCACGGCTGGTTGCCGCTGGCGATGGTCGCGCCGGCGCCGGTGTCGGCGCTGCTGCACGCGGTGGCCGTGGTCAAGGCCGGCGCCTTCGGCATCGTGCGCATCGTCTACGAGGTCTATGGCATCGAGTTCGCGCAGTCGCTGGCGCTGCTGCTACCACTGGCCATCGTCGCCTCGATCACCATCATATGGGGCAGTCTGCGCGCGCTGTTCCAGGACGATCTGAAAAAGCGCCTCGCGTACTCGACGGTGAGCCAGGTGTCCTACATCGTGCTCGGCGTGGCGCTGTTCGGCCCGGTCGGCACCATCGGCGGCATCGTCCATCTGGTGCACCAGGGCATCATGAAAATCACACTGTTCTTCTGCGCCGGCAACTACGCGGAAACCCTGGGCATCCACAAGGTGAGCGAAATGGACGGGGTCGGCCGCCGCATGCCGTGGACCACGCTCGCCTTCACGATCGGCGCCTTCGGCATGATCGGCGTGCCGCCGCTCGCCGGCTTCATCAGCAAGTGGTACCTGGGCCTGGGCGCACTCGAGGCGGGCATGCCGTGGGTGCTCGCGGTGCTCGCGGTCTCGAGCCTGTTGAACGCCGCCTACTTCCTGCCGATATTGCACCGCGCCTGGTTCCGCGCGCCGCCGGCAACCTGGCCCGACGAGCACATCCCGGCGCGGCGCGGCTGGGAAACCGTGCCCCTGCTGCTGTTGCCGCCGCTTGCCACCGCTGCGGTGTCGCTGCTGGCCGGCCTGTTCGCCGCCAGCGCGTTCAGTCCGCTCGACTGGGCCACGCTCATCGCCGACCGCGAATACCTGCAATGGACGCCCTGATCGTCGCCAGCCTCGCGCTGCCGCTGCTGCTCGCGCTGCTGGTGGCGCAGCCGCGCAGCCGCGCCGTCGCGCTGAGCCTGGCGCCGTGGGCGCCGCTGCCCGCACTGGCGCTCGCACTCGCCGCGCGCGAACCGCTGGGGCTCGACCTGCCCGACGTGCTCACCGGCCTGCAACTGGGCGTGGACGACAGCGGCCGCGTGTTCCTGCTGTTCACGTCGCTGATCTGGCTCGCCGCCGGCGGGTTTGCGCGCGGCTGGTTCGCCGACGATCCGCGCCGCGCGCGCTTCATGGTGTTCTTCCTGCTGACGCAGGCCGGCAACCTCGGCGCCTGCCTCGCACTCGACGCCGCAGGCTTCTACGCCTTTTACGCGCTGATGAGCTTCGCCGCCTACGGCCTCGTCGCGCACGATGGCGACACGGCGGCGCGGCGCGCGGGCCGCGTCTATCTGGTGCTGGCCGTGGCGGGCGAAATGCTGATCCTCTCCGGCCTGCTGCTCGCGCTCGGCCTCGCGCCCGACCATCCGTGGGCGGTCGCCTGCCTTGTCCTCGGCTTCGGCGTGAAAGTGGGACTGCCGCTCTTGCACGTCTCGCTGCCGCTCGCCTATGCCGCCGCGCCCATCCCGGCCGCCGCAGTGCTCGCCGGGGCAATGATCAAGGCGGGCGTGCTCGGCTGGCTGCGCTTCCTGCCGCTCGGCGCGGCGGCGCTGCCGGACAGCGGCCAGCTGCTGATGGCGACGGGTGCCCTCATGATCGTCGGCGGCAGCGTGATCGGCCTCGCACAGCGCCAGCCCGGTGCGATCCTCGCCTATTCGAGCGTCGCCCAGATGGGCCATTTCGCGCTCGGCGTCGGCGCGGGTCTCACCGCGCCCGCGCTGTGGCCGCCCATCGCCGCGGCGCTCGTCGTCTACGCCGCCCACCACGCGCTCGCCAAGGCCGCGCTCTTCCTCGGTGTCGGCGTCGTCGCGCGCCACGGCGCCTCGCGCGCGCATCTCGCCGGCCTTACGCTGCCCGCGCTCGCGCTCGCCGGCGCACCCTTTACCAGCGGCATGCTCGCCAAGCTCGGCCTCAAGAGCGCGCTCGCCGGACTGCCCGCGCCGTGGGCCGACGCGCTGCCGCTGCTGCTCGTCGCCGGCGCGCTCGGCAGCGCGCTTTTGATGGCGCGGCTGCTCGTACAGGCTCGCGAAACCCCTGTCGTCGGCGACGCCCCGACTGCACTGTGGGCACCGTGGCTCCTGGCGCTCGCGGGCGTCGCCGGGCTGACCGCGGGCCTCGCACCCTTTGCAAGCTGGAGCGCGACGCTGCAACCGGGCGCGCTCCTTGCCGCCCTGTGGCCGGTCTTCGCCGCGCTCGCGCTCACCCTGGCCGCGCTGAAGCTGCGCCTGGGCGCGCCGCGGATTCCGGCAGGCGATCTGCTCGTGCCCATCGAGCGCCTGCTCGCCGCCATCGTCCGCCTGCACCCCCCCCGTGCCGCCCGCGCTGCCCGCGTTGCCGGCACGCGCGATCCATCGCCCGCCGCGCCTGGAATCGCGCCTGCGCGCGTGGCCCTTCGCCGGTGCGCTGTGGTTGGCGCTGCTCGCGGGTTTCGCGTTCCTGCTGACATCCTGAGGCCATGACCGCTCTGGCATTGCTGCCCCTGCTGCTGCCGCTCGCGCTGGCCCCCTTGCTGCTGACGCCCGCCACCCGCGCCACCGCGCTGCGCCTCGCGCCATGGGCGCCGCTGCCCGCGCTGGGCCTCGCCGTGCTGACAACGCCCGGCTGGGTCGTCGACCTTTCCGGCGTGCTCGTCGGCGTCCGCCTCGGGCTCGACGCGACCGGCCGGCTGTTCCTGTTCTTCACCGCGCTGGTGTGGCTGCTCGCGGGCCTGTTCGCGCGTGGCTGGCTCGCCGACGATGCGCGCCCGTCGCGCTTCTGGGCCTTTTTCCTCGCCACCCAGGCAGGCAATCTCGGCGTGTGTTTCGCGCTCGACGCGGTAAGCTTCTATGGCTTCTTCGCGCTGATGAGCTTTGCGGCCTACGGGGTCGTCGTCCACGCCGACAGCGACGATGCCGTGCGCGCCGGCCGCGTCTACCTCGCGATGGCCGTGCTCGGCGAGACACTGCTGGTGGCCGGCCTGCTGCTCGCTGCAGGCAGCGCGGGCACGCATCACTTCGCTGGCCTCGCCGCAGCACCGATGTCGAATACTGCCGCCGCGCTGCTGATCGCCGGCTTCGGCGTCAAGCTCGGCCTGCCGCTGCTGCACATGTGGCTGCCGCTCGCGCACCCGGTGGCGCCGGTGCCGGCGAGCGCGGTGCTCTCGGGGGTGATGCTGAAAGCCGGCCTGCTCGGCTGGCTGCGCTGCCTGCCACTGGGCGCGCAAGCGCTGCCCGAAGCCGGCGCGACGCTGATGCTGGCTGGTTTCATCGCGATGTTTCTCGGCGTGGCCGCGGGGCTGATGCAGCGCAACCTGAAAGTGCTGCTCGCGTATTCGAGCGTGAGCCAGATGGGCTACCTGAGTCTGGGCGTGGGCGCCGGCCTGCTGTCGCCCGCCGGGTGGCTGCTACTGCTGCCGGCGCTGGGTTTCCATGCCCTGCACCACGCGCTGGCGAAAAGCGCGCTGTTCCTCGGCGCGGGCCTGCTCCACACACACGGTGCCAACGCGCTGCGCCGTGCCGCGCTTGCGCTGCCGGCGCTGGCGCTCGCCGGCGCGCCGCTGACGAGCGGCGTACTGGCGAAGGAGGGATTGAAACAGGCGCTGGCCGCCCTGCCCGGCCCCTGGCCGGAACTCGTCGCCGGCCTGCTGCCGTTGGCGGCGCTGGGCACCGCGCTGCTGATGGCGCGCCTGATCTGGCTCGCCTGGCGCCTGCCCGCAGCGGCCGACGCAGCCGCGACGCCGCGCGGCCTGCATGCGCCCTGGTTGCTGGCCGTGCTCGCTTCGGCCCTGCTGCCCTGGGGGCTGGCTTCGGACGAAACCCGAAGCCAGGCGTTCGAACTCGCGATGCTGACAGCCGCCTCCTGGCCACTGCTTGCTGCGGCAGTCCTCGCCGCCGCAGCCGTGTTCCTGCGCCTGCGAGCGCCCGCGCTGCCACCGGGCGACCTGCTGCATCCGCTGGCACACAGATTCGAACGGCTGCGGAACGCCCGTCCCCGCAGGCCCTCCCCGGGAACGCCGAAGGGTTCGGCGATACGCGTGGCGCCGCGCGCGTTCGGCGAAATCCTGACCGCCCGCCAGACCGGCGCGTGGTGGCTTGTCCTGCTCGCGGCGTTCATCCTGCTGCTGGCCCGCTAAGGCCGCGCCGGAACTGTCCGGAACGGAATCAGGTCAGCCACCGTGGTGGGGTTGTAGTTTCATACCAGTGCGACGTTGCGCCGTGCCCCGCCTGCTATTGATGGGAAATTCAAGAACTTGAATTTCCCATCCATAACGGGCCGAGGTTTGAGGGTTATTGATCCGAAACCCGGCGCGGCTTTCCAGCGTATCCTGTGTGTTGTAGGTGCTGGCTGTTTTTCAAGTTCGAAAGTTTCGGATCAATAACATGGTTCGCAGCAAATATCGATAACGGATGGAGACCTCCATGACGATTCGCTACATTTTTGCTTTGACCGGCCTTTTCGCCGCCTTCGCGCTGCACGCCGCCACCCCGGGCAGCGCGCCCGCCCGCACCGGTACTTACTACGGCGCGAAAGCTGCGGAATATCCCGCCTGGTTCAAGGAGAGCTTCCTGGTGCTGCGCGACGACGTGAAGGAAGCCGCCCAGGCCAACAAGCGTGTCCTGTTGCTGTTCAACCAGGACAACTGTCCCTACTGCTCGGCGCTGGTCGAGCGCAATCTGTCGCAGCGCGAGATCGAGGCCACGATGCGCAAGAAATTCGACGTCATCGCGATGAACATCTGGGGCGACCGTGAAGTCGTCGGGCTGGACGGCAAGTCCTACACGGAGAAGACCTACGCCGCCGCGCTGAAGATCCAGTTCACCCCCAGCCTGCTGTTCCTCGACGAATCCGGCGGGGTCGTGCTGCGGCTCAACGGTTATGTGCCGCCGCCACGCATGCAGGCCGCACTCGACTGGGTCGCCGGCAGGATGGAAAAGAAAACGGCGTTCCGCGATTTCGTCGCCGAGCGCGAGAAAGACGCGCCCAGGCAGGGCTCGGGCGAGATGATCGCGCAGGATTTCTTCCTCGGGAACGTCACCGACCTGCGCCGCGCCGGCCCGAACGCCAAACCGCTCGCCGTGTTTTTCGAGCAGAAGGACTGCCCCGACTGCGAAGTGCTGCACCGCCGCGTGATCGCCGACCCCGACGTGAAGCAGGCGCTGGCCAAGTTCGACAACGTGCGCTTCGACATGTGGTCGCGCGACACGATCACCACGCCCGACGGCAAGCGCCTGGCGGTGCGCGACTGGGTGCGCGAACTCGGCGTGAACTACGCGCCCGGCATCGTGCTCTTCAACCCCGCCGGCAAGGAAGTCATCCGCTGGGAGTCGTCGTTCCGCGTATTCCACACCCTGGGCATGTTCGACTACGTGAGCAGCGGCGGCTACCAGAAGGAGCCGAGCTTCCAGCGTTACCTCGCGGGCGTGACCGAGCACATCCGCGAGCAGGGGCGCGACGTCAACATCTACCGCTACGCCGACGAGCCGCTGGCGATGCCGGTGCGGCACCACTGACGACACGCCGCGCAGGCGGACGTCTTCAGTCCTTGGCGCGCTGCAGCCGGATCGGCAGCGGGGGCGCGTCCCCGTGCTTGCCCTCGCCCGCGTACACGGTCACGTGCGGATAGGGGATCTCGATGCCGGCGGCGTCGAAGGCCTTTTTCAGGCGGTAGAGGAAGGCGCGCCGCACCGTCCATTGCTCCAGCGGCTTCACCTTGAAGCGGCTGCGCACGATCAGCGCGGAGTCGGCCCACTGGTCGACGCCGTTGATTTCAATGTCTTCCTCGATCTTGTCGGCGAGTTCCGGGTCGGCGCGCATCGCCGCGCCGACTTCGCGGATCACTGCAAAAACCTCGTCGAGATCCTCGCGGTAGGCAACGCCGACCTCCATCACGGCGTAGGCGAAGCCGCGGCTGCGGTTGGTGACGCTGGTGATGCTGCCGTTGGGCACGTAGTGCACGCTGCCCTCGGCGTCGCGCAGGCGTATGTAGCGCAACGTCATTTCCTCGACCAGACCCGCCTTGTCGGCGACATGCACCACGTCGCCCTGGCGCACCTGGTTTTCCAGCAGCAGGAACAGGCCATTGAAGTAATCCTTCACCAGGCTCTGCGCGCCGAAACCGATCGCGATACCGAGCACGCCGGCGGCGGCGAGGATGGGCGCGATCGAGATGCCCAGCTCGGACAGCACCAGCATGCCGGAAACGAGGATGATGACCACCCCGATGACATAGCGGAACACCTGCTCCAGCGTATTGAGACGCTTGATGCGTTCGAGATCGTCGATGTCGGCCTGCATGCGTGCGCGCACGCGCGCCAGCCCCTTGCGCGACAGGCGCAGCGCGAGCCAGGCCAGTCCGAGGATGAGGACGACGTGCAGTGCGGTCATGGCGAGGCCACGCCATTCGCCCAGGTAAACGGACATGCCGTTCAGATAATCCATGCCGTGCCTTTCAGGGTTGGCCCACGGCGCGCGCCAGCGGGCGGAATTGCAGGTGGTGGAACATGTGCAGATAGCGCCCGGCCTCGTCGCGCTCGAGGTTGCTGACGAATTTCCAGAAACCGTAGATGCGCGACAGCGTCATCATGCGCTCCGCATACAGGCGCCAAGTGTAGCGTGCGGCGACGCGCGCCTGGGCCGCTTCCGAGACGCGCTGCCAATGCTGGGGGCTGTCGGCGCACCGTTCCAGGAAATCGGCCATCGCCCCGGCGGCTGCGGCGCCGTCGTTGGGGTCGATATGAAAGCCCGACGTGCCGTGCTGGATGATTTCCAGCGGGCCGCCGTAGCGCGTGGCGAACACCGGTAGACCGGACGCCATCGCCTCGATGACGGTGAGGCCGAAGGCCTCGAACAGCGCGGGCTGCACGAACACGCCGCGGCGGTCGGCGACGTGGCGGTAGAGCTCGCCGGAAAGCGCCTTGTCGAGACGGACGCCGAGCCAGCGCATGCGGCCGTCGAGCCGGTAGCGCGCCATGAGGGCATGCATGCGCGCGATTTCCGCCTGCTCCTCCTCGTCGGACGAGGCGGCCGCGTCGATGTGCCCGCCGATCACCAGCAGGTTGGCGCGTTCGGCCAGCCGCTCGCAGGCGCCGAACCATTCGGCGAGTCCGGACAGGTTCTTGATGCGGTCGAGACGCGCCAGAGTGAAAATGAGCGGCTTGTCGGGGTCTTCGAAGCAGCCGCGATACGGCACGCCGGGATCGTCCGCATACAGCAGGCGCTCGATCTCGGGCAGCAGCGAGTGCAGGCGCCGGTCCGATTCGGTGTAGGGGAAGTAGATGTCGGCGTCGGCGCCCGGCGAGACGATGTTGAACTTGGGATCGAAAACATCGATGCCGTTCACCACGCGGTACAGCCCCGGCATCGTGAACGCGCGGTAACTTTCGTACTGGCCAATGCTGTCGGCGGTACCGGCGATCTCCTGGTAGGTGCTGGTGATGATGAAATCGGCGTGGTTCATGCCGATGAGGTCGGCGGTGTACTGGCACGCGAAATGATAGGCCGGGTCGTTGTCCTCCCAGTACAGTGCGGAGTGCAGGTATTTGGTCTGCTCCAGGGCATGGGCGATGTTGCACTGCGTCACGCCGAGCCTGGAGGACAAGAGGCTCGCCACCAGGTTGCCGTCGGAATAGTTGCCGATGATGAGGTCGGGCCGTCCGCCCAGCTGCGCCAGCGCCTCGCGCTCGGCGTTCGCGGCGAACCCTTCCAGGTAGGGCCAGATTTCGAAGCGCGAAATCCACTGCCGCACGACTTCGCCATTGGCGTGCTGGAAAGGCACGCGCACGATCCAGGCGTGATCGGTCCCCTGGATCTTTTCCAGCGGCTGATTGCAGGTGGTGCCGTCGGCGTCGGGAATCAGACGGGTCACGACCACGATCCGTGGATCGACGTCGACGCCCTGGACCGCCATGCGCTCGCGCATCTCGCGCTCCAGGGCGCGCACCTGGTCGAGGATGTAGACCACCTGGCCGCCGGTATCGGGCCGCCCCAGCACATTGTCCTGGCCGAAATAGCCGTGCGGCGACAGGATCAGCAGCCGCGCGATCATCGGAATCCGTGCGAGAAAGCCTTCGAGCACCAAGGGCGACGGCGCCTCCAGCAGGTCGACGAGCATGCCCATGGTTTCGCTCGCGCGCGCGGCGGTCGCGCCCCAGCCCGGCTCGAACCCCAGGGCGGCGAGCTGCGCCGCGAAGCTCGCCCAGGGCGCGTCGGGATCGCGCGCATCCAGCAGCCGCAGCGCTTCGCGCAGCGCCTCGCGCACGGCCTCCACGTCCGCGACCTGCGGCGCCAGCATCAAGGGGCGGCCGTCGAGGCTGTGCATGCGCAGGAAGTGCAGGAGTTTGTTCTGCCCCACCTCGGGCCGGGTGAACATCGCACTCGCCAGATGGCGGTTGAGATGCAGCACCCCCTGTCCGATCGAGCGCGTTTCCTGCAGCCGCGGCACGTGGCGGCCGAAGGGTTCGAAATCGATCTCGAGCACGCCGCCATCGTCTTCCCCGGGCCTTACCAGCTGTTCCTTGAAGCGCAGGAACTCGCTCACCGACACCCGTTCCGGCAGCGGCTGGTCCTGGTGCATGCGCAGATGACGCCAGCGCCCCGCGCCTTCGCGCAACGCAAAGTAGGCCCACGGCGGCTGCAGCACCCCTTCCTGGAAATGCCGCACCGCCCGCGCCATCGGCGTATCGGCGAGCGGCACGTCGCAGCTGGCGGCAACGCCATCCAGCAGGCGGCAGAGGTCACTCTGCAAAAGCAACGCGCGCTGTTCTGCGAAACAGCGGCGCAGGAAAGCGTCCATCGGGTCGCGGTGCTCCCCCACCCAGGCTTTCAGTGAATCGATCATGCCATCTCCTTTTCGGGCTCGGCCGATGGCCGCCGCACCCACCCGTAGTGCGCCATGCCTTCGAGCACGCCGGCCGCGCACGCGGCCCTGGCGAAATACACCTGATCGAGCCCCCGCAGCGAGTCGAGTTCCGCGCTGTGGTTGGCGACCACCACCGCCTGGGTGTCGCCGACCAGCATCTCGAGATCGTTGCCGGAATCCCCCGCGACCAGGAAGGCGGACAGCGGCAGGCCCCACTTGTAGGCCAGGTAGCGGATCGCCTGCCCCTTGGACACGCGCACCGGCAGCACGTCGAGATAGATTTCGTGCGAATGGATGAGATTGGCCCGCAGGCCGGCCTGCTGCACGAGCCGTTTCAGCGCACGCAGATCGGGCGCCGACTGTGGATCGACGATGAAGCTGAGCTTGTACGCGCTTTGCTGCTCTGGCGCTTGCAGGCTGAGTCCGGGCACGTCGGAGAACAGCGCCGCCAGCGCGTCGCGCCGCCATTGGTACTGGATGTGGCGCTGCCAGCCGGTGTCCGGCCGCAGCGCGGCGCCGTAGTGGATTTCGCTGCCGACCGCGGTAATCAGGACATCGGGATGCGGCACGCGCGCCTGCCGCAGCACCTCGAGCGCGCTCGGCAGATGGCGCCCGGTGGCGACGCCGAAACCGAAGCCGCCCGGCCGCGCGCGCAACACCGGGTTGAGCGCCGCCAGGCCGGCCCGGTCGCCGATCAGCGTATTGTCGATATCGCTCACCAGCATGCGTTCGACGAAGGGCATGGGATTGACCGACGGCCGCTGCGCCACCCGCTCGCGCCGCACCTGCTTGCGCGTGCGCCGGATCACGCGATCGACGGCCTTGAGATATTTTTCCACGTGCGCATCCCAGGTGTAGTGGCGCGCCACGCCGCCGATGCCGCGTCGCGCATAGCGCTGCCAGGCGCGCGGGTCCGAAATCACGGCCAGCAGCGCCTGCGCGATGGCAGCCGGGTCGAGCGGATCCACCAGCAGGCCGTTCTCGCAATGCGCGAGAATGTCGCGCGGGCCGCCGTCGTGGGTCGCCACCACCGGCAGCCCGCTCGCCGCCGCCTCGATCAGGGTCAGGCCGAAGGGCTCGGTCAGCGCCGGATTGACGAACACGCCACGGCGCTGTGCCGCCAGGCGATACAGCGCCGGCACATCGTCGGGCTGGTGATGCTTGGGCAGGGCCACGCTGCCCCACAGATCATGGCGATCGATGTCGAGCAGGAGATCGGTCAGCACGGCCGCCTGCGCCTCGTCGTCGAGCGCGCGGATATCCTCGCGATTGCCGGCGACGATGGCCAGATTGGCGCGCGCGCGCAGCGCGGGCGACTCGCCGAAGGCCGTGACCAGCCGCCGCAGGTTCTTGCGCAGCTCGGGCCGGCAGATGGTGAGCACGAGCGGCTTCTTCGGCTGGGCGAGGAAACGGTCGATCATCGGCGGCACGTGCGCCGGAACGGGCGCACGTCCGGGCGGCGCGAAGCGCGAGGTGTCGGTGCCGGGGGGGATCACGCCCATCCGCCCTGGCTGGTGATTGTCGTACAGGCCGTATTGCTCGGTGCTTTCCTGCGCCGTGCTGGTGACCACCAGCGCGGCGTGCGCCAGCACTTCCTCCTCGGCAGCGATGCGCCGCGCAAAGTTGAACTGCCGCTCGATGCTGGATGCCTTGCGGCCATGATCGAGCAGGCGCTGGCGCTTGCAGCGGCCGAGCGAGTGGCCGGTGTGCACCAGCGGGATGCCGAGCAACTGCGACAACTGCACGCCGACGTAGCCGGCGTCGGCATAATGGCTGTGGATGACGTCGGGCAGGCGTGACTGCTGGCGCAGGTAGCCGATGATGCGGTCGACCAGCTGGTCGAGATGGTGCCACAGGCTTTCCTTGCGCAGGTAGCGGCGCGGACCGCACGGCAGGCGCACCAGCCGCGCACGCTCGCCCAGCGCCTCGACCGGCACCGCATAGTCCGGCGACACGGCCGGATCGTCGACCAGGCGCGTGATGACGTCCACCTGCGTCACCCGCGGATGCCGCCCGAGCGCCTTCGCCAGTTCGATCACGTAGAGCGTCTGGCCGCCGGTGTCGGCGTCGCGCCCCAGCTCCAGGGCCTGGCCGCGCATCAGGCCGTGCACGCTCAGCATCAGCACGTACAGGTCACGCATGATTCACCGCCGTCTCGATCCGCCAGTCGCGCCGGAACGGTTCATAGAACGCCTGCGACGCGGGCACGGCGCCCCGGATGCCGCACAGCGCGCGCGCGAATGCATCGGCGCGCGCCAGGGCCTCGCCCGTCGACCAGCCGCGCAGCATGCCCAGCATGATCACCGCGGCAAAGCCATCGCCCGCACCGACGGTATCGACGACTTGCCGCGCGGGCGTGCCCGCCACCTCTTCGAGGCGTCCCGCCGGGTCGAGCGCCCACGCGCCCGCCGGCCCGGCGGTCACGACCACCTGCTGCAGGTCGAACGTGGAGCGCAGCACGGCCGCGCGCGCCTTCGGCGTATCGCCGTCCAGGCCGAGCAGCCGCCCCACCCGCGCGAGTTCGTCCTCGTTGAGTTTCACCACGCTGGCACGCGCGAGCGACCAGCGCACCGTGTCCGCGTCGACCCAGGGATCGCGCAGGTTGATATCGAGGAAGGCGCAGGTATCCACCGTCCCCAGGAGATCCCGCAGCGCGCGGCGCGATTCCTCGCTGCGCTGCGACAGCGTGCCGAAATACACCAGCGCCGGATGCACCGACAGGCCGACCATGCGCGCAAGCCTGGCGTGGATGTGGTCGTAGGCCTGGTCCGGCAGGATGTCGAAGTGGTGCCCGTCGGCATCCTCCGTCACCAGGACGCGGCCGGTGGGACGCGCCGGGTCGGTCTGCACCCCGCGCAGATCCAGCCCGCGCGCGTCCATCGCCTGCTTGAGCAGATCGCCCGCCGCATCCTTGCCGGTGCGCGTCACCAGCACCGGGCGGGCGCCCAGCGCGGCGAGGTGGCAGCTGACGTTGAACGGCGCGCCGCCCAGCACCGACCGGTCGCTGAACTGGTCGACCAGGGTTTCGCCGAACGCCACCACCGTGGGCGCACCGGCCTCGGTCTTCGGTACGATGGCGCGCGGCGCTTCGCTTCCGCCCGAGAGTCGAATCCCCGGCTTCATAACGTGTAGTCCAGCTTGAAGATCAGCGCCGTGTCGGTGCTGTCCTTGCCCGCGGCCGGCACGGCGTCGTAGTCGAGATTCACCTGCGCGCCCAGGCTCAAGCCGTTGCCCACGGGCACGCGGAAACCGGTGCGCGTCTGCAGCAGGTAGTCCTCGATCGTTTCCAGGCTCAGCAACAGGTCACTGGTGTGGAACAGGCGCAGGCGGTTTTCCCACACACCCTGCTCATACCGGAACGCGGCGCGCGCGCCGGGGAAGCGCGCGTCGGGCGCGTTGCCGTAGGCTTCGTGCACCAGGCTCAAGCCCCCTTCCA
>DYFW01000038.1 GCA_020725005.1 Thiobacillus denitrificans
CCCGGATAATCCATTAGGACGCGAGATGATGGCGAGGCGATTTGCGAGGCAGTTTGGCCGCTTGGGAGAAGCCCATAGCTTGGCCTATGGGCGCCGAGCAAGCGGGCAAAATGACCGCAAAGCGGCCGCCAGGGCTCGCGTAGGCTCGAAGAGCCGCCTAATGGATTATCCGGGATTATAACCAGTCAGGCCCGACCACAGCGCGCAATACGACCTGCAGTTCGCCGTCCCGCTCGCGGCACTGGAACCACCAGATCGCCCCTTTCTTGATCGACAGGTCGCCCGCCTGGCCCGACAGCAGCCGCGCCGCCACCTGTCCCAGCGTCGGCTGGTGGCCGACGACGAGCACCGGGTGCGCCGCATGGGGCCAGCCGGCGGCCTCGAGCACCGCGTCGGCGCTGGCCCCCGGCGCGAGTGCCGGCACTTCGGTGTAGCCGCGCCCGAGCGCGCGGGCGGTCTGCAACGCGCGCCGCGCCGGGCTGACCAGCACCTGCGTGTCCTGCGCCAGCCGCGGGTTCAGCCAGTCGGCCATGCGGCCGGCCTGCTTGCGCCCCTTGTCGGTCAGTTCGCGCTCGAGATCGGGCAGGCCATCCTCGGCCTCGGCGTGTCGCCATAGAATCAGGTCCATCTTCGTCTCCTTCCGGGTGATAGAACGGACGCGCTACCAGAAGGTCGGCGTATCCAGGAATGTCTGCATGTGCGCGGCGCACGCAGCGTCGTCGCCGGCCGCCAGCCGGGCCGCCAGCCAGCCGCGCACGAAATCGGCCATGGGTCCGGCCGCCGCGCCTACCGCCGCCATCAGCGTCGAGGCGACGCGGGCGTCGTTGGCGCGCCCGAGGCTGTCCTGCGCGTCGCGCAGTATCGCAAGGTAGCGCGCCTGCCGCTTGCCGGCGAACAATGGCTGGAAGAACTCGACCGCATAGCGCTGTCGCTTGATCGCGATGCGCAGCGCATGGCGCGCGACCGGCGACAGCGCGCCGAACGCCCGCGCATCGCGTGCGATGCGGCGATGGCCGCGTTTGAGCACGCGGCGCGTCCAGTCGTCGAGCGGCGCCAGTTGCGCGAGTCGCTGCGCTTGCGTGACATCGGCTCGCCAGCCCTGCTGCAGCAGCCAGCGCTGCATGCCAAGCAGCCAGGCGCCCGGCTGCGCCGCCCCCAGCGCCGCACGCATCGCCGCGCGCACTTCCTGCCGGCGTGCTTCGATCGCCGTCAGGCCGCACTGCCAGGCGTCGGCGTCCGGGTAATGCGGCGCGATCGCCGGCAGCGTTTCCACGACCAGCACGTCCCAGTCGCGCGCCGGCCCCAGCGAGGCGGCGAGCCCGCGCGCGCCCGCCATCAGCGCCTGCGGCACCACGCAGGCGCCGCGGAACAGGCGCAATGCCGCGCGCAACCGCCGCAGCGCGACCCGCGCCTGGTGCACGTATTCGATGTCGTCGCTGGCGAGCACCCCCGGCAGGTTCGCCTGGAAGTGCGCGAGGCAGCCCTGCACGATGGCGGCGAAGCCGTCTTCCACGCTCAGGCCGTGACCGAGCGCCACCTCGGCCGACTTCATGGGCGCCGCCGCCACGCCCCGGGCCAGGCGCACGCCGCGTTCGGCCTTGCTGAGGTCGAGCGGCAGGCAGCCGAAGGCGCCGGCCCACTCGAGCGCCAGCGCGAACAAGGCATCAGGCTGGCCGGCCTTGAGTTCGAGCTCGATCTCTGAGATCGGCTGGCTGCGCGCGCCGGCCACGATTTCGCCGACGTCGAGCGCGACCTCGATCCGCGCGCCGGCCCGCCCGTTCACCTGCCAGGCGGTGCGGCGGAAATGCGTTTCGAACACCGGCACGACCTCGCCGCGCAGCGCCTCCGGCACATAGGCCAGCGCCTCGGGCGGGAAGCGCGTCCAATCGAGCGCGCCGCCCCGCGTCGGCATTTCAAACTCGATCCGCCGCGACAGGCCGCCCTGCCGCGCCCCCTCGGTCTTCAGCGTCTGCAGCCAGCGCCGTCCGGCGCGACGGACCCGGAGCGCCACGCCGGCGGCGCTCAAGGCGAAGTCCGGCGTGTCGAAGTAACGGGTGACGAACGTCAGCGCCACGGGCCTTGCGCGCCGCCGCGCCATGCGCGCGAGAAAGGCGTCGACCGCGCCTGGCGGCAGCTGCAGTTTCAGTTCGATTTCCTGCGGATGCTGATTTGTCATTGATCTGTCATATTAGGAGCGCGTCGTCCCCGTATCATTGATACCACGTCCCAGCCCGCAAAACGATGACAACGCCCAGCCCCGACACCCTCATCAACCGCGAACTCGGCATTCTCGAATTCCAGCGCCGTGTGCTGGCGCAGGCCGACGACCCTGAGGTGCCCCTGCTGGAACGTTTGAAGTTCCTGTGCATTTTCTCGAGCAACCTGGACGAGTTCTTCGAGGTGCGGGTGGCCGGCCTCAAGGAGCAAATCCGCGCCAACGCGTCCCAGCGCTCGCCAGACGGCATGACTGCACGCCAGCAGTACCGCGCGGTATCCGACCGCGCGCACGCGCTGGTCGCCGAGCAGTATGCGCTATTCAACCACGACATCGTTCCGGCGCTGGCCGCCGAAGGCATTCATTTCCTGCGCCGTACGCAATGGAACGAGGCCCAGGCGGCATGGATCCGCGACTACTTCTTCCGCGAACTGATGCCGGTGCTGACGCCGGTGGGGCTCGATCCGTCGCATCCCTTTCCGCGCGTACTCAACAAGAGCCTCAACTTCGCCGTCGAACTCTCGGGCCGCGATGCCTTCGGACGCAATTCCGGCGCCGCGGTGGTGCAGGCGCCGCGTGCGTTGCCGCGTGTCATCCATATGCCTCCCGAGATCGCCGGCTGCGAATATGGCTTCGTTTTCCTGTCTTCGATCCTGCACGCCCACGTCGGCGAACTGTTCGCCGGCATGAAGGTCGAGGGCTGCTACCAGTTCCGCGTCACCCGCAACTCGGACCTGTTCGTCGACGACGAGGAAACCAAGAACCTGCGTCAGGCGTTGCAGGGCGAGCTGCCCCAGCGCAACTTCGGCGCGGCGGTCCGGCTCGAGGTCGCCGACAACTGCTCGCCCGCGATGGCCGCCTTCCTGCTCGAGCAGTTCGAACTCGACCCGGACGACCTCTACCAGGAACACGGTCCGGTCAACCTGGTGCGCCTGATGCAGGTGCCCGACTGGGTCGACCGTCCCGATCTCAAATTCCCGCCCTTCGTTCCCGCCCTGCCTGCGCAGCTCGCCAAGGACGAGGACATTTTCGCGCAGATCAGGAAGGGCGACATCCTGCTGCACCACCCTTTCGAATCCTTCCAGCCGGTGATCGATTTCATCGAGCAGGCCGCCGCGGACCCGCAGGTCGTCGCCATTCGCCAGACGGTCTACCGGACCGGCACCGACTCCATGCTGATGCAGGCGCTGATCCGCGCCGCGCAGTCTGGCAAGGAAGTCACCGTCGTCGTCGAGCTGCTGGCGCGTTTCGACGAGGAAGCCAACATCAACTGGGCGGCAAAGCTCGAGGAAGTCGGCGCGCACGTCGTCTATGGCGTCGTCGGCCACAAGACCCACGCCAAGCTCGCGCTCGTCATCCGCCGCGAGGAAGGGGGGCTCAAGCGCTATGCCCATCTGGGCACTGGCAATTATCACGCCCGCACCGCGCGGCTCTACACCGACTTCGGGCTGCTCACCTGCGACGAGGCGATGACCGCCGACGTGGTGAGCCTGTTCACCCAGATCACGGGCCTTGGCAAGGCCGGCAAGATGAAGCGCCTGTGGCAGTCGCCCTTCACCCTGCACAGCGAAGTCATCGCCGCCATCGAGCGCGAGGCGGCAAACGCCGCGGCGGGCAAGCCCGCCGCCATCATCGCCAAGATGAACGCGCTGCTCGAACCGCAGGTCATCGCCGCGCTCTACGCCGCCAGCCAGGCCGGGGTGAAAATCGACCTCATCGTACGCGGCGTATGCGCGCTCAGGCCCGGCATCGCGGGGCTGTCGGACAATATCCGCGTGCGCTCGATCGTCGGGCGATTCCTCGAACACAGCCGCATCTTCTACTTCAGGAACGGCGGCGACGAGCAGGTCTACCTGTCGTCGGCCGACTGGATGGACCGCAACTTCTTCCGCCGCATCGAAACCGCCTTTCCCGTCCTCAATCCCAAGCTGAAAAAGCGCGTCATCAACGAAGGCCTCAAGCCCTACCTGCGCGACAACGTCCAGGCCTGGGAAATGCAGCCCGACGGCAGCTATCGCCGGCGCAAACCACGCCGCGGCAAGACCTACTGCGCACAGACGGCGTTGCTGGCGCTGCTGAGCAGGTAATCGGCCCGGCCTATCCCCACGCCGGTGGCGGCCGGCGTGGGGATAGGCCCTTGAAACCCCCCGCCCCGCCCCCATTTCCCCGGCACCTTGTATGTCGTCACGGGAGATCAAGGCATGTCTGCCATCAAAGAAACCCTCGGCTTCCAGGCCGAAGTCAAACAGCTGCTGCAGCTGATGATCCATTCCTTGTATTCCAACAAGGACATTTTCCTGCGTGAACTCATCTCCAACGCCTCCGACGCCGCCGACAAGCTGCGCTTCGAGGCGCTTTCCGACCCCGCGCTGTTCGAGAACGACCCCGACCTCAAGATCCGCGTCGCCTTCGATCGCGCGGCACGCACGCTCACCATCAGCGACAATGGCATCGGCATGAGCCGGCAGGAGGTCATCGACCACATCGGCACCATCGCCAAGTCCGGCACGCGCGAATTCTTCTCGCAGCTGTCCGGTGACCAGCAGAAGGACGCTGCGCTGATCGGCCAGTTCGGCGTGGGTTTCTATTCCGCCTTCATCGTCGCTGACAAGGTGACACTCACCACCCGCCGCGCCGGCCTCACGCCCGAGCATGGCGTGCGCTGGGAATCCGCGGGCGAAGGCGATTACACGCTGGAAACCGTGGAGAAGCCCACGCGCGGCACCGAGATCGTGCTGCATCTGCGCGAGGGCGAGGACGAGTTCCTTTCCGACTGGAAGATCAAGTCGATCATCCGCAAGTATTCCGACCACATCACCCTGCCCATCGTGATGAAGAAGACGGAATGGAAGGACGGCGTCGAGGTGCCCACCGACGAGGACGAGACCGTCAACCGCGCCTCCGCCCTGTGGGTGCGCCCCAGGAAGGAGATCACCGACGACGAATACCGCGAGTTCTACAAGCACGTCGCGCACGACTTCGAGCCGCCGCTCGCCTGGTCGCACAACCGCGTCGAGGGCAAGCAGGAATACATCTCGCTGCTCTACATCCCGTCGCACGCGCCGTTCGATCTCTATGACCGCGAACGCCGGCATGGCATCAAGCTCTACGTGCGCCGCGTCTTCATCATGGACGACGCCGAGCAGCTGATGCCGGCGTATCTGCGCTTCGTCCGCGGCGTGATCGACTCGTCCGACCTGCCACTCAACGTCTCGCGCGAAATCCTGCAGTCGAGCAAGGACATCGACGCCATCAAGGCCGGTTCGGTGAAAAAGGTGCTCGGCATGCTGGAAGAACTCGCCGAGAAGACACAGGAAAAATACGCGACCTTCTGGAAGGAATTCGGCCGCGTGATGAAGGAAGGCCCGGGCGAGGACTTTGCCAACAAGGAGAGGATCGCCGCCCTGCTCCGCTTCGCCTCCACCCATGCCGACACCGATGCGCAGGTGGTCTCGCTCAAGGACTACATCGGTCGCATGAAGGAAGGCCAGAACGCGATCTACTACATCACCGCCGACAGCTTCGCTGCCGCCAAACACAGCCCGCATCTGGAGATCTTCCGCAAGAAGGGCATCGAAGTCCTGCTCCTGTCCGACCGCGTCGACGAATGGCTGGTCGCCAACCTGCATGAATTCGAAGGCAAGCCGCTGAAATCCGTCGCCAAGGGCGGGCTGGATCTGGGCGCGCTCGAGGACGAAGCCGAGAAGACCGCGCAGAAGGAAGCCGAGGAGGCCATGAAGCCGCTCGTCGAGCGCATCAAGGCCACGCTCGGCGAACGCGTCAAGGATGTCCGCGTCAGCCACCGCCTCACCGACTCGCCCGCCTGCCTCGTCACCGGCGAAGGCGACATGAGCGCCAACCTCGAACGCCTGCTGAAGGCCGCCGGCCAGGCCGCGCCCACGGTCAAGCCCACGCTGGAAATCAACCCCACCCACGCGCTGGTCACGCGCCTGAACGCCGAAACCGACGAGAACCGCTTCGCCGACTGGGCCAACCTGCTGTTCGAGCAGGCGCTGCTCGCCGAAGGCGGTCAGCTCGACGATCCGGCGAGTTTCGTGCGGCGGCTGAACAGCCTGCTGGCGATGCTGCCGGGCTGAAAGCCGCAGGCCGCCGCGGGGAGACGCAAGGCCGCGCCGCTTCCCGGTGGCGGCCTTGCGAGCCGCCCAGGGCGGGGCACGAAACCGGGGCCTGGGGGCTCTGCCCGGTAGGCCGGTGCAGCAGCTGCCGGCTCTGTCTCCGCTCACCCGCGCTTCCCTTGCAGGCAGCCTCGTCTTATGCTCTCTCCTGTTCATGGTTTACCGCTTGCCATGACCGCCCCACGCGTTTCCAGACAGAAACGCTTTTGCACATGAATCGGGACACCCCCCACGAAACGCCATGCAGAAACAACCTTCCGCCAGCCGCGCCCTTGCCTGGGCCATGGCCCTCGGCCTCATGTCCTCGGCAACGTGGGCCGGGCCGACGGCGCCCGTCATCGACGTGTACAAAAGCCCGACCTGCGGGTGCTGCGTGAAGTGGATCGAACATCTCAGGTCGAACGGCTTCACGGTACGCAGCCACGACACCCTGGACGTGACGCAGCACAAGCAGCGCCTTGGCGTGCCGGCCGGCTATGGCGCATGCCACACGGCGGTGGTCAACGGCTACGTCATCGAGGGGCACGTACCGGCCAGGGACATCAAGCGCCTGCTCAGGGAAAAACCACTGGCGCGCGGACTGGCCGTGCCCGGCATGCCGGTCGGCTCTCCCGGCATGGAACAGGGTGATCACAAGGAACCGTACGAAGTGATCCTGCTGGACAAGCGCGGCGCGGCACGGACTTTTTCCAGCTACTGAGCATGCGCTGGACCGCGGCGGCCCCATCCGCTGCCGGGCCCGTGGCCGGATCCCTACACCGCGCCTGCCATCCGGCGGACCGGGCATGCCGGGTAAACTTGCGCGCCATGAGCATCCTCTTCTCCCTGATCGAATCTCCCTTCCACCCCGACTTCGGTACGCTCTACCGGCGGCTGGGCATTTCGGCGGAACGCTTCACCAGCGCCCGCAACCTGCACCGCGCGCTGCAGAAGCAGAAGCCGGATGTCTTCGTCGGCGAGTTCATCTACGGCTGGGGCAACAACTATGCGGGGGCGAACGTCTCGAATCTGGACGTGACGCTGCGCACGCTGCAATGCCAGGCGCCGCAGGCGAAAGTCATCGTGTTCATGCACCCGCGCGAGGCGGCGCACATCGACAAGCTGCTGGCGCTGTTTTCCGTGCACGCGGTGCTGACCTATCCGGTCAGCGAGCCGGCGATGGAAGCGGCCCTGCGATCCGCCGCCTGACCCGTTGCGGGGCGGTATCGCCCAGGGCTGGGGCCGCCACGAACCTATAGCCATGACGCTTGGTCATAGGAAGGTCGGTCCGGCCCAGGAGAATGCCATGCCCACCCTTTCGCCGCAAAGTCTTGCCGCCCTGATCGCCCTCTTGGGCATAGTCCTTGCGTTTGTCGCCGGCGTGGTGCCCCTCTATCACGTCGGCTACATCGTCGACGGCGTCGTGCTTACCGCGGTCGCGTCCCCCTTCGTGCTGTACGTCATGTTCATCACCAGCCTGCGCGGGCCGTGGCTGGTGGGCGCGGGCCTCGTGCTGCTGGCCGTCACCCTCGCGGTCGTGGTGGACGCGCGCTATCTCTCTTTCGACGGCTACCGCGACGGCGCGGTCTATTGGGTGCCGCTCGCGACCGCGACGATCGTGCTGGCCGCGGCCCTGGGCTTCGGGCGCCGCTATCCCTATGCAGAATAGGGCTTTACCCGAGGACAGCCAGGGTAAAAAAATTCATTTGATGCGGCCCTGTTTCCCTTGAACATCGCTAGTAAGAACCTACTATATTGGATGGATTAGCCAACATCCAATGTCGATTCGCGTGCTGGGACCATCCCGCGCGCACTAGAGCGATGTTCAAGCAACCAGGAGGACACTCATGGCTAGCGTGAAACACCCGATTTTTCTGAAGAACGATCCCCCCTCTCGCACCGCCGACTCCCGCGTGCGGGACGTTCGCAAAAAGGGCCCGGCCGCCGTGCAGCGTGCCCTCGAACGCCTCGCCCGTGCCGTCGCCCGACCGGAATTCGCCCGTCCCGAATCGGTTACCTGGGACAGCATCGTGGATTACGCGCTCGCCCTGATACGCGTGCGCGACTGCGCGGCTGCGGCAGGTTTCGAGCGTCTGACACAGGCGTGCGACGCGCTGGCGCTGACCGTTTCGCGCCTGATCGACGAGCGCCGCTGCACCTCCCCCGACGCGCTGCTCTCGCTGAAGCGCTTCGTGGCGCATGCACGGGCGATGCTGCCGCTGCCTGCACTTGCCACACCAGGCGCCGAACGCATTCCGATCACGGCGCGCGCGCGCCGGACGCCCAGCGCGCCGGACAGCCGCCTCATGTCCGTATCCTGACCCCAGGGGCTCGCAGTCCCCTGTTTTTTGCGCGCGATTGCGCTATGCTTGCGGCCAAACCCTGACCGTACCGGATCGCCCGCCATCGAATACCCCGGGCAGACGGCCCCGGACTGCGCCTCCATGACCCGAGCCCCCAATCTGCAACTCGACGCCGCCCACTTCGACGCCAAGGCCCGCCAATGGGACGAGAACCCGGTGTTCCGGGAACGCGCCCTGAAGATCGCCGAGGCCATCCGCCGCACCGTGCCGCTGAACCGCGCCATGCACGCGCTCGACTACGGCTGTGGCACGGGCCTGTTGTCGTTTCCGCTCAAGGACGAACTCGGTTTCATCCTGATGGCCGACAGTTCAGCCGGGATGCTCGCGGTGGCGAACGAAAAGATCGCGGCGCAGGAAGTGACGAACATGGCGACACTGCAGCTCGACCTCATGGCCGACCCGGCGCCGTCCCGCGCATTCGACCTGATCATAACGTCGATGACGCTGCACCATGTGCCGGACGCCGATCGCATCCTGCATATCTTCCACGACCTGCTGACGCCCGGCGGCCATCTGTGCATTGCCGACCTGGATCAGGAAGACGGCTCCTTCCACGGCCCGGAAGTCGACGTGCACCACGGCTTCGACCGCGGCGACCTGCAAAAGCGCACCGAACGGGCGGGTTTCACCGACGTCTGCTTCGAAACGGTGTTCAGCATCGCCAAGGAACACGAAGCCGGGACGCGGGACTACCCGGTGTTCCTCATGCGCGCGCGCCGCGCGGAAAGCTGAGCGCATAGAGCGCTGGCAGCGGCGTGCCGCTGCCGGGCCGCCACGGCCGCTGCTCAGTTTCCAACCCGACTGGAAAAGCCGTCCCTGGCCGCCCGCGTAAAGGCATGGGGCCAGTGACGCCAAGCCGGGCCTGTCCGCAGACTGAAACAGTACTCACCGCACCGGAAAACGTCCCGTGAACGCCGATCAGCTGCTGATTATTCTCATTCTCGCCTCTACAGTCGGGCTCTTTCTATGGGGCCGCTGGCGCCACGACATGGTCGCTGCCGCCGCGCTGCTCGCCTGCGTGCTGACCGGCCTGGTGCCGACCAGCGACGCCTTTGCAGGTTTCGCCCATCCAGCGGTGGTCACGGTGGCGTGCGTGCTGGTATTGAGCCACGGCCTGCAGACCTCGGGCGCGGTCGACGCGCTCACGCGCCGGATCCTGCCGGCGCAGGCAGGACCGACCGTTGCAATCCTTTCCCTCACGGCGCTCGGCGCATTGCTGTCCGCCTTCATGAACAACGTCGGTGCGCTGGCGCTGCTGATACCCGTGGCGATGCAGATCGCCACACGGCTGAACCTGCCGCCCGGCAGGCTGCTGATGCCGCTCGCCTTCGGCTCGATCCTCGGCGGCACCACCACCTTGATCGGCACGCCGCCCAATCTCATCGTTTCCGGCCTGCGCGCCGAAGCCGGCTACGGCGGGTTCGGCATGTTCGACTTCACGCCAGTCGGACTGGCGATCACCATGCTGGGCGTGCTCTTCATCGGCCTGGCCGGCTGGCGGCTGGTGCCGTCGCGCCAGCAAGCAGGCAGCGGGGGGTTCGATACCGGCACCTACCTCACCGAGGTGCGCGTGCCTGCGGACAGCAAGGCTGCCGGGATGAAACTGCGCGAAATCGAGGCCGCGCTGGAAGAGGCCGACGCGCAGATCGTCGCCCTGGTGCGCCACGATGTGCGCGAGTCGGCGCCGAATGCCGGGCGCCGCATCCTCGCCGATGACATCCTGATCATCGAGGCGGAATCGGAAACGCTCGCCAAGGCGCTGTCCAGCCTCGGCCTGGTGCTGGCCGAATCACAGCACAAGGCGGAAAAAACCAACGAGACCGCCACCGCGGCGGAAACGGGAAAGCCACTGCCAGCGGACGACGTCACGCTGGTCGAACTGGCGATCCTGCCGAGTTCTGGCCTGCTCGAGCGCACCCCGATCGATATCCAGCTCCGCAGCCGCTTTGGCATCAACCTGCTCGCCGTGTCGAGCCAGGGCCGGCGCAGCCGTGCCCGCCTGCGCACGTACCGCTTCAAGGCTGGCGACGTGCTGCTGATGCAGGGCGCGCCAGAGGCCATCGCCGACTTCGCCTCGGTGGCCAGTTGCGTACCGCTGGCCCAACGCGCGCTTTATCTTCCGGACAAGCGCAAGGCCATCACCGCCAGCCTTATCATGGCCCTGGCCGTGGCAGCCGCGGCGTTCGGCCTGATGCCGATCGCCATCGCCTTCATGGCCGGCGTGCTTGTCTCGATGCTCCTGCGCACCGTGCCGCCGCGCGCCGTGTACGAAGCCATCGACTGGCCGGTCGTGGTGCTGCTCGGTGCACTCATTCCGGTGGCTGCAGCGATGCAGGCGACCGGCACCGCCGACCTCATCGCCCGTTTCCTCCTCGAGCACGTTGCACAAGGTCATGCGGTCATTGGGCTGGCAACGATTCTCATCGTCACCATGATGCTGACCGACCTGATGAACAATGCCGCGACCGCGGCAGTGATGTGTCCGATCGCGCTGGGCGCCGCAGTGCAACTGGACGCGAATCCGGACACCTTCCTAATGGCGGTGGCGGTCGGCGCATCGTGCGCCTTCCTCACCCCGATCGGCCACCAGAACAACACGCTGATCCTGGGCCCCGGCGGCTTCCGTTTCGGCGACTACTGGCGCCTGGGGCTGCCGCTGGACCTGATTGTCGTCGGCGTCGGCCTGCCGATGCTGATGTGGGCATGGCCGCTGTGACGGCCGGGCGTGCGCCTCAGTCGAACTGGTACTTCATCCCCACCGCCTGCCAGTAGGCAGCCTCGTCCTCCAGCGCGCGCCGGGTGAGCGGCCGGCGTTCCAGCCAGCCTTCGGGCAAGCTCAGGCGAAAGCGCTTGCCGTTCGCCTCGGCCTGCAGGTCGGGCAGACGCGGCTCGGAGCGGTTGCGGCACAGGATCACCGCTTGGCGCAGCAGCCACACGAGCCGGCGGTCGCGCTCGGATACCGCGCCGGAGGCGAAGGCTGGCAGCTTCACCAGCGCGCCGCGCTGCGCCCGCGCGAGCAGCGCCAGCCGCGCCTGCTCGGTACGCGAAAAGCCCGGCATGTCGGCATTTTCGAGGATGTAGCCGGAGTGCTTGTGGTAGCCGCTGTGCGACACCGACAGGCCGATTTCGTGCAGGCGCGCCGCCCAGTCCAGGTACAGCAGGTCGTTCTCGTCGCAGCCGCCGGCGGCGGCATGGAGCTTGAGCGCGATGCGCTTGACCCGTGCCGCCTGCTGGGTGTCGATGTGGTAGCGGCGCATGAATTCGTCGACCGTCGCCTCGCGCATGTCCTGCTTGTGGAAGCGTCCCAGCAGGTCGTAGAGGATGCCCTCGCGCATGGCGGTCTCGGCGACATCCATCTGCTCGATGCCGAGTTCGGCGAACAGCCCCGCCATGATGGCGAAGCCACCGGCGATCACCGGGCGGCGGTCGCGCGACAGGCCCGGCAGATCAAGCGCGTCGACGTGCCCCACCTTGAGCATGTGGGCGCGTAGCGCCGCCAGGCCGTCGGCGGTGATGCCGCGCGCCGACCAGCCGTTCAGTTCCAGGATCTCGCGCAGCGCGCGCGCGGTGCCGGAAGAGCCGACCGCCTGCTGCCAGTTGGCGCGCGAAAATTCACGCGCGATGCGTTCGACTTCGACGCGCGCCGCCGTCTCGGCCGCCCTGAACGTCGCCTTGTCGAGCACGCCGGTGTCGAAAAAGCGTTTCGAGAAATTGACGCAGCCCATGTGCAGGCTTTCGCGCTCGTGCGGCTTGAGCCCGGTGCCGATGATGAACTCGGTCGAGCCGCCGCCGATGTCGACGACCAGGCGACGGTCGGGCGACGCCGGCAGCGAATGCGCGACCCCCAGATAGATCAACCGCGCTTCCTCGCGCCCGGCGACGATCTCGATCGGGTGCCCGAGTGCGATCTCGGCCTTGGGAATGAAGACGTCGGCATTGCGCGCGACGCGCAGCGCCGAGGTGCCGACACAGCGGATCGCCTCGGGCGAGAGGCCGCGCAGGCGTTCGCCGAAGCGGTGCAGGCAGGCGAGCGCGCGCGCCTGCGTCGCCTCGTCGAGCGTCTTGTCGGCCCCCAGCCCGCCGGCCAGGCGCACGGTCTCCTTCAGCGAGTCGAGGGGATAAAGCTGGTCGCCCGCGACCCGGGCCACTTCGAGGCGGAAGGAGTTGGAGCCCAGGTCGACCGCTGCGAGGGTGTCATACGTCTTCATGCTGCTGCACCAAAAAATAGATACGCCATGCCGATGGCAGCGAAGATGCCGGCGACGTCGGCGATGAGCCCGCAGGCGACGGCATGCCGCACCCGACGTATGCCTACCGCGCCGAAATACACCGCCAGCACGTAGAAGGTGGTTTCGGTGCTGCCCTGCACGATGGAGGCGAGCCGGCCGGCGAACGAATCCGCACCGTGCGCCTGCATGGTGTCGATCATCATGGCGCGCGCACCGCTGCCGGAAAACGGTTTCAGCAGTGCGGTGGGCAGCGCGTCGACCCAGCGCGCGTCGAAGCCCAGCGCCAGCACCGTGCTGCGCATCGCGCCCATCAAGAGGTCGAGCGCGCCGCTGGCGCGGAACACGGCGATGGCCACCAGCATGGCGACAAGATACGGAATGATCGTGACCGCGGTGTGAAAGCCTTCCTTCGCGCCTTCGATGAAGGCCTCGTAGGCGTTCACCCGCCGCCACACGGCCATCAGCAGGAACAGAACGACGATGCCGGACAGCAGCACGTTGCTGAGGATCGACGACTGCCGTGTCATGTCGGCGGCTTCCAGGCTGCCGAAATACGCGACCATGCCGCCGACGAGCGCGGTGGCCCCGCCAAGGTAAGCCAGCGTGACGCGGTTCCACAAATGCAGCTTCTGGAAGAAGCCGGTGGCGAACAGGCCGACCAGGGTGCCGATGTATGTGGTGATGAGCAACGGGACAAATACGTCGGTGGGGTCGGCGGCGCCGAGTTGCGCACGGTAGGTGAAGATGGTGACCGGCAGCAGGGTCACCGACGCGGTGTTGATGACGAGGAACAGGATCTGCGCGTCGCTCGCGGTGTCCTTCGAGGGGTTGAGCGTCTGCAGCTCCTGCATCGCCTTGATGCCGAGCGGGGTTGCGGCATTATCGAGTCCGAGCATGTTGGCACCCATGTTCATCGTCATCGCGCCGAGTGCGGGATGGTTCGCCGGCACCTCGGGAAACAGCCGCCTGAACAGCGGCGCCAGGCCGCGCGTCAGCACCTCCAGCATGCCGGCGCGTTCACCGATCTTCATCACGCCCAGCCACAGCGCCATCACGCCGGTGAGCCCCAGCGCGATCTCGAACGCGGTCCTGCTGCTGTCGAACAGCGCCTTCACCAGCGCGGCGAAGACCTCGGCGTCCCCCAGGACCAGCAGTTTGAACGAGGCGATGAAAAAGGCGACGACAATGAAGCCGACCCACAGCGCGTTGAGCATGGGCCGACTGCTAGGAAACCCAGCCGGCAATGACGATCAGCAGGCCCGCCGCCAGCCAGATGATGAGGCCGCGCCAGATCATGCTGACGGCGCTCTCGATGCAGTCGTGGTCGGGCGCCTGGCCGCTGCCGAGTTCCGGCCGCCAGGCGGATTCGCCGCCGAGCGTGATCGGCTGGCCGAGCTTGACGCCCATGGCGCCGGCCCCTGCGGCGAGCACCACGCCCTCCTCCAGGTCGGGCCAGGCGCCGGCCTGCGTGCGCCAGGCATACACGGCGTCCTCGAAGTTGCCGGCGATGGCGTAGGTGAGCGCCGTGAGTCGCGCGGGCAGCCAGTTGATGGCATGGAACACGCGCCGCGCGAACACACCGAACTCGCCGCGCGTGCCCTCCCAGTGACGCCCCAGTATCGACGTGGCGCGGAACAACACCGCGCCGACCGGGCCGAACGGCGCCAGCAGCACGAACCAGAACAGCACGCCGAACATCTGGCGGTGGCTCGCCGCCAGCGTCTGTTCGATGGTGACCCGCGCCAGGTCGTCCGCGCTCAGCTGGCTGGCGTCGCAGTGGCGCCAGGCGCCGAATTTCTCGCGCGCGGCCTCGACATCGCCGGCGCGCAGCAGGCGCGCAATCGATTCGGCATCGTCGCTGTAATACTTGAAGCCAAGAGTGAAATAGAGCACGGCCACGTTCCACGCCCAGCCGAGCAGGGGATGCAGCCTGCCGAGCAGCACGAACGCCAGCCAGGCGCCGAAAATTACCGGAAGGATCGCGAGCCCCCAGCCGATCACGCCGTGGATCGCCTCGCCGCCGTTGAAGCGGCGCTCGATCCAGTGCGTGAACCGGGTGTAGTGCCGGTAATAGAACAGCGGCTGACGCAGCGGACGCGCGTGTTCGATCGCAAGCGCCGCAAGCACCGTAAAAAAGGCCATCAGCGATTCATCTCCAGCGTGAAAGTGCCCATGCGACCGCGGCTGCCCGACGGTCGATACAGTTCGACGGTAGGCATGACGAGCCTGCGCCCCTCCGCCTCGAGGTGGTCGGACAGGGCCTGGTAGGCCTTGGACGGCGCCAGCAGCACCGCCGCCTGCACCTGCGCCCGGATCACCGGCCGCCGTTCGATGCGGCCTTCGAGCAATCCGTCGGGCAGCGTGGCCGTCTCGTCCAGCAGGTAGCCGAGCTGCGCCTTGACCTTGCCGCGCGCCTCGCGCGGATCGGTCAGGATCACGTTCACGGTATCGCCGGGCGTCACGCCGGCGGCTTCGAACTTCCGCAGCACGGCGCGCTGCGTCTTGCGCATGTCGCTGATATCGCCCGCATAGTCGAGATAGGCATAACGGTAAGGGCCGGCTTCGGCCTCGCTCACCTGTACCGACGCAAAGCCGCCCCACCACGCGAACACCGCGAGCAGCGGCAGCACGAACGCCAGCAGGAATGCCGGCCATTGATTCTTGAACACGCCAAACTCCCTTCGATCCCCGAAGATATCACAGCCATGCGGGCCGGCGTGCCACCGGAACGCCCGCCTGAATGTCGTGTCTATAATTTTCACTTATCGACAAATCGGGAGACATCACCATGCGGCGTCTGCTGCTCGCTCTTTTCACCCTTGCCCTGTTGCCGACCGCCGCTGCGGCCGCCGGGGAAGTCGCCAGCGTACCGATGAAAGCGGTCAGGGTCGGTGCCCACAGCTATTACGTGCAGGGCGAATCCGGCGCGGCCTCGAGCGCCAACCAGGGTTTCATGTCCAACGCGGGCTTTGTCGTCACGCGCGACGGCGTCGTGGTATTCGATGCACTCGCCACGCCGCCGCTCGCCGAAAAACTGCTGGGCGAAATCCGCAAGGTGACCCGGCAACCCGTCAGGCGCGTGATCGTCAGCCATTACCACGCCGACCATTTCTACGGCCTGCAGGTGTTCAAGGCGCAGGGCGCCGAAATCTGGGCGCACCGCGCCGCCAAAGGCCAGACGCGCACCGAGGAAGCGGCGTTGCGCCTGGCGCAGCGCCGCGAGGCCCTGTTCCCGTGGGTGGACGAGAACACGCAGCTGCTGGAAGCCGACGTCTTCGTCGAGGGCGACCTGGACTTCGAGCTGGGCGGCGTGAAATTCGCGCTGCGTCATGTCGGCCCGGCGCATTCGAGCGAGGACCTGGCGCTGCTGGTGAAGAACGACGGCGTGCTGTACGCGGGGGACCTGGTTTTCCGGGGCCGCATCCCCTTCGTCGGCGACGCCGACAGCGCGAGCTGGATCGCCTCGATGGACAAGCTCATCGCGCTGAAGCCGCGCATCCTGGTGCCCGGCCACGGCGGCGTGTCGCGCCAGCCTGCGGCCGACCTCGTCTTCACCCGCGACTACCTCAAGTACCTGCGCCAGGAAATGGGCAAGGCGGCACGCGATCTGGTGCCGTTCGAAGAGGCCTACGAGAAGACGGACTGGTCGAAGTACCGCTTCATGCCGGCCTTCGGCGAAGCGAACCGGCTGAATGCCTACAACCAGTATCTGCGCATGGAAGCCGAGAGCATGAAATAAGCGACGGCAAGGGGCGGCCCGGACACGGACAACTCGGGAATTCACACGATGCGCGGGGACGCGCAATAATGGTTCTTTATAATTCCGCACTTCATCCCAGGCGCCCGCCCCCGTCGCATGCTTTGTTCGCCCGAAGAGTTGCTGCAGAAGAACCAGGCGCTGTCCGCCACGTGGCAGCGCTACCGGGCGGCGCCCAGCGCCGATACCTTCGTCGAGCTGGCGGTATCGATCAACAGCTTCACGGAATTCCTGATCGACAAGGGCGTCACCGCCCTGCATCACGCCAGCCACCAGCTCGAGCAGATCACGCTCGCCTTCTTCAGCAGCGATACCGAGCACCCGCTGCCGCCGGCCGCGCTCGACGACCTCGATGCCCGCCTGGCGGCGCTCGACCGCATGGTACAGACCCAGGTGTCGACGGCCTCCGACTTCACCGAGCGTCGCCATGCCCCCCGGCATGCGCGCCCCAACGACGGGCGTGGCAGCCAGGTCTGGCTGATCGGAAGCCGTCCCGACGACTGGAACGAGCTGCTGACACAGCTCGGCTATTTCGGCTTGAATCCGGGGTTCGCGCGCTGGGACGAAGCGCTACCCGACACCATCGGCATGGCTCCCTTGCTGCTGCTCGATCTCGCCAGCCTGCCCGAGACCGAATGGGGCCCGCGCATCCAGTCACTGCGCAGTCGGTTCGAGATGGGTCAGCTGATCGGGCTGGGCGTGCGCTCCGACTTCGACCCGCTGCAGCAGGCGCTCCGCAATGGCTGCGACAGCTGCCTGCTTGCCGGCATGCCGCCGCACGCCGTCGTCGAGCACATCATGGAACTCGACGAGCGCCATGACCAGGAAGCCTATCGCGTACTCATCGTCGAGGATTCCAAGACCGCGAGCGCGCTGATCCGGCGCACGCTGGAAGAAAACCAGATCGCCTCGGAAATCGTCAACGATCCGCGCCAGGCGCTCCGTGCCCTGCGCCAGTTCAATCCCGACCTGATCCTGATGGACATGTACATGCCCAATTGCACCGGGGTCGAGGTCGCGCGCGTCATCCGCCAGCATGGCGAGTTCCTCAGCACGCCGATCGTGTATCTGTCGGGCGAGACCAACGTCGCGCTGCAGGTCGACGCGATGCGCCTGGGCGGCGATCATTTCCTCACCAAGCCCTTCAACCCGGTATTCCTCAACGCCATCGTCAAGAGCAAGATCGAGCGCTACCGCGCGCTGCGCCGCACCATGTACCACGACAGCCTGACCGGCCTGCTCAACCACTCCAGCGGCAAGCACACGATGGAAATGGTGCTGTCGACGGTGGCGCACGAGGGCGGATTCCTCTCGGTGGTGATGATGGACATCGACCATTTCAAGCACATCAACGACAGCTATGGCCATCCCACCGGCGACCAGGTGATCCGCAGCCTGTCGTGGCTGCTGAAGCAGCGCCTGCGCAAGCAGGACGTGATCTGCCGCTACGGCGGCGAGGAATTCCTCATCGCGCTGCCGCATACCGACGCCGAGCAGGCCTACGGCATCGTCGACCGCATCCGCCAGGATTTCTCGCAGATCCGCCACCCCTTCGGCGACCGCTACTTCCTTGCCACCGCCAGCGGCGGCATCGCCACCTACCCGCTCTACCAGAACGGCGATTCGCTCATCAAGGCTGCCGACGAAGCGCTCTACGCGGCCAAGCGCGACGGCCGCAACCGCATCCACGCCGACGAGCTGTAGGCCGGTTCAGCCGGCGATCAGCTTCACCCCGATGAGGAGGGTGACGATCTCGAAGGCGCGTTTGATCCACAGGTTGCCCTTCCTGATCGCGAGATGGCTGCCGAGGTAGCCGCCGAGGATCGAGCCCGCCAGGAGCGCCGGCATCCAGTGCCACGCCACGGTCCCGATCACGCCCAGCACCAGCGCACCGGTGCCGTTCCACACCAGACCGCACAGGATCAGCGTGTACGCCACCGCGCGCGTATAGTCGAGGCCGAACCAGCGGATCAGCCAGAGGGTAAGAAACAGCCCGGTGCCGCTGGTGATCGAACCGTTGAGAAAACCGACGACGAAAAGCCCCGCGATGCCGCCGGCGAGCCCCCACCCCTCCCGGTTGGCCGGCGCGTGGTCCAGGCCGAGCCTGGGCTTGAACACCGAATAGAGGCCGAGCCCGAGCGTGAGCACGCCGAGCGCCAGCGTCGCCGCGCGCTCGGGGATCTGCAGGATGGTCACCGCGCCGAGCACCACGCCCGGCAGGCCCGCGCCGAGGATGATCAGCGAGAAGCGGCGTTCGAGATGCGATTCCTTCAGGTGTCGAAGCGTCGCGCCCAGGCCGAGCGCGACGCTGGCGACCTTGTGCGTGGCGAGCGCCACGCCGAAAGGCAGCCCGAGGAAGATCAACATGGGAAACTGGATCAGCCCGGCGCCGCCGCCCGACAAGGCCGAAAAGAAATTCGCCGCCAGCGAGGCGACGAACAGGATCAACTGCTCGAGCACGCCGCTAGCCGGTGACGCCAAATTCCACCGGGTAGCGCGCGTAGAAAAGCTGCAAGCCGGCTTCGGCCACCGCCTTCAAAAGCCGGTCCGCCTGCGCGGGCTCGACCATGAACTCGACCACCACCGGCAACTCGCCGGCGAGCTCGAAGAAGCCCGCGTCGTGGCGGCCATGGCGGCCGAAGCCCGCGACCGCGCGGAACGCCGAGCCGCCAGGAATGCCGATCGTCTGCGCGGCGTCGAGCAGCCACAGGTAGGTGAGCTTGCCGTGATGGCGGCTCGATTCGGAAACGAAGACCTGCAGGCAGACGCTGTTCATTTGAAAAACCTCATCGAATAGAGTCCCAGCCCGGTGGCAAGAAAAGAGCCGGCCATGTGAACGGCCGCGATCACCCCCCCGGTCAACCACAACCCGCGCGCCATGGCGGTCACGACTTCTGCGGAAAACGTGGAAAAGGTCGTGAGCCCGCCCAGAAGGCCAGTGATCAGGAACAGCCGCGCCTCGGGCGGCACGCCGGGATGCTCGGCGAACCACGCGATGGCAAGGCCGATGAAATAGCCGCCGGCGAGGTTCGCCGCCAGCGTGCCGAGCGGCACCGACGGGAACAGGGGGTTGAGCCACAGGCCCAGCCCCCAGCGCAGCCAGGCACCGAGCGCGGCGCCGATGCCGACGGCGAGAAAGGCGGTCACGGTCTGAGCCCGCGCAACACGCTTACAGCGCGTCCTTGATGATGCCCTGCAGCAGCGCCTCGAGCTCGCCCAGCGCCTTCTTCAGCGCCGGCTTTTTGCTCGCAGGCGGCTTGCGGTAGGCGACATACACGTTGGCGTCGCCTGGCACCTTGTAGACGACGATGCTGTATGGGCACATCACGATCGAATGCGGGTCGGCCTCCATCATGTGACGCGAAATCGTCGCGCTGCAGAATTCGAACTGTTCGGCGTTCTCGTACACCACCCGCGTTTCACCGATATCCTTGCCGGTACGCTCGAGCATGTCGGCGATATGGTTGGTATTGGTGATCTTCAGGCCCTTGCCCTCGATCGCCATCTGCAGGTTGTCGCGCACGTCCTGGTAGGCCCCCTGGGTCTTGTTCACCACGGAGTAAGCCCCGCCAGCCAGCGCCGGCAGCGACAGGGCCAGCAGCATGCACACGGCAATGATTCGTTTCACGGCACTCTCCAAAGTATGGCAAAGTGCTATTGTCGGCCGCGCCGACACGATCCGCAATGCTCTCAGCCACATCCGCCGCACCATGAGCACCTCAAAAAGCAAGCGCATCAAGGCCGACGGCCGATTCTGGCTCACGCTCGACGGCCGCAATTTCCTCGGCCGCGGCCGCGTCGAACTTCTGCTGCGCATCCGCGAAACCGGCTCCATCTCCAAAGCCGCCCGCGCGATGAAGATGAGCTACAAGGCGGCATGGGACGCGGTCGACGCGATGAACGGCGCATGGGGCACGGCGCTGGTGGAAAGCGGCCCCTCGGGCAGCCGGCTCACCGACGACGCGGAGAAGCTGATCGCCGCGTTCCAGAAAGCCGAGGCACGCCACACCGCGTTCATGCAGAAACTCACCCAAGGCCTCGAGTGAAGCGCTGCCGGAGACTGCGGGAGTGACGAGGCGGTCCGGACGGCTGGAACACACCTAACCAAGCCAAGGGCGAAACCAGGCGGCAGAAATCAATAGGGCGTGCCGTCCTTGTGGCTGAAGGTCCACTCGCCGTCGTTGAACTGCGCGCACAAATCGTCGTCCGGGTAGGTGACGACATCCCCCGGCGTGCGGTCGCCGATCTCGAGGTAAACCACGTCCTGTTCAGTGTCGTTGACGAGCGTGTGCGCGTTGCCCGTGCCCGCGCGGAAACCCGCGCACATGCCCGGCGTTAGGCGCATCGGCCCTTCGTTGGTGATCAGGGTTGGGCATCCCTCCAGGATGAACACGAATTCGTCCTGCTTTGCATGCGCGTGCCGCAGCGAGGAGACCGCGCCCGGTTCGAGCCGGGTGAGGTTCACGCCGAAGTTCGCGAGGCCGAAGATGTCGCCCAGGGGGCGCTTGTGCCGGCCCGCCAGGCGCGCGGCCAGCATGGCGGCGACAGGTTCCGGGTATAGCGTCGCGCGCGTGCGCAACGGAGCGTCCGCGGCGACGATCGCCACAGGAAAAATTTTGTCCGACATGGAATCTCCTTTATGGCTGAAATGACGTATCGACGCGCTCATCGGCCCGCAAGCCTGAAAGCGAATGCGCCCCACATCCCGAATAGCCAGGCCGCGCCGAGCATCCAGGCGACGAAGCGGTGCATCACGCGATTGTAGGTGACGTGGATCAGGCTATGCACAGCGCGCAGCACGACAAACGCCCACGCCGCAGCGGTGTCGCCCGGCGTGCCCAGCCCGGTTGCCGCCAGCGCAAGGCACAGCACGTAGAACAGCACAGGCAGTTCGAAGAGGTTGGACAGGTTGTCGGCAGCCTGTGTGTTCTTCAGCATCCGCGCGGCTTCCCGGGACGTGGCCAGCGCCTGCGGCGCGATCCCCCGCGCACGGCATTCGGCCACGCGCTCGTGGATGGCGCGCAGCCAGACCAGGGCGGTCAAGGCTACCAGGGCAGCGCAAGGCAGCAGCATGGCGTGCGACATGTGCCTATCTTCCCGTGGCCATGTCGCCGCGCAGGGTCATGACCGTCCCGGCGGCAAGCGCGACCAGCTTGCCGTCGTTGCGCACGATCTCGCACTGGTAGTGCGTGATCGTGCGTCCGCGCTGGATGGGCCGGGCCGTGGCCCTCAGCACGGACTTCCACACGGGCCGGAAAAAGCTGATGCGAAGGTCGATGCTGGCAAAGGTTTCTCCCGCGCCCATCGTCGTCGAGTGAGCCGTGCCGATCGCGGCATCGGCCAGTTCGCTCAACAGCCCACCGTGCACGGTGCCCTGCTGATTGCCGTGGATGTCGGCATCGGCATCCATTTCGAGGCACGCATAGGCCGTGTCGATACCGGCAATGCGAAACCCCAGCAGCTGCGAAATGGCTGTGGGGTATTTCATTTCCGTCGTGGCGCCTGCCGGCAGGCTGCCGGCAAGCTGGTGCTGCAAGTAGTCCAGTACAGACAGTGGTTTGCTCATGCTGCTGCCTTGTTTCTTCGTGTTGCAATCTGTCGTGTGGCCTGCATGCGGATGACTGGTTGATTTGAAGAAAGCTCGCCTATGGTCTTGGTTGTTCTTGAGGCGGAATCGCTCGACAAATCGCGAGAGCCAGATGCGTATGGCCATTCGCCGCAGTCGTCGAGCCCGTTTCCGGTAGTACGCATAATCGATCTCGTCACTGCGGGCGCGCCGGGGTGGCGTGTCGGCATCCGGACGCGCAACCGCATTCATATCCAGAAAAGCAGCGCCATGGCAGCTGTGACCGTGGCCATACCGCGCCGCAGGCGGGGACGGAACCGCATGCCGCTATGCAGCATGGTTCCGCACGTCGCCCACAGCGCAAGCGCCGGCAGCATCACCAGGCAAAACACCAGCGCAACGGCCAGCATGCGTTCGAGATACTGTCCGCCAGCAGGAACAAAGCCAGCAATCACTGCAACGGCCAACAGCCAGCCTTGGGAATTTCCCAGTTGCCGCAGCACTGCCTCGCCAAAACGGAGGGGGCGCAAGGCCTGTGGCGCAGGCGGCACGCCGTTGCGCCAGAGATGCCAGGCCAGCCACAGCATATAAAACCCGGCGGTAACCCGGATCACGTCCTGCACCCCGGGTGCCGCCGCCAACAATCCGCCCAGGATCACGCCGGCAAGACAGATCGTGAGATAAGTGCCCCAGAGCGTGCCAAGCAGATGTCCGACATTGCGGATAAAGCCGAATGTCTTGCAGGACGACAGCACGTGCAAGGTGTTCTGCCCCGGTGTGATGGACATCGCTACGGCGTAAACAACCAGAACCGTCAACGAACCAGCGGCAAACGGTGCCTCCGGCAACATGGTCAGCGCGCCGCTCATGATTGCGTCGCCTGCGCGTACAGCGCGAGTCCGCGCACCACCCTGCCGTCCGCGCCCAGCTCGCACACTTCCGCCGCCAGGCCGCGGTGGCCGCGGTACAGGATGGTGATGCAGTCCACGCCCGCCAGCACGTCGACCAGCTCGAAATGCAGGGTGGGCAGGGCGGCCAGCGCCGTCGTCCAGTAGGCCCGCAGGCTGGGCTTGCCGGACAGCCTGCCGCTGGGCTCGCCCGCGAACCGGACGACGAAGGGCGACACAAAGGTGCAGTCTTCGCTGTAGTGCGCCAGCACCGCATCGAGATCGCGCGCATTCCAGGCGGCGATCCAGGCCTGGGCAAAGATACGGGCGGCGTCGGGCGTCGGGTTCGGCATGGGCGCTCCTGTCGGGTGGCGACAACATCGGGAAGAGGCACTTCCTGTTGCCACTGTAGCCATCGCGGTGCTATCAATACAGATTCAGAATTGATAAATTGATTCAGTACAGATTTGGCAAGTGGAAATCTGTACTGCCAAAAAATCGCACCGACTGTATCGACAGGAACCGCCATGACGCCGCTTTACCAGAACGTCGCCGCCGAGCTGGCGCAACGCATCGCCGAAGGCCACTACGCTCCCGGAGCCCGCCTGCCCGGCGTGCGCAGCGTGGCGCGCCAGCGCGGCGTGAGCGTGGCCACCGTGGTCGCCGCCTACCGCAGGCTGGAAGACGAAGGCCACATTGAGGCGCGCGCCCGTTCCGGCTTCTACGTGCGCGCGCGCCGCCCCCTGCACACCATCGAACCCCAACGCCGGGTCGCCGCGCCACGGCCGCGCCTGGTGAGCGGGCAGGACATGGCCATGGCGCTCATCAAGGCGTCCCACGACCCGCGCATCGTCCAGCTGGGCGCCGCCGTGCCCGACCCCGACTACCTGCCCACCCAGGCCGTGGCGCGCGCGCTCGCCCGGGTGGCGCGCCTGCAGCGCACCCGCTCGGCCGGCTACATGATGCCGCCCGGCGCGCCCGAGCTGCGCCGCGAGATCGCCCGACGCATGAGCGAGACGGGCGGCCGCATCCCGGCCGACGACATCGTCGTCACCACCGGCTGCCAGGAAGCCCTGAGCCTGGCGCTGCGCGCCGTCACCCGGCCCGGCGACGTCGTCGCGGTGGAATCGCCCGCCTTCTACGGTCTCTTGCACGTGATGGAATCGCTGGGGCTCGAAGCGCTGGAGATTCCCTCGCACCCGCGCGAAGGCATGGCGCTGGACGCGCTGGGCTTTGCGCTAGAACGCTGGCCGGTGAAAGCCTGCGTGGTCGTGCCCAACTACAGCAACCCGCTCGGCTTTCTGATGCCCGACGCCAACAAGCGTGCCCTCGTCAGCCTGCTGGGCAAGCACGGCGTCACCCTCATCGAAGACGACGTCTACGGCGACCTGGGGTTCGACCAGCGGCGGCCCAGCACCTGCATGGCCCTGTCGCCGCGCGCCGACATCATCCACTGCAGCTCGTTTTCCAAGACCCTGGCGCCCGGCCTGCGCGTGGGCTGGGTGGCCAGCGGCAAACATCGCGAACGCATCGAATACCTCAAATACGTGAGCAGCATCGCCAGCCCCACCGCGCCCCAGCTGGCCGTGGCCGAGCTTATGGAAAGCGGGCGCTACGAACGCTACCTGCGCGAGGTGCGCGGCAAATACGCCAGCGCCGTCGCACGCATGGGCGATGCCGTCATGAAGTATTTCCCCGAAGGCACGCGCGTATCGCAGCCGCAGGGCGGTTTCGTGCTGTGGGTGGAACTGCCGGGCAAGGTCGACAGCTTCGAGCTCGCACGTCGCGCGCTGAAATCAGGGGTGAGCATCGCGCCGGGGCCGCTGTTTTCGGCGAGCGGAAAATTCCGCAACTTCATCCGCCTGTCGTGCGCGCGGGTGTGGGACGACAGGCTGGAGCAGGCGCTGGTGAAGCTGGCGGGGTTGGTAGATCGGTAGCGGCGGTGATTCGGCCTTATTGAACCTAAAAACCGCAGTTGACCGCTCGTTTTTCTCACGAGAGAGTTGTGTGCGTCAAGTTGTGCAAATTCGTAATCAGGTAATTGGTTGATTCTGT
>DYFW01000039.1 GCA_020725005.1 Thiobacillus denitrificans
GAGGTAGGCGCCGTCCTGGCCGGTGACGCCGGTGATGAGTGCTTTCTGGGTCATGGTCTTTCCATTTATTTCGTTGTGTTTGACTGGAGGACTCCAGGGCCGGCCCATGCCGTCTCCCTGCGAATCCTATCGACGTCAGGAGCTGAATTTGCCCGTGAGGCGCTCCCGCTCATCGTCCCGCAATGCACCGAGCATGGCGCGGATGAAATCGGTCTGGATATCGTAGGCATTGGCTTCATCGCGGTCGATCGACGACACCCGGACCAGCATGCCATCCGGTATGACGCCGGTAAGCGTATAACGCATCTGCGCGAGCTTCATGCCCAGGCCAAACTGCGTCTGCTGGTCGCCGACCACCACCCAGTAGGTGATGGGCTCGTTGCGCGGCCCCTGCGCCGCCACCAGCCGGCGGATCGGCAGTTCGCCGAAATCGGTGCTCAGAACGTCCGGACGGGTGTTTTTCACCACCTGAAAGCCCTGCGCCGGGTAGCACACCTCGGGGCGGTGCGTCTGCATGCCTTCGCCATGGGCGCCGCCGTAGGCAACCGACAGCATGATGCGCTTGCCGGCACTGTTGATGTAGGTGCGCGTCAGGGTCTGGCTGTAGGTTTCATCGATGACCTTCTGCAGTTCCGGGGTGACCAGCAGGGGGGCAATGGTCGTATCGATTTTCCAGTCACCGAAACTCTGGGGAATGAGTGTTTCGAGTTCGAACTGCGCACGGTCGGCAAGTTTGTCAGTGGGCTTGAGCGCGAGTGCGAGCCCTGCGCCGGCAAACATGCACAGACCAATCACGACATGCCTGAAACTGATGAAGTTCATGGAGGTCTCCCGGGATCAGGTACGGGCGCGCGGCCGGTCGGGGAAGAAGAAACCCAGCACGCCGTCGAGCAGGAACAGGAACAGGAGTCCGATGATGAACAGCATGATGCCGGCAAAGTCATGCAGGAAGCCCTGCCCCGCTTCGTCACCCAAGTGGTAGGTCACCAGGATCAGCACCATCACGCGCACGATGTTGGCGGCGAAGGCGATGGGAATGATCGCCGCCATGATGATGGCGTTGCGCACAACGCTGGTGTGCTGCATCAGGTAGAGATAAAGCAGGCCCATGGCCGACAGGCTGAACATGGAATGCAGGCCCGAACACGCGTCGGCCACCAGCAGCTGGTACTGCCCCACGATCAGGATCACGCCGTTACGCGCGATCGGGTAGCCGGCCGTGTAGAGCACCTTCTCGGCGATCACCGAGATATATTCCTTGAGCGGGCCGGTGACCGCGTCGACGAAGAAGCCCGGCAGCGGCACCATGAAAAGCAGGAAAAACAGCGCGAACCACAGCGTGCGCACTGCGCGGAAACCCAGCGTGGCGAGCAGCACACCGAGAATGACCGGTATCTGAGAGCCGACTTCCATCAGCAGGATTTCCTGCGAGCGGCCCACGGCGTAGATCAGCAGCCCGAAAACCAGCGTAGCGAGCCCTCCCGCCACTTCCTTGCGCGTGACGGGCGCAGCAGCCTCGGTGAACAGCGCGCGGCGCTGCCAGATGAGGAACAGCGTAACCGCCAGCACGATCGGGCCGTGAGCCTGCTCTTCGGAATTCCAGATGCCGTGAGCGAGCGTCCAGTAGGTCGGCACGTACAGCACCAACAACCCGGCTACCACCGGCCACCAGGTTTTGAAGGGAACGAGCGCGTCGGCAAGCGGGGCGCGGGGCGCGAGCGTATTCATGCGGTCACCCCAGCACCACCGCGCCGACCACTGCGGCGCCGGTCAGTGCGATCTTGTCTTTCAGTTCGGCCAGCGGCGCCACGCGGCCGACGTTGCGGCGGGTGGCGATCAGCATGCCGCCGACGCGCGCGGCGACCAGCTGGAAGTCGGCACCCAGCTGCGACGGTGCGGTGTCGACGAGGATGATGTCGTAGTCAGCTTCCATGCGCGAGAGCAGCGCGCCGAATGCCGGCCGCGCGAGCAATTCGGCGGGATTGGGCGGCAGCGAGCCGGCAGGCAGCACGTTCAGCGTCGGGAAGGCCTTCACACTGTGCATCTGCACCGACGGCACCCGCTCGGCAAGCACGTCGGACAAGCCCAGGCCCTTGCCGAGATTGAACATGCCAAGCTGACGCGGCTGTCGGAGGTTGGCATCGACCAGCAGCACCCTGCGTCCCATTTGCGCGAACAGAACGGCAAGGTTGGCGGCGAGATAGCTCGCTCCCTCGTCCGCACGAACGCTGCCGATCGCCAGCGTCTTGCGGCCATCCTTGAACCAGCGCAAGAGCAACTCGGAGCGCGCCGATCGCAGCGCCTCCGCCTCCTTGCCGTAGGGCGCGGTGGCCACCGTCAGCTCGGGGCTCAGACTGACCTCGTCGGCGGGAATGCAGGGGTAATCGAACTGCTGCGACAGCGCCTGACGGATATCGTCCTCGCTCACCAGGCCCAGCTTCTGTGCCGCCTCGCCGAAGCGCAGGCCTTCCATCTGCTGCAGATGCAGCACGCGCTCCATGTCCTGCGGATTGAGCTTGCCCGCGTTCTGCAGCAGCTTGCCGATGTTCGCCTCGGCGCCAATGCTGGTGGCCGCGCGGGCGATCGCATCCTGCTCGCGTATGTCAGTGAGTGAATTCATGGTTGACCTCATAAGGATTGCGGCGGCTCAGGCGGCCGCCGGACGGAAGCGCCGCACCATGCGCTGCACGATCGCCTCCAGCCGGCCGGGCTTTTTTACCTCGGCCAGCACGGGAATGCCGAGTGCTGCGGCAACGTCATGGCCGGAACGCACGCGCCGGTCGATCAGTTCGAGCAGGAAGCCAACGCCCACGCCCAGAAGGGCGCCGAAGAAGGTGGCCAGCAGCAGGTTGAACAGCACGCGCGGCTTGGAAGGTTCCAACGGCGGCGTAGCCGGATTCAGCACCGCGATGTCGGTCTGCGTGGATTGCGCCTCCATGCGCGTCTGACCGTAGCGCTGCAGCGCGGAATCATAGACACGCTGGGCGTTTTCCAGGTCGCGCGCCAGCAAGGTAGCTTCCTCGCGCTGCTGCTTGAGTTCCAGCACCCTGGCCTTCTGGCGTTCGAACGCGGCCGACAGTTCGCTCACGCGCTGGCGCGCGGCGCCGGCGGTGGCGCCCACGCCGCGCGTGGCGGTACTGAGCTCGACTGCGAGCTGCGCCTTGTAGCTGGCCACTTCGGCCAGCAGACGCTGGTAGTCGGGGTGATTGACGCCCACGCGCTTGCCCAGCTCGGCGAGCTTGCCCTCGCCCTGCGCGATCTGTACTTTCAGGTTCTGTGCCACGGGGCTGTTGTTCACCTCGGGCAGGTTGGTACTCTGGCTGTTACGCGACGTGGCGTCGTAGGCAACCGATTGCGCGGCGACCATCTGGGCTGCGAGGTCGGCCATGCGGCGAGTCTCGACGTCGAGCCGCTCCTCGGATTCGACGATCCCTTTCTCGCGCTGGTAAGCGGTCAACCTCTGTTGCGCCTCATCCACCTTCTGGCGCAACTGGACGATCTGCTGGTCGAACCATGCCGCGGTCTGCCTCGCCGGTGCGAGGCGAAGCTCGAGGTTGGTTTCGATGTAGGCTTTGGCGAAGGCGTTGGCCAGGGCGGCCGAAAACTGCGGGTCGGCGCCACTGAATGACACGCTGATGATGCTGGATTCGCGCGAAGGCTCGGCTTCAAGCTTGCGCAGCAGGGCGTCAGCCAGCCATTGTTCGACGGTGCCCTTGCCTTTGGTCGCTTCCATGAATTGCTGGCGCACCGTGCCATTGTCGGCAAGCTTCAGTTCGCGCACCACGCGCTGTGCGACATGCGAGCTTTTGATCACGTCGATCTGCGTGGCCATGTAGCCTGGGAACAACTGCGATGGCAGCAACTGCCCGGTGAGCGGATCCTTGCTCTTGGAGTCGACGATGAGCGTCGTGGTCGCGGTATATTCCCTGGGCAGCAGCAGGCTCACGGCAGCGGTGAGCGCGACCGTGAGCGCCAGCACGCCAAGGATGACCCACTTGCGCGCATTCAGGATCAGCAGAAATTGAGTGAAGGTCATTTCCGGGTTCCTTTAAAACAGGCTTTCCTTGACGTAAATCACGTCGTCCTTCTTCACCGGGTCGTCGAGCCTGACCTGGATTTCCTTCATCGCCCCGCCAGCATCACGGCGCAGGATGCGGATGCCGCGCTGGGTGCCGCGCGGCGTGACGCCACCACCGAGCGACAATGCCTGCACCACGCTCATGTTCTGCTCCAGGCGGAACGCGCCGGGGCGCTGCACTTCGCCGTAGATGTAGAACACCGGCTGCCGCGCGACGTTGAGGATATCGCCGTCCTGCACGCGTTCGTTGGCCGCCTCGCCGCCTTCGCGGAACAGCGCGACGAGATCGATCTCGCGATATTCGGTTTTGCCGTCGCGCTCGCGGATCAACGTCGCGACATCGGCGCCATCGGGCACGACGCCGCCAGCCAGTGCCAGCACGTCGGTCACGCGGCTCGCGCGCTCCAGGTTGTACTTGCCCGGTCGGTTCACCCGCCCCAGCACCGAAATCTGCTGGCCGCGGTACTGAACCACATTCACGGTGACGAAGGGGTCGAGGATGAAACCGCCCTTGGCCAGGCGTTGGGCGATCTCGGCCTGGCCCTGCGCCGGGGTCACGCCGGACATCTTCACCTCGCCGATCAGCGGGAAGGTGATGCTGCCCGACTCGCTCACCCGTGCCTCGGTGGTGAGATCGGGCTGGCCGTACACGGTGATGCGCAGCACATCGCCCGTGCCCATGCGGTAATCGCTGTCCGCACTCCAGACCGGCGATGCCAGCAGGCACACGCACGTAACCAAGACACTCCGCCAGAACTTCTTCATTGTGGATTCTCCGTTTCCAATCCGCCGCAGCAGCACGACTGCAAGCGCGTTCTCAAATCCGATTTCCATGCCCATTTCCTCAGAAGTCCAGCCGCATGCTCACGAACACCGCGCGAAAGCGGTATTCGTTCGCGGCGTATAACGGTACGTTCGACTGGCGCTCGCCGGCCTGCACGCCAACCTCGACTGCCGCCATGCGCAGCGGTGCGTAGCTCAGCGACACGCTGCCGCTCACGGTGTCTTCATCGCGCAGGGGCACGCCGGGCAACAGACCGGTGTCGCCTTCGAAGCGGCGGTTTTCGGCCTGCGCCGTCGCCCGCAGAGTGAGTTTGGACGTGGCCTGCCAGGCCGCGCCCAGGCTTGCGCCGGTGCTGAGCTGATAGCTTGCGTTGGCGTCGTCGGAATTTGCGATCTCGCGGAACAAGGCGGCGTTGAGCAGGGTCTTGCCGGTGGGCAGGTAGTCTGCTGACAGTCGGCCGGTGATGCCTGAGAAATCGCGCTGCGACACGGTGTCGTTCTGGCGTTGCACATGGCCGAGCCTGCCGCGTGCAACCAGCTTGCCGCTCACAGTCCAGTCGCCCAAAAAGTTGATCTCGTCCTGGGTGTAGGCACGATCCAGGAAAAGCACCGTGCGCCTGGGATAGTCGCCATTCACGCGACGCAACTGCAGGCGCAGTGTGCTGCCCTTGGGCGTGCGGTAGCCCAGCGTGGCGGTGTAACTGGTTTCGTCATAGTCGAGCGTGGCCTGTTGCGCCGCACTGTTGGTCGACGTCGTCGACGCCGCCCCCGTGCCGACCGACCAGCGCGGATGGAACTGCCAGTTGAGATCGAAGAAACGGTCCTCGCGGGTGATCTCGTTATTGATCTGCAGATTCACCAGGTCGCTGAAACTGCTCTGCGTGATCTTCTCCGCGGCACCAATGCGGCCCGACCAGTGGTTGCCCAGCCGCCAGTTCCATTTGAGCTGGTAGTCCGAGCCGTCGTAATCGAGCTGCGCGTTGCGGTCGAAACGCACCTGGTTCTTGCTCAGCCGTGCCTCGACATGCTGGCGCGCGGGACGCCAGTCGACGTCAAGCCCGGCGGACAGCACGCCATAGCGGTCCGACGCGTGCGTGACGAGGTTGGCGGCAATCTCCGCCTGCGACAGTCGAAAGAGGTTGTCGTCCCAGAACCGGGTGTAGGACACGAAGGGTCTGAAGGTATCGCCTTCCTTGGCGTGTGCCGGCAGCGCGCACAGCGCGGCCGACACGCATACGGCGGCCCATGGGACCGCGGCGGCTCTCTGCCACGTGGCGGCTACGCGCAAGCTCACCAGAAACTCCATTGACGGGTAACCACCACATACGCGCCCAGGCCACCGTTGGTGACGGCGTGCGCAAGAATCGGGGCCCACAGGTTGCGGGTGCGGATATAGAGCCAGCCGTAGGCCAGGCCCGCGATGAGCCCGGCGAACCACTGCAGGTGCTCGATAGCGAACAGGGCACTGGCGATGAACAGCGCCCGGAGGCCTATCTTCGCCGGGTCGAGCGAGAGAAAATCGCTCTGCTGCACCCAGCGCTGAATGAAGGAGCGCCAGAACAGCTCTTCCATCAGCGGCACCACCAGCGCAGCGCCGGCAATGCGGAAGGCGACCAGCACCCAGTCGATGCGGCCGGCCTCGTCGGCAGGATTGAAGCCCTCGCCCACCTCGCCCAGCAGCATCCAGTCGGCGTCGAGGCTCACCCAGAGGCCGAGCACGGCGAGGCCGACGACGACCGAGAGCAGTACCTGCCTGGCCGACAGCCGCCAGGCTTCCAGCTCGGCGTAATGCCGCCACAGCACTGCGAGCGCGAACGCGACGAAGCCGACTTTCACCGGGTACAGCCAGCGCACGTCGAAACCCGGCGCCCAGCCGGGCAGCAGGCCCTCGATCGCGAGAAAGGCGATATACAGTCCGAACGGCAGGCTGCGGACAAAGATGGGTGAGGTCAGCACACAAAGACAATCCGAAAGGTCAGTTCAGGACACAACGCCCCGAGACAGCGGGGATAAGCACCCGCTCGCGAACCCGTGCATCTTGAGGCTTGTACCTTACGGTTTTTTTACTTCAATCCCGCGGCCGCCCTTGCTGATCGCCTCGGTATCGGGTGCAGGCACCGCTTCCCGGCCGCCGTCGTCTCCTTCCGGCGGCGGCGAATTCGCCCAGGCACTCGATCCTGGGGGCAGCCTTCAGAGCGTCGACCTGCCCCGGGATCGCCTATTGCCGTCCGCATGAGCCGAATGGGTCAGGCAGGCGCAGGCTTCCCGACACGCGCCCACCATATTCGACCGCTAGGCTTGCAAGCCTTTCAGTCCTGTCCCGGATCCTGCCATGCCTGCCCATCGCCTTGCTCCGCTCGCTTGCGTCTTGTCCCTGTGTTTTTCTACGCTGGCCCTCGCCGCCGATACGCCCATCTACAGCATCCAGGGCAGCGGCGCAGCCAGCCCGCTGGCCGGCCAGACCGTGACCACGCTGGGCATCGTCACCCGCGTCAACAACAACGGCTTCTTCCTCCAGGACGAAACCGGCGATGGCGACCCGCTCACCTCCGACGGCATTTTCGTCTTCACTGGCGGCGCGCCGACGGTATCGGCCGGACAGAAAGTGCGGCTCACCGGCCGCGTGACCGAGTTCAATACCGGCGCTGCCACCAATCCTCTCACGCTGGCCAACCCGCTCACCGAGCTGGCCAGCGTCAGCGGGCTCGCCGTTTTATCCAGCGGCCACAGCGTCGCCCCGGTGACGATCGATTTCCCGGAAACCGCCGAAGGTGATCTCGAACGTTACGAAGGCATGCTGGTGCGCATCGCCACGCCGCTTGCCGCCTCGCAGAATTACTTTCAGGGGCGTTATGGCCAGGTGACGCTGTCGGCCGATGGCCGCCTTTTCAAGCCGACCAATCTCCATCGCCCCGGCACCGCAGAGGCCATCGCGCTCGCGGACGAAAACGCCCGCCGCCGGATCATCCTCGACGACGGCACCAGCGCGCAGAATCCCAATCCCGTTCCCTACATCGGCACGGACAATACCCTGCGCGCCGGAGACGTGGTGAACGGACTGGTCGGCGTAATCGACTACGGCTTGGCGACCAGCAACTCGGCAGGGCTGGCGGATTACCGCATCCATCCGGTCGGACCGGTCGTGTTCAGCCGCGAAAACCCGCGTCCGCCGGTACCGCCCGCCGTGGGCGGCAATCTCCGTGTGGCGAGCTTCAACGTGCTCAACTATTTCACCACCCTCGACCAGACCGGCGCGGCGTGTTTCCCCAGCGGCACGCGCAGCGATTGCCGGGGGGCCGATTCCGCAGTCGAATTCAGCCGCCAGCAGGCCAAGATCGTCGCCGCGATGCAGGCGCTCGACGCCGACGTGGTGGGCCTCATGGAAATCCAGAACAACGGCCAGACGGCCGTCGACACGCTGGTCGCCGCGCTCAACGCGCAGATGGGCGCGGGCACCTACGCCAGCGTGGCGCTGCCGGTCGGCGGCACCGGCAGCGACGCCATCCGCGTGGCCATGATCTACAAGCCCGCGCGCGTCACGCCGGCGGGGCAAGCCGTGAGTGACACCGATCCGGTCCATAACCGGCCGCCGCTGGCGCAGACCTTCGTCGCGCCCAACGGCGAAAAATTCACCGTCATCGTCAACCACTTCAAATCCAAGGGCAGTTGCCCCGCCGCGGGCGACCCCAACGCCGACGCGGGCGACGGCCAGGGCTGCTGGAATCCGCTGCGCACACTGCAGGCGCAGGCACTGGATGCCTTCGCCCGGGCGCGCGTCGCCGCAGTCGATGACCCCGACGTGCTCGTCATCGGCGATCTCAACGCCTACGCCAAGGAAGACCCGATCGCCGAACTGGCGACGCGCGGATACGCGGACCAGATCGAGCGCTTCAACGGTCAGAGCGGCTATTCCTATGTGTTCGACGGCGAAGCCGGGTATCTCGACCATGCGCTGGCAACGCCATCGCTGGCCATGCAGACGACCGGCGCGGTCGAATGGCACATCAATGCCGACGAGCCTTCGGTGATCGACTACAACACCGAATTCAAATCGCAGGACTTCTACGCGCCGCATGCTTACCGCTCGTCCGACCACGACCCCGTGCTGGTGGGCTTGCAACTCGTCAAGCGCATCCACGGCACGGCCGGGCGCGATGTCCTGACGGGCACGCCGGGTGATGATGTCATCACCGGCGGGCTGGGGGCCGACACGCTCACCGGCGGCGGTGGCCGGGACGTGTTCATCTACGCCTCGCTGCGTGAGGCGGGCGACACGATCACCGACTTTGTACCGGGCATCGACCAGATCGATCTCGACGGCTTGCTGACGAGCCTGGGCGTGGCACAAGGCACGGCCTGGTCGAGCGGCGTCGTGCAGATCGTCGACACCCCTGCCGGCGCCAGCCTGCGCATCGACGCCGATGGGTCGGCTGGGCCGGGTATCGCGCGTCCGCTCGTGCGCCTGCAAGGCATCAGCGCCGCGGCGCTCGACCCGGTCCACGATCTCGGCCTGTGACATGAGCCAGTCGGGCCATTTACGGCGGGACGTGGCCCGGCACGCCTGCAATATTCGCCCTGTAAAGTGACACACAGTCGGATGCCATCCGGGCGCAGACCCGGAGGTGCCGGCAAATAAAGGCAGTACATAACAAAAGCAGTGCGCGTGAAAAGCAGTCAGGCATCAGTTCACCGATGCCGTGTCCGACTCCTGTCCCGGATCGGACCGACCTGTCGCCGTCTCGGAAACGGCATCTCACGTGCACGCCGGCATGGCGCTGCGCGGCATTACCCGTTGTCGTCGTCATTCCGGCGTGTGCCTGAGCGCGGGGTTTCCATACGCGGAAAACCGGCAGACAGGGTTGCCGCAAGGCAACGATAACAAGCTGTACCCTGAACGTGGGCGAGGCGACCGGTCGCGGAACCGGCGTCCGACCCGCGGATAACAAGGCAGTCGCAGTGCGCGTGAAAAGCAGTCGGCGTCGTTTCGGCGCCTGGGCAGACCGTTCTCCCCCGGTCGTGCCCACCCTGTGTCGCCCGGGATTGTCCGGCGACGTCTCATGCGCACGCCGTCGTGGCGTCGCGTCCTTCGCTTCACCCCTTCGGCGTGCGCTGAGTTTTGTTCTTTCCGGCCTGGGCTGGATAGATGGTGCAACAACCCCGGTCTGCCAGCCAGTTGGTGGTACCGAACATCATGACAAGGAGTCATCCATGAAGCGCGTGAAAATCCTGGCCATCAGCCTTTTGGTCCTGGGTCAGGCACTCTCCGGCAGCGCGTCCGCCGCCCCCGTCACCCTTGCCGGCACGAACGTCGACTTCAGCTTCGACGACGCCTTGCTGGGCCTGTTCGGCAGCCCCGGCGTTTCCGGCAACACGCTGTTCTTCACCCCCAGCAGCTTCGACGCGCAGTCGGCCGGCGGCGCAGGCAGTGGATTCGATCTCACCAAGCAGACGATCAACGTGCGTGTGACCGTGCGCGACGGCTTTCTTTTCGACAAGGTCAAGCTCGCCGAGCGGGGCGATTACCTGTTGCTGGGTACGGGCGCTACCGTTCATGTGGGGGGGCAGTTGCGCACTTTCGACGTGACGACCCCTGCAACCGAGCGCACCGCTGCGATTCTGCCCGCTGCGCCGCTGACCATGACCGGTTTTCCTACCCATAACTGGGATGCCGGCGCGATGATCAACGTCAATGACTGGATGAGCGCCAAGACCCTGAATGTCACGCTGGAGAACATCCTCGTCGCGTCGTCGGTGTCCGGTTCGCTCGGCTTCGTCGAGAAGAAATTCGCCGGGCTCGACATCGCCGTCACCCCCGTGCCCGAAGCCGAAACCTACGCCATGATGCTTGCCGGTCTTGGGCTGGTGGGCCTGATGGCCGCGCGGCGTCGCGTCTGACCAGCGCGGTTTTCATCGTATATCCATAAAAACAAACGGCCATGGCGTCCTGCCATGGTCGTCGAGCGTGAGCCGCCGGCGGCAGGCCGGAACCCGTTTCAGCATGCGTTCACGCGCACCCTTGACCCGCCTTCTGGCGGGTCTTTTTTGGCATTGATGTATGCAGATACTGTACCGGAGCGTGAAGGACAATGGGCACGGTGGCTGACAGAGCCGACGCAAGGACGCGGCGCGGTGTATCAAGAATTCCGTCGCCCCGCAGTGGGCTACGCTGATGTCGGCAGGCAACAGGGACGGCTGACTGGCTGAAGCCAGCTACGGCAGGTCTATCAGTTCGCGTCGGGTTCCGTTATTTCGCCGCGCAGCGAGGCCAGGATGGCGGCGTCGTGGGGATGGGACCGGACGATGCCGTCGAGCCACGGATAACAGCCGGCGAATTCGTGCAGGTCGGCGTATTCGTCCGTCGCATCGAGCGAGTCTTCGTCCAGTGTATGCGGGCCCAGTTCGTGGAGGGCGGCATCGGCCAGGCGATCGGCCGCCTCATCGAGCGTTTCCTTTTCCATGAGTATTCCCTCGAGGGTGCGGGCTCTCATTTTTCCGTCCGCGTGTTAGGGAGAGATGACATGCGCCAGGCCGTTTGATGGCCCGAACGAACAGAACCCGGAATGGCCCGAACGTGCCATGCCCCACCCGCCGCGATCACCAAGGCATGCAATAAAGGCCCCGTAAGCTTCGCAGCGTGCAGGAATGCTGGCCCGACAAACGGGCAGGGTATACGGTGCAGCGCAAGCCTTGGGAGAGGCGTTACGAGCGCACAACGTCGTCCGGCACACACGCACCCTGTATTCAACCTGTCTTGTTTAGGAGAGTTTCATGAAATTCGTTCAAACCCTGCTGGCGTTCGCGCTGGCTTCCGCTGCCGGTTCGGCCGCGGCCGTGGGCCCCAGCTATCTGGGCAACCTCGCGGGCAATACAGTTTCCATTGGCAACAACTTCATGCCGGGTGCCACGATCAACGATGTCTACAGCTTCGACATCATGCCGCTGTCGGCGGTCGCCGGTACCGCTGTGTCGATCGAACTCAACCTGCCGAGCTTTCCCGGCGCCGAATTCTCGATCAGCAATTTCAAGATCGAATTCCGTGATTCGCTGAACAATTTGATCGCGCAGGACACCCCCACCGCCCCGAACGACTACACCCTCGACCTCAACGCCCTGCTGCCCGCCGCGATGGGCTACCAGTTCGTCGTGTCGGGCAACGTCACCGGCACGCTGGGCGGCAGCTATGGCGGCGCACTTGCTGCCGCGCCGGTGCCCGAAGCCGAAACCGAAACCTACGCCATGATGCTCGCCGGTCTGGGACTGGTCGGCTTCATGGTGTCGCGTCGCCGTTCTTCCGCTGCGGTCTGAACGGTTTCAGGAAGTAGTCAAATGGCGAGCCGTCAGCGGGCGGCTCGCCCCCGAATTGAATTTTTTGTTGTCGAGCAGGAGTGTCCGTCATGAAGTTTGCGCTGAAATCCCTCACCTTTGCCTTGTCCCTGTCGTTCGCCGCCGGTGCCGCCTGGGCCGAAGGGATCACCATTCTGCACGTCGGCGACCAGGAAACCTGGCTGCTCTCTGCCCAAGGCAGTCTGCGCGACAGCGCGAGCCAGGGGATTTCCTTCTACGGCGGCATCGACCGGCTCGCCACGGTGATGACCAACCGCCGCGCCGAGGCGGCCGCCAACAACCGTTTCGTGCTGAGCCTCAACGCCGGCGACGCCATCCTGCCCGGGCCGCGCCTGAACGCGAGTTTCGCCAACCTCGGCACCGCCTACCTGGGCGGCCAGGATTTCTACGACACGATCGCCACCCGCCACATCGGCTTCGACGCCATCGTGTTCGGCAACCACGAGTTCGACCTCGGTCCGGCCGTCGCCGCGCGCTTTGCCGAAGTGTCCGGCGCGACCTATCTGTCGGCCAACATCGATTTCAACGTCACGCCCCAATTCGCCGCGCTGGCGGCGGCGGGCAAGATCGCACCGTCCAAGATCGTCACCACGCCCGGCGGCAAGAAGATCGCGCTCGTCGGCGCGACCACGCCGCTTTTGCCCAAGATTTCCTCGCCCGCGCCCGGCACGCTCATCGGCTACGACGCCAACGCCAGCGATGCCGACAACCTCGACGCCCTGGTGCCCATCCTGCAGGCCGAAATCGACCGCGTGCGCAACGTCGAAGGCGCGACGGTCGTCATCCTCATGAGCCATCTGCAAAACGTGAACAACGAACGCAACGTGATCGTGCCGCAGCTCAGGGGCGTCGATCTCGTCGTCTCGGGCGGCGGCCACGAACTGATGGTCGATCCCGACGACCAGGTGATTCCCGGCGGGGTGGCGCCCAGCTTCAACCAGGATCCGATCTACGCCACCGACGCCGACGGCAAATCCGTCGCCATCGTCACCGCGCATTTCGGCAACCGCTACGTCGGCGAGCTGAACGTCACGATCGACGACGCTACCGGCAAGCTCACGAGCATCGATTCCAGCAAGATGATCCGCGTCTCAGGCGCCGCCGCCGACGCCGATCGCGTCACCGGCGACGCCACGCTCGCCGCCCAGGTCATCGCGCCGGTGCAGGCCTACGTCGCCGCGCTCAACGCGCAGGTCATCGGCAAGACCGATGTCAAGCTCAACGGCCCCACCCACACCAGCTGCACCCCCGCGCCGTGCACCTTCACCGCCGGCGTGCGCAACGCCGAAACCGGGCTCGGCAATCTGGTCGCCGACGCCATGCGCTTTGCCGGCAACGCCGACGTGGCGATCCAGAACGGCGGCGGCATCCGCACCAGCATTGGCGCGCCGGGCAACGTCACGGTCGGCAACACCTTCGACATCCTGCCGTTCACCAACCTGGTCAAGCGCGCGCCGGCGATGAATGCCGCGCAATTGAAAGACCTGCTCGAACATTCCGTCGCCACCGCCAGCCCCACGGGCGCCGTCAACGGCCGCTTCGCGCAGGTGGCGGGCATTCGCGTCGAGTACGACACCACCCGCACCCCCCGCGGCAGCAGCGTCGGCAGCGGCGACCGCGTGCGCCGCATCGTCATGGACGATGGCACGGTGCTGGTCGATAACGGCGCGGTCGTATCCGCCCGCGAATTTGCCTTCGCCACCATCGACTTCACCGCCAACGGCGGCGACGGTTATCCCTTCGCGGCCAACGGCGTGATGTTCGAGAACAATCCCTTCTCCATCACCTACCAGCAGGCACTCGCCGACTACATCGCCACGCCCAAGGCGCAGGGCGGGCTCAAGCGTGACAGCGCCGCCGACGGCAGCGAGATTACCGCCAACCTGTACGGCGTCGAAAACCAATACGACATGGGCGGCCGTCTGGTCGATCTCGCCATCGCCACGAGCATGCCGGGCGTCATGCGCACCGGCACCGCCGGCCGAGACGCCCTCGTCGGCACCGACGGTGACGACATGATCACGGGTGGCCCGGGTGCCGACACGCTCACCGGCGGCAAGGGCAACGACGTCTTCGTCTACGCCTCGATGCGCGACGCCGGCGACACCATCGCCGACTTCACCCCGTATGCCGACCGCCTCGAACTGCGCCCGCTGCTGGCGAGCCTGGGCTGCGTGACCACGCTCGGCTGCGACGCCGCGCGCGACGGCTGGGTGCGCGCGATCGACGTGACCGGCGGCATCCGTCTCGAAATCGACGCCGACGGCGCGGCGGGTCCGGCGATCTTCCGCCCGCTCGCCACGCTCAAGGGGCTCACCGCAAAGCAGTTCGCCCCGGCGCGCGACTTGATGCAGTAAACCCGGACGGGGCGGCGTTCGCGCGCTGCCCCGCATGAATTCTTGTCTCACGTAAAAAAGGAAACGCCATGAAAACCGCAACTCTCCTTGGCCTCTTGGGCCTTGCGCTCGCCTCCCAGGCCCACGCTGTGCAGACCATCGACCTCACCGCCGGCATGGCGGGCGGCGACGCCTTCGCCGCCAGCGCCACCAGCCTCTTCATGACCACCGCGTACAACGACGGTGACGATCTTGACACTGGAGGGAATTTCAATTTCAGCGGTGTTGTGCCTTTGATGGCGGGCGGTGCTGCCGGCTCGATGGAAGCCTTCGCAGGCCACCCCGCGGGCGAATACGACATCGGCCGTTTCGACGGCTCGACGAGCACGGCGACCGAAGGCTCGGTCTACAAGCTTTCCAACATCGCCGTCAACGCCGGCGACACCTTGAGCTTCGACTGGACCTTCTACACCAACGAGCCTGCCACGGGCGCAATGAAGGACGCCGCCTATTTCAGCGTGCTCAACCACGTCACCGCGCTCATCGCCACCGCCGACGGCGTGAACGGCGACGCCGGCCTGTCCGGCTACCGCGCCGCGACCTCGGGCGTGTTCAGCCACACCTTCGCCAACGCCGGCACCTACAGCCTGGTGTTCGCGGTCGTCGATACCGACGACGTCGTCAACAGCTCCGCGTTTGCCGTCAACAACCTCGCCGTCACCCCCGTGCCGGAACCTCGCGACTGGATGCTCATGCTCGCCGGGATCGGCCTGGTCGGTCTGATGGTGGTCCGCAACCGCCGTCGGCTGGTGTAACACAGCATCGGCAAGGTATTGCCGACCTACGTAATCGCAGGCCGCAGTAGGGCGGGAGTGCGTGTGTTGTTTCCGCTTCAGCGGCTTACAACCACGGCCTCCCCTTTACGGGGGCTACCTTCCCGCCGCTTTCTGGCGGTAGACGCGTCGGCAAGGTATTGCCGACCTACCAATCGCAGGCCGCCGTTTTAAACCCGTGCATCGCGCGCACTTCGTCAATCAAGTTTTGGGAGAATCTTCGTGAAACACCTCGCACTCGCCATCTCGCTCGCCGCGGCTTTCGCCGCTGGCAACGCCCAGGCCGTCGTCGTCACGCAATGGAACTTCAACTCGGCCACGCCGGACGGGAATACCGGCACCGGCACGATCCTGCCCGCCATCGGCACGGGTACCGCCAGCCTCGTCGGCGGCGTCACCGCCACGTTCGCCTCGGGTGATGCCAGCGGCGGCTCGTCCGATTCGGCTACCGGCGACGATTCCGGCTGGAACACCACCAACTACACCCCACAAGGTACCGGCAACAAGACCCGCGGCGCGCAGTTCAGCGTGAGCACCGTGGGCTTCCAGAATGTCGTCGTCAGCTACGACCTGCGCCACAGCAACACCAGCTCGCGCTACGAGCAGTTCCAGTACAGCACCGACGGCCTCAACTTCGTCGATTTCATGTCCTTCGACGGCAACGCGGGCGACGCCTGGTTCAACGGCCGCAGCGTCGATCTGTCCGGCGTCGCCGGCGTCAACAACAACGCCAACTTCGCCTTCCGCGTGGTGTCCGCCTTTGCGCCCTCGACCACCGCTTACGCTGCGTCGAACCCGACCAGCACTTACGGCACCAGCGGCACCTGGCGCTTCGACATGGTCACCGTCAGCGCCGCGCCCGTGCCCGAGGCAGAAACCTACGCCATGATGCTCGCCGGCCTGGGCCTCGTCGGGTTCATGGCCGCGCGTCGCCGCAAGGCCTGATCCAGTTTTCCCGTACCACACCGGGCAGCAAAAACGGGCATCTCTCCCGTCCTCCGACCTGCGGCTCCTTCGGGAGCCGATTTTTTAAGACTGCATCACGCATCTGCATGTCATGTTGCCGCGTCAAACTGCGCACCCCGCTTCAGGAGATCACCCATGAACAAGTCGCTGCTGTTTGCCTGCTTCGCCTGCGTTGCCGCACCGGCCCATGCGCTGGTCGGCGGCGCGGGCGACGCCAACCTGGCGTCTTCGCCGTTTGCCGGCGTGGGCGCGGTAATCGTCAACGGCGGCACGTTTTCCGGGGTGTTGCTCGATCCCTGGCATGTGCTGACCGCCGCCCATGTGGTGGCGGGAAAGCCGGCGGGCGCGATTCAGTTCCGGCTCAATGCCGGCGCCGCAGAAACCCTGTCCGCGGCGGCCGTCAGCGTGCATCCCGGTTATATCGGCACCACGCCCGGCACCGACGGCGTCTGGCATGACGATCTCGCAATCGTGCGGCTGGCGGCGCCCGCCACCTCGGCCGGCGGTTACGCGCTCTACACCGGCCCGGCGGTCGGGCAGACCGTGGCGCTCGCGGGTTACGGTGGCGTCGGTGACGGGGCCGTGGGGGTGACGGCGGGCGCCAACGCCAGCGTCAAGCGCAGCGGCCGCAACCGCATAGACCAGGTGTTGCCGGACGACGACGGCAGCGGCGCGGCCGAAGTCTTCGTCTTCGATTTCGATGGTCCCGCCGCCGCCAGCAACGTGTTCGGTCCGGCAACGCCCGGCAACCTCACGCTGGGGGCAAGCGTGGAAGCGCAGTTCGCCGGCGGCGACTCGGGCAGCCCCGTATTCGTCAACGACAACGGCGTGTGGAAGATTTTCGGGGTCGCCAATTTCAACGGCAGCACCACCGGCCTGCCCGGCAGCAACGTGCTGTTCGGTTCGGTCGGCGGCGGCAGTCTGGTCGCGCCCTACGCCGGCTGGATCGCGCAAACCGTGACGACGCCGGTGCCGGAAGCCGACACCTGGGCCATGCTGCTGGCCGGGCTGGGCATGGTGAGCTGGGCCGCGCTGCGCCGCCGCCGGGATTGATCGGCAAAGTATTGCCGACCTACTATGAACCGGGCAGGGAACGCACGCAGGGAGGTAGGGCGGCAATACCTTGCCGCCGCAGCGTTCGGTAATGTTCCTGGGTGTCGGCAAAGTATTGCCGACCTACTGTGAACCGGGCAGGGAACGCACGCAGGGACGTGGGCGGCAATACCTTGCCGCCGCAGCGTTCGGTAATGTTCCTGGGGGTCGGCAAAGTATTGCCGACCTACTGTGAACCGGGCAGGGAACGCACGCAGGGAGGTAGGGCGGCAATACCTTGCCGCCGCAGCGTTCGGCGGCGTGCGGAGATGTCGGCGATGTATTTCCGACCTGCGGTTTTTTTCGGGGGCCAACTTCCCCGCCGCAACGGCTGTGCACGCCTGGATCATCGCGGGTGTGACGCGAACGGTTCACGCGCATTCCTAAAAACTGTCACATCCGATCTCTAGGATAGTGGGCGTGCTTCCCGGTGCGGGAAGCTTTCCCACGCCATCCAGGAGACTTTCATGAGCAGCAGCCGTCACCCCGACAGCAAACTCAATCCCAGCCAGGCCGTCAGCAACGACTCCGGCAACCGCGACATCTACGACATCATCGCCCAGCGTCCCATGACGCGCCGCGATTTCTTCCGCACCTCGGCGACCGCCGCCGGCGTGGCGATCACCGCCACCCTGGGCGGCGCGCTGGTCGGCAGCCGCGAGGCGCTGGCAGCCGCGCCCATGCCTGTCTCGCCGACGATCGGCTTCACCCCGGTACCCGCCAACGTGTTGCCGATGACCGACGCCGTGACCGTGCCCGCCGACTACACCGCCCGCACGCTCATCGCCTGGGGCGATGCGCTGGCGCCCGGCGTGAACTGGGACGTGACCCAGCCGATGGACGAAGCCACCCAGCTGAAGAGCTACGGCGCGCACACCGACGGCATGCATTACTTTCCGTTCCCCGGCAGCCAGGCCAACGCGCGCGGCCTCTTGGTCAGCAACAGCGAATACGTCGATCCCGCGCTGCTCAACGGCATCACCCCCGCCAGCGCCTACGCCACCGCGCCGCTCACGCTTGCCATGGTGCGTGCGCAACAGGCCGCGCACGGCGTCAACGTGGTCGAAATCCAGAAGCAGGGGGGCGAATGGAAAGTCCGCAAGCCCTCCGCCTTCAACCGCCGCATCACCGGCAACACGCCGTGCGACATCAGCGGTCCCGCCGCCGGCCATGCGCTGATGCAGACCGCCGCCGACCCCTCCGGCCGCCGCGTCCTCGGCACGCTCAATAACTGCGCCCACGGCTACACCCCGTGGGGCACCTATCTCACTTGCGAAGAGAACTTCAACGGTTACTTCGGAACCGCATCCGCCAACCTCACCGCCGCGCCGCTCACCTCGCACGAGCGCCGCTACGGTGTGTCGGGCAGCGGCTTCCGCTACCGCTGGCACGAAGTCGATCCGCGCTTCGACATCCGCGCCCCCGGCAACCAGAACGAATCCAACCGCTTCGGCTGGGTGGTCGAGATCGACCCGTTCAATCCGCGGAGCACCCCCGTCAAACGCACCGCCATGGGCCGCTTCAAGCACGAAAGCGCCGCGCTGGCGATGGGCCGCGACAACAGCATTGCCTACTACATGGGCGACGACGAACGCAACGAATACATCTACAAGTTCGTCTGCGCGAAGAAATTCAACCCGCGCAATCCGGCGGCCAACCGCAACCTGCTCGACGAAGGCACGCTGTACGTCGCCCGCTTCAACGCCGACGGTACGGGCAACTGGCTGCCGCTGGTATGGGGGCAAAACGGGCTGACGCCCGAAAACGGCTTTGCCGATCAGGCCGAAGTGCTGGTCAAGACCCGTCAGGCCGCCGACCGTCTGGGCGCAACCATGATGGACCGTCCCGAGTGGACCGCCGTGCATCCCGACACGCTCGAGGTGTACGTCACCCTCACCAACAACTCGCGTCGCGGCAACACCCCGGCGTCCAGCAACAAGGTCGACGGCACGAGCGTCGCCGCGTCCGCCAACCCGCCGGTCGACCCCGCCAACCCGCGTCCGGACAACGACTACGGCCATATCCTGCGCTGGCGCGAAGCAGGCGGCGATGTTGCCGCCACCAGCTTCGAGTGGGATGTGTTCATCCAGTGCGGCGACAAGAACACCACCAAAGTGCTCGGCGCAACCTACACCCCCGGCGAGTTCGGCGGCCAGACCATCGGCTATGCGGGCAACATCAACGGCGACGATTTCGGCGCGCCCGATGGCCTCTGGTTCGACCAGGACGGCCGCCTGTGGGTGCAGACCGACCAACAGGGCGACGCCCAGGGCGACTGGGTCAACATCGGCGGCAACGTCATGAACTGTATCGATCCGGTCACGCGTGAATCCCGGCGCTTCCTCACCTCGCCGCCCAATTGCGAAGTGACTGGCGTCGTCGCCACCCCGGACGGCAAGACCATGTTTGTCGGCATCCAGCATCCGGGCGAAGACTGGGCGACCAACTTCACGGAAAACTCGGCCTGGCCCGACAACGGCGCCAACGGCCCCACGGCCTACAGCACCCTGCCGTCGGTGCACAAGCCGCGTTCAGGCATCGTCGTCATCACCCGTGAAGACGGCGGCGTGATCGGCGCCTGATCCGGTTCCGTTCGCAGCCTCAAAACGGGCGGCCTTCGGGCCGCCCGTTTTGGCTGGTGCGCCCGGCACGGGCCGCATTATCGAGAATGCGAGTCCCGCCGCAAGCTGTGTGGCAGGGTACGCCCTCGTGGCCGTACCCTATGCCGATGGGTCGATGGACGGTCGTCCCCCGACACCGTCCGGTCAGATCGACCGCTTGAACAGCTCCAGCCAGCTGTCGTTCATCGCCACCTCGTGCAGCACTTTCACCGAGCGCTGCTCGTTGCCATCGATGCTGACCTGATGAACAAGAGCGTGGCCCTTGGCGGCGTCGACGGTCACGGTGTAAAGGTTCTTCTTGCTGGCGAGATAACGGCCAATGGCCGCATCTTCGCTTGCCGCACGCTGGGCCATCTTGGGCAGCCACACACGCACGTGCAACAGCACAGCGCCCTTGTAATCGTTTTCGGCCAGCGCCTTGAGCATGGCCTTGACCATGGCGTAGTTCTCCTCGGCCGGGGTCTGGCCGCCGAAGATCAGGGCCACGGCATCCTGGTCGCGCACGGCTGCGAAGGCGCGTGCGGCGTCGTCGGCATTGGCCAGACTGGCCACGTTCAGGGCACCATCCCCTTTGGCCTTGGCCACGATTTGCGCACCCATGGCGCCGGTGAGGCTGGAGCAGATGCTGCTCTGATTAGTGGCAATACCGATGCGCTTGGCCTTGATTACATCGGTCAGGGCCAGGCCCATGGCCTGTCCGGTATAGCTGCGCAAGGCGAATTGCTCGCCCAGGGTCAGGGCGGGGGTGGCTTGGGCCGGCAACACGCCGGCCATGAACATGGCACCAATCAGAATTGCCATCGTAGAACGCTTGTACATGGGAACACTCCTCTGTCATCAGATAAAAACGGCTGATCGCCGTGGATGGGTCGTGATCCGCCACACAGTCTTGCAGCCGGCTCGGTACCTGGGGCGGGCCTGACCAACATATTAAAGTTCACTAATATTGCGCCGGTGTGTCGAAAGGGACTGGCCAGGCGGGCCTGAGCTTCGGCATTTGGCTCTGCAGCACACACATCTGACATTGATCGAAACCCGGCGCGGCTTTCCAGCGTGTCCAGCATGTTGCTGGCGCTGGCTGTCATTCAAGTTCGAAAGTTTCGGATTATTGAGTTTTCCGTAATGAATGACAGTCCTTGTCACGGACGCCAGGCACTATTGTCGCGCTGCCGTAGGTCGGGAATACTTTCCCGACATGCCCGCACACCACCGCCAGCTGCGGCGGGAAGGTGTTCCCGCCCTACAGCGTACTCTCCAGCCCGTGCAGCGGAGAGTACGGCTGAAAATTGGTTGGGTCGTGTCAGGTGTTATGGAAGTTTCAATAAATTGGCAGCAGTAACCATTGATCGTTTCCTCCGAGGGGTCGATGCAAGCCGCGATTTGATCCCATTCAGCGAGCCCACGGGCTCGCTATTTTTTGCCCGCCAGTTCAGGCCGCGCCGATGGCTGGCTCGTCCGCCAGCCGCCGAGCGCGGGGGTGGCGTGATCGACGAACAGCGTTTCTTCGCATGGCCTGCTCGTGCCATGGCGCAAGCTTGCGGCCAACACACGAGTGCAACATCGCTTCCGCACCATGCAGATACTCGACCACAACAGGGAGTATCTCCATGCGCATAATTCCGGTTACAAGTCTGCTTGCCCTGAGCCTTTCGCTGCCGGCCCACGCGGCGCTGCCCAACGGCGTCGCCGCCGGCGACGTGTCGCAGTCCAGCGCCTGGCTGTGGGCGCGCAGCGACACCCTGGGTCTGGTGAAATTCGAAGTGGCGAGCGACACCGCTTTCAACAGCATCGTCGGCAGCTTCAACGCCGCCGTCATCGATGCCATGCAGCCGGTCAAGGGTGTCGTCACGGGGCTGGCACCCGGCCAGCAGTATTACTACCGCGCCACCGACGCCACGCTGACCACGGCCACCGGCAGCTTCCGCACCGCCGCCGCGCCGGGCACGCACGCCGGCCTGCGCTTCGGCGTCACCGGCGACTGGCGCGGCGAGCTCGCGCCTTATCCGGCGATCGCCAACGTCGCCGCGCGCAATCTCGATTTCCTTGTCAAGCACGGCGACACCATCTACGCCGAGCGTTATTCCGGCCCGGCGCAGCCCACCGCCAGCACGCTGGCCGAATACCGCGCCCGCCACGACGAAGTGCTCTCCAGCCGCTACGGCGTGAACAGCTGGGCGACCGCGCGCGCCAGCACGCCCATCTTCGCCAGCATCGACGACCACGAAGTCGTCAACGATTTTGCCGGCGGCGTGCCGCAGGTGGGCGGCGGCTTCTACAACGACACCGCGCGCTACCGTGATGGGCTCCAGGCCTTCCGCGAATACATGCCGATCGCCGACCGTGTTTACAGCGGCACCGGCGAGGCGCGTTTCGACGGCAAGCCCGACCTCTACCGGGCGCAGCTGTTCGGCTCGGATGCGCTGATGATCCTGACCGACGCACGCTCCTTCCGCGACGCCGGACTCGCACCGTGGAACGGCACTCCCGGCGACGCCGCGCGCTTCCTTGGCGAGTCGGCCACGCTCGACCGCACCCTGCTCGGCCGGCCCCAGCTCGACCGGGTGAAAACCGACCTCAAACAGGCGCAGCAGGACGGCGTCACCTGGAAATTCCTCCATATCGCCGAACCCAGCATGAACCTGGGGCTGGCCGCCGCCAGCGACCGCTATGAGGGCTACGCGCGCGAACGCACCGAGCTGCTGTCCTTCATCAAGAACGAAGGCATCGAGAACGTGGTGTTCGTCACCGCCGACATCCACGGCACGCTGGTCAACAACCTCACCTACAGCCCCGACGGGGTGAACCAGATCGAGTCCGGCGCGTGGGAAATCAGCACCGGCCCGGTTGCCTTCGAACAGCCCTTCGGCCCCACCGTCGCCCAACTCGCCGCCGGCCTCGGGCTGCTCACGCCCGCGCAGCTGGCGTTCTACAACGGCCTGCCCAACGACATCGCGCGCGACCAGTTCATCAAACAGCTCGTCGACGCGCAACTCCTGCCGCTAGGCTACAGCGCGCTCGGCCTCGAAGGTTCGGGCATCCCGTTCGAAAATCTCATGCCTGTCGTCCCGGGCATCGGCCAGCTCGATTACAGCCTCGTCACCCACAGCTTCGGCTGGACCGAATTCGAAATCGACCCCGTCACCGGCAAGCTCACCGTCACCACCTGGGGCATTCCGCACTACAGCTACGCCGACATGACCAATGACCCCGCCAGCGTGCTGGCGCGCAGCCCGCAGATCGTCTCGCGCTTCGCCGTCGCTGCCGTGCCCGAAGCCGACACCTGGGCCATGCTCGCCGCCGGGCTGGGACTGGTGGGGTTCGCCGCGCGGCGACGCTGCTGACGCACGTGGCGGATCGGACGCGCCGACACTTCACCTACCCGCATTCATTCACAGGAGCCCCCATGTACACCATCCTCACTTCCCGGCAGGCGATCGCTTGCGCCACCCTGCTGATCGCGGCCGCCGCGCCCGCATGCGCCGACGAGCGGAACGATCGGGACGATCGCCGCAACCATGGCGGCGCCATTCATGCCGCGTATCAAACCGTCCAGCTCGGCCCGCGCCCCTTCTTCCTCGTCGAGGACATGCAGGAAGGCAAGCTCAAGCGCAAGTTGCAGCAGTGCGCCAACGGCCCGTTCCGCAAGAGCGATTTCTCCATCGGCCACCGCGGCGCGGCCCTGCAGTTTCCGGAGCACACGCGCGAATCCTATGAGGCCGCGGCGCGCATGGGCGCGGGCATCGTCGAGTGCGACGTGACGTTCACCAAGGACAAGCAGCTGGTGTGCCGCCACGCGCAGAACGACCTCGCCACCACCACCAATATCCTCGCCACCCCCCTGGCCGCCAAGTGCACCAGGCCGTTCGTGCCGGCGACTTTCGACGCGGACGGCAAGCTGCTCACGCCGGCATCGGCAGAGTGCCGCACCAGCGACATCACCCTGGCCGAATTCAAGACGCTGCGCGGCAAGATGGACGCGTTCAACCCGCGTGCGAAGACCGTCGCCGAATTTATGGGCGGCACCGCCAATTTCCGTACCGACCTCTACGCCGGTCCCAGCAGCGGCACGCTGATGACGCACAAGGAGAGCATCGCGCTGTTCAAGAAGCTGGGCGTGAAAATGACGCCCGAACTGAAGGGCGCCAGCGTGCCCATGCCCTACGACAGCGACGGCGACGGCATCGGCGACTACACGCAGGAAGACTACGCGCAGCAGATGATCGACGAATACAAGGCCATGGGGGTGCCGCCGCGCGACGTATGGCCGCAGTCCTTCGATATCCGCGACGTGCGCTACTGGATCGCCAACGAGCCGGCGTTCGGCAGACAGGCGGTCTACCTGGACGACGCCAACACGGTCGCCGACCTGCCGGGCGCCGCCGAACTCGACGGCTACAAGGCCGAAGGCATCCACATCGTCGCACCGCCGATGTTCGCGCTGCTCGACGTCGACGGCAGCGGCAGGATCGTTCCCTCGACCTACGCGCGAAACGCCCGCGCCGCCGGACTCGATATCATCACCTGGACCATCGAACGCTCGGGCATCCTCGCCGACGGCAACAACGGCTACTACTACCAGACCATCGACCCGGCGATCAAGCGCGAAGGCGACATGATGACCGTGCTCGACGTGCTGGCGAAGGAGGTCGGCATCCTCGGCATCTTCAGTGACTGGCCGGCCACGGTGACGTACTACGCCAACTGCATGAATCTGAAATAAGCCAGGTGTAGTAATGAAACAGATCGCGCCGTCGAAGCCGGGTTGGCCTGCACGCGCGCTCGCCCGCGAATGCAAGACGGCGCATTTTTACAAAGGATGAATCATGACAAGCCCCCGGTTCCGTAACAGTCAGGTTTCCCTTGCCGTGCTTTCCGCGCTGGCGGTTTCCGCCGCCGCGCACGCCGACAGCGTCCGCTTCGCCACCTTCAACGCCTCGCTCAACCGCGACGCCAGCGGACAATTGCTTTCCGACCTGGCCAAGCCGGCAAGCGCCGGGCTGGCAGGCGCCGAGGCCCGCCGCATCCTGCAGGCCCGCAACGTCGCCGAAATCCTCCAGCGCGTGAACGCCGACGTGCTGCTGGTGAACGAGTTCGA